>JAJDZM010000180.1 GCA_022824615.1 Candidatus Binatia bacterium | reverse complement strand
GTCGGAATCAGCCGCACCCCTTCACAAATCGTCGTCGGCGCGTCGATCGACTTGGCCAGACCGGCATCAAAAACCGGCTGCATGGAGTCCTCAAACACGCGGCGTTGGATATTGAAGAAATCCACCGCATCGGCTGGCAGGCTGGCGATCATGTCGTCGTCAATATTGCCAAACAGCTCCAGCTCTTTCTGATCCATCAGATAGGACGCGTTCGGAAAGGTCGGGACCCATTTACCGTCAACCAACTTCGTGTTCCAGCCCACATGGTCAAGATGCAGGTGGGTGCACATGACATAGTCGATGCCGTCCGGGTCGTAACCGGCCGCCTTCATGTCGTCCAAGAAGGAGGTCGAAAGATTGCTCATGATGTCCAAGGGAGCGCGGTCGCGACTGTTGCCGATGCAGGTGTCCACCACCACGGTCGCACCGGGCGTGTCCACGATCAGCGCATGAATGCTCAGGGAGAGCGCCCCTTCGGGCGTGACGAAGTGGGGAAAGAGCCACTCGACCTGTTTCACGACCTCGGGTGTTGCGGTCGGCAACACATCCGAAAATTCCGGATACACGATCTCCTCAACCTTGGTGATTTTGGTATCACCTATCTGCCAATGCATAATATCCTCCTGTTCTGCATTGTTGTGACGTTTTTGTTGCCTGGTGTTGGGCCTTTTTTCCGCTCCCACTAGGTGAGCAGGCTTGCTTGACAACTTGTTTATAACGGTCCCGGTCGGACGGGGTTCTTACCGTCCCAGTTTTTTGCCGCGTTCTCAACTAGCATAAACAAATCCTTGAAGACAGCATTATTGTCCCACAACTCGGTGTAATGACCGATGGTGTTGACCGTGTCAAAATACACCAGTTCGGCATTGCCGACCGTGCACTCAAACGCGGCCTCATGGCCTAGCTCTTGATACTGGGCATAGGCGGCCTTGTAGTCCTCGGGCATCAGGCCGAAATGATGGACGCCGACCCGACCGGCATCCAGGAATTCTTTATAGACGGACGGCTCGTCGTTATGCTGCACGATCAGTTCGATCTGGAGGGCGCCGCTATTGCCCAGGGCTAGAGTCACATCCACATTCGAGGGATTGCCCCGGTAGCGCTGATTTCGGAGCGGACAGTGTTCAAACACATAGAACGGTCCGACCTTCAGCACATCCACCCAGTATTTGAGCGCGGCGTCCATGTCTCTGACCACATAGGCTAACTGACGAACGGTATGCAGCGGTTGTGTCATCGGAATCCCCCCTTGTGTCAACATTCGATCACGGTCAGGATCAAGCGGTTGATCCAGCCGGACTGTTAGCGTCTTAGCCTACATCGGAGTGATCGACAAGGATGAGCGTCTATCGGCGTGTTCGGCAGTAGCAATACGGGCGAGGAACCCGGCTGACATGCCTGGAGCGGGGCTCAGCGTCAAGAGGAGGACTCTTTGGATTCGCCAAAAATTGAATATCCGTGCATCTGGTCGTTCAAGATCATCGGTGCTGACAGGACGCGGATAGCGGACGCGGTCGTCGTAATGCTTGAGGCCTTCGAGTATCAGTTCAGCGAATCGCGTCGCAGTCGGACGGGAAAATACACGTCGTGGAATCTCTCCGTTCACGTCAAGAACGAAGAGGAGCGGAATACTATCTTCAAGAATCTCAAGCGTATTCCCAGCGTCAAAATGATCCTGTAAGTAAGGAGACGCCCGTCAGGAAGGAGATTTCGTATGAAGTTCATGTACTTTTGTCTACCGTCCATTCCCGCCACCCCCCAAGAGCGAAAGGACCTCCGGCCGATTGCCCACCACACCGAGCGCTGGCAAAAAATGTTCGACGAGGTGGCCGAGATTGCGCGCATGGTGGAAGACCTGGGCTTCACCGGCGTCGCCTTTCCCGAGCACCATCTGCATACCGAAGGCATGGAAATCGGTAGTCTGCCCCTTCTGACCCAATACGTCATTCACCAGACCTCAACGCTCAAGGTCGGTCCTATCGGCTACGTCCTGCCGGGCTGGAACCCGTTGCGGCTCGCCCTGGAAATTGCCTGGCTTGACCAACTCACCAAAGGGCGCACGCACGTCGGGTTTGCCCGCGGGTATCAATCCCGCTGGCTCAGTCCCATGGCGCAGAAGATTCACGTTGGCGCGACGACCAGCGATCAGAGCGACATCGATGTGCGTAATCGCGAGGCGTTTGAGGAGGTGTTTCAGATTTTGAAACTGGCCTGGAAGGATGAACCCTTTCGGTTCAAGGGCAAACACTACGAGTATCCGTATCCCTATGAGGAGGGTACGCCCTGGCAAGCCCACGAATGGACGCGCGAACACGGCTCTCCGGGCGAGGTCGATGACAACGGCCGGGTCCAGATGATCGATGTCGTACCCAAGCCGTATCAGAAGCCCCACCCCACCCTCTTCCAGGCCTTCTCCATGAGCGAGGCTACCGTCCGCTGGTGTGCCAGGGAGAACATCGTGCCGACCCTGTTCATTTCCGACCACGACCAAGTGCGTTTTTTCGCTAAGACCCATGTCGAAGAAGCCAAGACCGCCGGCCGTGCACTTAAATTCGGCGAATCGCTCGGTGTGCTACGCGCGATCTATCCCGGAGACACCCAAGAGGCTGCCAGGAAGATGCTCGCCGCCGGCTTTTGTGGCTATGGCTTTCAGAATTTCTTTTACCACTTCGGCTTTCTTGAAGCCTTCCGCACCGAGGCCGACAACAAAAAATACGGCGAGGGTCCGATGCCTGCCTCCGAAGCTACTCCCGAACGGATGATCGGCTCGAATTTTGCCCTGGCCGGAACAACGAGCGATATCCGTCGCGCTATGGATCAGCTCATCGAAGCGGGAAACCCGGAGTGGTTTATCTGGCAGGGCGACCAGGGCCTCCTGCCGATCGAAGAAGTCAAACGCTCCATCCGGAAAGTCGGCGAAGAAATCCTGCCGCACTATATGTAGCGCCCGCGACTCGCCCTCCCGTCACGCGGCCGCCCTCTCCTGACGTAACCGCTCTTGGGCCAGGTCGTACTGCGCCTGGCGTCGGACCCAGAACGCGGCATTGCTCCACCCGATGCGTTCCAAAGCCAGCGCCATCGCCGGCGAGACGCCGGTGCGACCGTTCAGCAGCCGCGAGAATGTCTGCCGTGTGCATCCAAGCTTGGCGGCCGTCCCGGTCACGGTCCAGCCTGCTGCCGCCATTGCGTCCCGCAGGCTTTCGCCAGGGTGCGCGGGGTCGTACATCGTCGCCATAAGTCGTCTCCTCTTCAGATAGGTAAACCCTAGTGGTAATCGAGCAGGTCTACGTCTGCGACCTCGCCATTCACGAAGCGGAAGATAATGCACCAGTTCCCAGAGACGCGCACACTCGAGTAGCCGCGACGGTCGCCTGTTAGCCGGTGGAGTCGATAGCCGGGCATATCCAGGTCCCTCGGTCCTATTGCCACGTCCAGGTCTGACAGGATGCACCGAATCCGCGGAACCAAGCTCGTGGGGAGGGAGCGTACATCCCCTCGCTCGAACAATGCTCGCAGGCCCTTGTGTTTAATGTCTCGATTCGTCAATTGCCACATACCATGTTCCATGTGACAATCCCATCTCCGTAATGTTGACAGGGTCAGGCAGGGTGCTATGGGGCAGAAATAAGGATGTATGGGTTGATGTCGAGTCACACGCTGGCAAAGGTATTACTCAGGCCGATTCATGTTGGGCCAAGGTTCTCCTGACGGAGGAATCCAATGAAGTTTGGGGTCTTTCTGCCGAACGGCAGCAATGGCTATATCATGAGCAAGGCAATTCCGCCGTATATGCCAACCTGGGAGCTGAACAGAGATATTACCCTTGAAGCGGAGCGTTTCGGATTCGATTTCGTCCTATCAATGATGAAATTTCGTGGGTTTGGAGGCGAGACCGGATATTGGGATGGGTGCCTGGAGTCGTTTTCACTGACCTCAGCCTTAGCCACGGTAACGCAGCGGATCGGCTTGATTCCGACCGCATCGCTCCTTGCGCTTCACCCGGCTTATGTGGCGCGCACCATGGCAACCCTGGACGATATTAGCGGTGGTCGTGTCGCGCTCAATATTGTCACCGGCTGGAACAAGCCTGAGTATGCCCAGATGGGTCTGTGGCGCGGGGATGCGTATTACGAGCAACGCTATGCGTATGCGCTTGACTACGTACACGTGCTGCGGACCTTGTGGAGAGACGGGACCATGACCCACCACAGTGCCTATTTTGATTTGGACGACTGTCAGTGTTTTCCCACTCCCACCCACGAGATTCCCCTTGTCTCGGCGGGGCAGTCGAGCGCCGGACAGGATTTTGTCTCTCAGGTCGGTGGACACAGCTTTGCGATGGTCGCACCCGAACGGCTGCATACTATCGCCTCCGGCCTGAAGCAAGCCGGAACAAAATATGGGACGCGGGTGGGCACCTACGGCTTGTTTCAAATTGTCGCAGAAGAAACCGACGGCCAAGCCTGGCAGACAGCTGCCGATATTGTGGCCAGTGGTGATATCGAAGCCATTAAATCACTGGTCTACTCCGCCAGTCTGGATACGGTTAAAGGTGGTACATCGGGACAGTTTCGGAATGAAGATGCCGGCGCTGACGCAGACTTGCTGGCCGGGGACATTGAAGCCGGGAATATGGTGTTTATGAACGTACCCGTCCTAGTTGGTTCCTATGAAACCGTGGCTCGGAAGATTGACAATATCGCTGAAGATCACAATATTGAGGGCATGCTATTCTGCTGGCCAGACTGGGTCGCGGGGATTCAGACCTTTGGCGAGCGCGTGTTACCGTTGCTCAGCTGTCGGAAAAATTGGGACGGGGAAACCATGGGTGACTTACGAGCCCTGCGGGCCGACTTTTGAGTCGTCATCCGTTTATCCATAGATTCAAAAGGCAAAAAAGGGCAACCAATGCAAGAATCGAACAGAGTGGCTGCCGAAGCCAGGCCTATGCACGGCTCGGAGCGAGGCATGCCGATCGATCCCCCCGAGCCGAACCTCACGCCCGAAGCGATGGTGGCTCGAGCTCGCGAACTCGTACCGCGCCTCCGCGAACGGGCGGAGGCGGCGGACCGTCTGCGCACGCTCCCGCCCGAGACCTACAAGGACTTTTTGGACGCGGGCTTCTACCGGATCCTGCAGCCGCGCCGCTTCGGTGGCTACGAGTTCGATCTGCGGACTTTCTGCGACGTCATGATCGAGATCACGCGGGGCTGCGGCTCATCGGGCTGGGTGCTCTGCCTGACGGCGGCCCACGTCTTCCACATGGCCGGGGTACCCGAAGAGGGGCAGATCGAGATGTACGGGGACGACGGAGACTTCCGCTCGCCGATGACCTTCGCACCGCAGGGGACGGCCATCCCCGTCGACGGGGGATACCGCATCAATGGCCGCTGGAACTACAACTCCGGCGGCGACTACGCGAACTGGCTCGGTGTCTCCGCGGTCGTTCCCGGCGATACGGCGGGCGGGCCTCCCCGGGACACGATCCTCGCGTACCTCCGGCAGGAGGAATGCGAGGTCTTCGACGACTGGTTCGTCATGGGCCTGCGCGGAACCGGCTCGAAGCAGGCGATCATCGAGGACGTCTTCGTCCCCGAGCGGCGCGTGCTCTCCCAGCTTCCCTGGTTCGCGGGTCGGGCCCCGGGTTACGGCGTCCACGAGAATCCCTTCTACCGGACGTCGCCGTTCGACGTCTTCCTCGCCGAGCTGGCGTGCATCTGTGTGGGCCTCGCAGAGTCAGCGCTCGACGCCTTTTACGAGCGGGCGATGACGAAGGTCAATAGCTATCCGCCGTTTACGCCCGTCAAGAACGAGCGATCGGTACAGCGCCTCATCGGTCTCGCGCGCGCCAAGACCGACGCCGCCCAGGCGGTGCTCCAACGCATCATCGATGGTCAGAAGCGTCGCATGGAGCAGATCGCGCAGAGCGGTCCCGTCGACGTGACCGAGGAAGAGACGCGACGGACCTTCATGCTCGCCCACCAGACGCTCCACCTCGCCCGCGAGGCCGTGGAGCCGCTCTTCGACGCGAGCGGCACGAGCGCCGCTCTGACCGGTCAGCCTATGGAACGGATCTTCCGGGACCTCAACATGGTTCGAACCCACTACATGATGAACGGCGACCGAACCGCCGAGAACTGGGGAGCCACGTTCTTTGGACAGGAGGCGTACAGCCTGTTCTAGGGCAGCGGCAACGATTCGGGGGAAAGGGGGCCATTTCGGGCTTTCCCTGGTCGAGAGTGCATGAGTCACTATAATCTCGACGGCTGGACAGATGCTACGTGGGCAGACGTGCCCTGGTCACTCCCGGATTCGGAATAGGAAATGAGGCCGTGTCCGCACGCTCTCACCAGCTACCTTTGCGCTGAGAGCCGCCCGGTCCGCTATAGGATGCGGTAAAGCCGGGCTCTTGCCGAAACAAATCTTTCGGTATCGACTGAATGGCCCGCTTCCAGGCGGCGACCAAGCGATCCTCGGCCGCATAGTCAAACGGGTCTTGCAGCATCACTTCCTCCCGCCCCCCATATGCCAATGGATGGTCGCGTAACCAGACCGCCGCCTGTTTGATGCCCTCAACCGGCGAGACAATATCCCGGTAGCCCAGTTCTGATTTGATTTTGTTGAGATCAAACATCCGGTGGGTCGTCCAGGGTTGTGAGATTAACGGTCTGGCACTGACGGCCAGATCGTACGGCATCGAGATCATCTCCCACTCGTGACCGAGCGCTTCGGCACACAGTTGTACGACTTGCTTGAGGGTCAAGACATGATCATCGCCACAGTTATATACCTGCCCGGCAGCAACCTCGGGGTGGTCCACGGCCAACAGCAGGGCGTGCGCGGCGTTGGCAGCAGCGCCGGAGTGATTGAGCGATAAGCCATCGTCCGGGATGATGATGAAAGGCCGCTTGTCCAAGATGCGGCGGACAATGGACCATTCGCGTGGAACGACTTGATAGGCGCCATAAATTTGGGGATACCGAAAATGCGTGGCGCTCGGGTGGTGTGTGAAAACTACTTCTTCCGAGCGATACACCCGGTAGCCTTTGCCATCTTCTGCTTCGCTCGTCGTCTTGACCGCGTCCTCCCCAGTGGGCACAGGCAGTCCCGGCGGATGGACCATATCCGCGTTCATAAAGCCCCGGTAGGCAGGTCCTCCCCCGACCGAAATAAACCGCTCCGTCCGGCCGACCATAATCTCGGCCACCCGCCGTAAGCGGCCGTACATGGCGAGGGTTATATCAAAATAAGAATCAGCGAGGGCGCCCCGGAGTGCCTGCTCATCGAACGGGTTGGTATGAATATGGATCACGGATTCGGGAATCTCGGCCACTTCGTGGTTGCCCGTGTGCAAGATGGACACCTCGAATCCACGCGCAATCAATCCATTCACGACAAAGTGACCGGTCGGTCCAGTCCCGCCAATAACCAGGGCCCGCATGCTTAGTACACTCCAGTAGGCTTCTCACTCACTCGTTTTGCGCTATCCGGTTTCCTATCGGGGAATCACCGGTAGCAGGACAAAGGACGTCCGGTCTTCCTGATGGAATACCGTCTGCTGGGCGGATACTCCCTGCGTTCCCTCGCCAAACGGCTCGCCCGTGTTCAGGTTGCGGTCAAACTCCGGGAAATGGCTGGAGCTGATTTCCAGCCGGAGACGGTGGCCCGGCAGGAAGACGTTGCTCGTCGCCCAGAGATCAATCGTAAACTGATACGGCCTGTTCGCTTCCATCAATGTAGGCGTGGTCGCAGAGTCCCGGTAACGGGCGCGGATGATACCATTGAGCAAGTTCTGCGCATAGCCGTCCGGATGGACGTCAACGAGCTTGGCCGTAAAGTCCGTATCAACGGCTGAAGACGACGCCCACAACGTCACCGATACCGGTCCGGTGATTTCCAGCGCTTGGGTGAACGGTTCGGAGGTATAGACCAGGACATCATGACGTTCTTCGACCGGGCGTTGATCCTGGACGCCCATATCTACGGCCAGGTTATTCCCGCCCAGTGACGGAACCGGATTGTCAGGATCATAGACATAGGTGTCTACTTGTTCCCGGCCAGGCGGCACGGTTGATAGTGTCCCGTTCCCGGTGAGGGTGTTCGCCTCACCACCACTATGCAGGAAATAGCGCATCTGGCGCATGTTGGGCGGTGGCCAGTCGGGCAGGTATTGCCAACGGTTTTCACCCAGCGTGAAGATGCTGACCGGTGGTTCGTCCATCATCCCGTTGGCTACGTCTTTGAGCCAATAATCGAACCAGCGCAGCAAGGTCTCGTTGAGGTCGATCAAGGCGTTCGGACCAAAATCAATGTCACCCGCACCGCGCGAAGCCGGCGTCGTATAGGGTAAGAGATGGCCCCACGGGCCAATGATCAGCCGTTGGCCGGTGCGGGCGACTTCAAACCGACTCCGTGCAGTAATACTCTGATAGGCGGCCGGCCCACCCTCGGCAAACGTGTCGTACCACGAGGTCACATGGAGCATCGGCGTCCGAATAGTCTCGGCAAAGCGGTTCACATTGGCCCGATACCAGTACTCGCCGTCGTCGGCATGGGCGATGTGATCGGCCATATATGGGGCGGTTTCTTTGAGCAATTCACCCCAATCCTTGATCGGCAGGTGACGATACCATTCGTCTGTCAGGGGAGTGAAGGCGTTCAGGCCCCAGCGGGTCGTCCGCACGCCGGCTAACTCGCCGCCTTCGACATATTCCTTCATCTTTTCCATGAGGTCTCTGCGGCCTTGGCGCTTGAGCGTGTTCAGACCCTTGAAGATGGCATACGGCACCATCCAGCCCCACTTTGACACCCCGCCGGTCTGATGGATCCAACTGGCATGATAATCGGCCGAAGCGGAAACCGGCGCCATACACTGGAGGGACGGCGGCATGGGGTCGTTACAGGCAATCAGATACTGCGTCAGCCCCATATAGGACTGGCCGGTCGTCCCCACCCGGCCGTTCGACCACGGCAGGCGGGCGGCCCATTCGACGGCATCGTAGCCGTCGGCAGCTTCCTGAAAAATCGTGTCGTACTCTCCTTCGGACTCGAAACGGCCGCGGCAGTCCTGGGTAATAAGAACATAACCATACTGGGCGTATGAGGCATTGAAGCCATTGGGGTCGGCGGAGCCCTTTTTGCCATACGGAGTGCGGATCAGCAGGACGGGAAAACGCTCGTCCGAGTCCGGCCTGACGATGTCAGCATACAGCGTGACCCCGTCCCGGGTTTTCATCGGAACACTCTCTTCAGCGGTGACTTTATATTGTTTGCGTGCTTGGACGATCATGGCTCCCTCCTTAGGTAGGCGTCATACCACCTCAGCTACACGCACGATACATTAGCTGGAAGATTGACCCCATAGCAACGAAACCTTTATGAGGGAGGAGGCTTAGAGTTGGAAGAGTTGGCCAAGACCGTTCTGACGTATTGATAGAGTCGAGATCGTACAGGAGGAAAACCAATGGCAGAGCCCGATACTCTGTGTGGCTGGGGAGATCAGGACAAAGTTGACTATTTTGTACGGCGGAGTGCGTTCTTGATTCCGAAGCGCCTTGAACAACTCAATACCCTGCTCGACCTCTTCCCTTGGTCGGCTGATGAACCGATTCGCGTGCTCGATTTAGGCGCGGGCTATGGTGCGGTCACGGAGACAATTCTCTCCCGTTATCCACACGCAACCGTCACCTGGGTTGACGGCTCGACCGCCATGCACGAGCATGCTGAGCCCCGCCTCAACAAATATGGCTCGCACGTCGAATTTTTTCTGCGTGACCTGGCCGATCCCACCTGGCATGCCGATCTGCCCGGCCCGTTTCATGCCGCAGTCTCAGCCATTGCGCTGCATCACCTGACTGACAGTCGTAAAGGACAATTATGTGCCGAGGTGTTCAACCTGCTCCAGCCTGGCGGTCTGTTTCTCAACAATGATGTCGTTGCCGGCGACCCGGCGTTACGCGACCAGTTTACGCCCTTGGCTGACCGAGTGATTCAGCAGCAGGTCCAGGAGCAGACCGGAGAGCTCCACTCGCTCGAAGAAATTCGCCAAGTGCGGACCGCCCTGCCGCGCCCCGAGGGGCAGCACAGCCACATCGCCCCACTGGAGCCCCAGCTCAACTGGTGGCGAGAGGCCGGCTTTGCGGTTGTGGACTGCTATTGGAAGTTTCTAAATTTTGCGATCTTTGGTGGCTTTAAGCCCCAAGCCGATGGATAGTCAGCGCGTGCTTCAGTTCGGTGCAGCACTCGTCTGAACGAGTTCGTGCTCTTCCCCAAAAACAATCTGCCCGGCGGCGTCTTGGGCGCGAATGCGCGCCTCAATGACAGGTGCTAACTGCAAGTTTCGCTCCTCAGGAAATTTATCCTTGTATAAATGCGGACGTAAAAAGAATTCCTCCGGAGTTCTGATGATCGCCTGAGTTTTTAAGGGCGCGGGGAACCAGCCGCGGCGCATGAAGTCGGGCGAGAAGAATACATCCACGTCTTTCTGTGACCATTCTTTGACCTGCATGGCATCATGCACCGTGTAGCCATAGTAATCTGCCTGAGCATCCCACCAGACCGCAATCAGGTTGTGATAGCCGTGATCCCCGAGGTTCGGGTTCATCATTTGGGTAATCCGCTCCTCAACAAAGATGAGCTCATCCTGCTGTCCGTACACCTCCATCCGAAGCGGATAAAAGTAGTGCTGCTCCAGCCAATACACCACCTTGCTGGCGTAATAATCCGGCAGCCAGTCCGACTTTGGGCGAGCTTCCAGGACGTAGGTCCGCACGCCGCCATCCGGCTGATAATGCGGATAGTCGTCCCCCATGATTTTCAGGTCTTTGACGGGCACGTCGGTAAAGGCCCCTTCTGGTGTCGCTAGGGTGATGATCGGGCGCGTTTTCGGAAAACGGACCGTCTCGGTCAGGGTATCGGTTCCCAACACGCGCCACGAAAACTCCCAGGCGTCGCGCCCGAGCGAGTCATCAAACGTCATCGGCCAGGTGGCCATTTTGTCTTCGCGCTGGGGTTGCGGGAAGCGGCGGACCCGACGGATGGCCGGCGAATAGCCGAACAGGTCGGCCTTGGTACGCTTTTCCTGGTCGGTCCGGTAGGTGATGAAGAGCATTTGGTTGCCATAATTTTCAGGTGGAGAGAGATCCTGCGTCAGCCAGTGAGCCAACAGTTCTCCCGGTTGCGCGGTCAGGTGCCCCGTCAGGCCCTCGGGTTTCCGGTAATGGACCAGGACGAGGATTTGCGAACTGGACAGAGAACCGCTGGGAGTCAGCAGCCCCATATCTTCGACCTGGACGCAGTTCCAACGCGGCATATGCGGGAATTCCATAGCGCGAAAGCCCATTTCCTCAGCCGTATAGGGAGCGCGAAACGGATAGGCTTCGGCCGGCAGATACGGGATGGTCGCATCGCGCGGCGTGTCCTGTGCCATATCGATAGCCATCCGCTCTCCTTCAGAGAGCTCGGCCAGCGTCTTCCAGGTTTTCTCCGGTCGCCCGTTGTGGTCTTCCGCAGCCCAGAGGGGCTGCACGTAAAAAACAAGGCTGAAACCAAGAAGGCCGATGAGTCCTGCGCTCAGGCCGATCAGATATTCAAGATGGTTGAGATGTCCGGGCTGGCTCCGCATCCAGTCTCTCCTTTCGCTTTCGTCACGCTCATGACCTATTGGGCGGCATATCCCCCGTCAACCGTGAATACCGAACCGGTCACCCATGACGACTCATCCGAGGCCAGAAAGAGTCCCATGGACGCCACATCTTCTGGCGTGCCCACACGGCCGAGGGGGTGGCTCTTGGCCACGCGTTCCAGGCGTTTGGGATTGGAACCATGCAGAACGTGGGCCATCATCGGCGTATCCACAGCGCCGGGACAGATAGCGTTGCAGCGGATGTTCTTGGAAGCATAGGCCGTCGCAATCGCTTTGGTGAGCGAAACAACGCCACCTTTGGCCGCAGTATAGGCGTGGACATTCCCGACGCCCAGGATCCCGGCCAGCGAAGAAACGTTGATAATCGATCCGCCCCCGACCTTGGTCATTTCGGGAATCGCATGTTTACAGCCCAGGTAGACGCTCTTGAGATTCACATTCAGAACGAAATCCCACATCTCCTCTTCAAGGTTGGTGACGGTCGTGTCGTGCTTATGCAGGACAGCCGCGTTGTTATATATAATGTGTAAACCACCGTACGTCTCGACCGCACAGTCAACCGCCGTTTTGATATCGGCCGCATTTGAGACGTCCGTCTCTTGAAACACGGCCTCTCCTCCGGCCGCTTTGACCAGCTCTACTGTCTCGTTGCCACCCTCGACTTTAATGTCCGTGACAACGACCTTTGCACCCTCTTGGGCGAACATCACTGCCGCGGCCCGTCCCTGTCCGCCGCCGGAGCCGGTAATTAATGCGACCTTATCCGCTAATCGTCCTGGCATAAGCATCTCCCCTCATTCGATTGACTCTGCGCGCAAACGCGACTGCCCCATGCTCTCACAGAATTGTGCTCTAACAGAACACGGCGAGAAGCACTATACACAGCAACATCTTGGCCTTCATCTTCTGACCGATTACACTGAGTGCGCTATCCGTTCCTGGACGAAAAAGATGAAAAAGTCGCTTGGCCGGGCCTACCTCTTATTTGCTTTGAGCCTTTTTGGTCTCTTTGGCTTGCATATGATCTACTTGGGAAAGCCGCTGAAGGGTGTCTTTTTTCTGCTGGCGACCTGGGCAGGACTCTGGGCCCTCACCCAAGTGCTCATTCTTCCTTCTCCGAGTATCCCGCTCGTCATTGGTCTGGCGCTCCCGAAGCTCTATCAGAATTTCGTGCTCACCATCCCCTCCCCGAGCCTGTCCCTGATGAGCGGGCTACTGGCGCTGCCTGTTCTTGGGGTCTGGTGGTGCGTTGATCTCTTGACCCTGCCCCGGCAGACCCGAAAGGCAAACGAGAAGAGTGAAAGAACACCTCGATAGCTATCCTGGGAATCATCGACATCTGCCCACACTTCCAGTACAGTGCGCTCTCAGACTCGGACAGGTGATGCAAAAGGGAACCCGGCCCGGCAGTCCTCGTATATCTGGCGAGCGCGAGTCCCTGGGAATGTGCATCACACGTAAATGGGGTGTGTATGGACGCTGAAATCATTAAAACCGATATCAGAGACTATATTGCTACGGTCACGATTGATCGCCCGCCCGTGAATGCCATGAACCGGCAGATGTTTGATGAGATTCAGGCCTCTTTTGACGCCTTGAACAATCGGGCCGATGTCCGGGTGGCCATCTTTACCGGGGCGGGGAAATGTTTTTGTGCGGGCGCAGATATGAAAGCGCGTTCGCGCTCACTGGATGACGGCGCTCAACAGCCGCGTCACGGGGCCATGTGGGCTCACTCACGGGCGGCCCGCGAAGCTTTTCATTCCATTCTGGAATGTTCTGTCCCCGTCATCGGTGCGATCAATGGTCCAGCGCTCGGTGGAGGGCTCGCCCTGGTGGCATCCTGCGATATGCTGATTGCGTCAGAACGGGCGCTGCTCGGTCTGCCTGAGATTGATGTTGGTCTGTTGGGGGGCGGTCGTCATACCCAGCGCTTATTCGGTGTCTATAAAGCCCGCAAGATGATGTACACGGGAGAACGGATCGGCGCCGAGGAGCTATACCGTCGGGGCATTGTTGAAAAAGTTGTTCCGCCGGAGCAACTCATGGACGAAGCCCGGACTCTGGCCCAAGTCATTGCCGACAAAAGTCCGCTGGCCATCCGGCTTGCCAAACATGCCATGAATGCGATTGAGTTTATGAATCTGCGCGATGGGTATCGCTTTGAGCAAAATATGACGCACGAGCTGACGGGGAGCGAGGATGCCAAAGAGGCGGCCCGGGCGTTTGTGGAAAAACGGGAGCCGGTATTTACCGGACAATAAACACAACGAAAAGGAGAGACGGGTATGCTGTTTGGCTATTTTACTGAGCGGCCGTATCGGTGGGTCAACGAAGACGAGGTGCTTGAGCACCGGGGATTCTTTGCCCTGCCCAACTCGCGTTTTGACCGCGAAAAGGCCGCGGATGACTATAACTTTTTTCTCGACGAATACTGCTATGCCGAAGAAGTCGGCTTTGATGCCCTCATGCTGAACGAGCACCACGGCAACCCCTTCTGCATGGGCAGCGTCATGAATGTCGAAGCCGCCATTCTGGCGCGGATTACCAGCAAGGCCAAGATCGTCCTGATCGGCAATCCGCTGCCGGTGCTGAAGCATCCGCTGCGGATGGCCGAAGAGTTGGCCGAGATTGACCTGATCTCGCGGGGGCGTCTCGTCACCGGCTGGGTGCGCGGAGCGGGCAGCGAACAGTTCTTCAATAATGCCAACCCGGCCTATAATCGGGAGATGTTCAACGAAGCCCACGACTTCATTATCCAAGCCTGGACCAAGCCCGGTCCGTGGCGCTACGAGGGCAAGCATTTTCACTATCGACATGTCAATCCGTGGGCGCTGCCTTACCAGAAACCGCACCCGCAAATGTGGATTCCCGGCGTATTGAGCCCGGAGACGGTGCACTGGGCGGCCCAGCATAACTATCCCTATCTGGCCCTGGTGACCGCCCTGAGTCCCACCTGCGACCTGCTGGACTATTACGCCGATACCGCGGCGGAAAACGGCTATCAGGCCGGCACGGAAAATTTTGCCTATTTGATCGGGGTATTCTGTGCGGACACGGACGAAAAGGCGCAAGAGCTGGGCAAAGGGTTTGTGTGGGGTGGCGGAGCCAGTGCGTTCTCCAGACCGGAACATACCCTCCCGCCGGGCTATAATTCCAAAAACGCCATCCGCCTGCTCGCCCAGCGTCCGAGCGGCGGCTGGGTCGGGGTTGATTCGGACCGTCTCAAAGAAGCCCAGCAGGGCCGCAGGAAAAAGAAGAGTACAGACCTGGATGAGGTCCGCCAAAAGCTGGAGAAATCGTATAAGCGCGCCCAGGACGACTACCTGATGATCGTCGGCTCGCCCAAGACGGTCATTGAAAAGATCAAGACCATGATCCGCGTGCTGCGGCCGGGAACATTCGCCTGTTTCCAGGTTCAAGGTCCCGTCGGCAACGAAGACCGGATGAGCAGCATCCGTCTGATGGGCCAGGAGGTCATTCCCGCGGTCAAAGAATACGCCAAGGAAATCGACCTGGTCAATCAGTTCACCCGCGTACCGGGCTCAGTCAAACTCACGCCAGGAACAAAACGCATGCCAGTCGTGGACCGCACTCCGCTGGTAGACCTTGGCATGCAGCCGAAGGCGTAGGGGGACCGGGCAACCACAGGGGGTTGCCCCTACCTTTTATCCTCTCTCCTTCTGGGAGAGGGCCAGGGTGAGGGGTCTTTTTATTGAAGTATTGGAGAGTCCGCTGACATAATAGAGAGGTAAGCATGGCTATTGATGATGCGCATGTTCGGGAGTTGACTGAAAAAATCCGCCGCCTCCCTCCGGCGAAAGTCTCCGAGGTCGAAGACTTTATCGATTTCCTCTGTCAGCGTGACGCCCACCGTCGCCTGAGCCAAGCAGCGACCAAGTTATCCGAGTCAGCCTTTGCCCGAGTCTGGGACAATCCAGACGATGCCGACTATGACCAGCTATGAGTTTGGAGATATCGTTCTCGCGCCATTTCCTTTTACGGACCAGACCACAAGTAAGCAGCGTCCGGCAGCGGTAGTGAGTTCATCTGCTTATAACCAAGATCGACCTGATCTCATCATTATTGCAATCACCAGTCAGGTCAGACCAACATCCACGCTGGGAGAGGCCCACATTGTGGGCTGGAAAGCAGCCGGCCTTTTGAAACCGTCCGTCATCAAACCAGTACTGGCCACTATCGAAAAAACGCTTATCCTCAAGAAGCTGGGCCGCTTAGGGGAGCGGGATCAAAAGGCTCTCCAAGAAATATTGCATGATATTCTTGGGAGCTGAGCCAGTGCTACCATCATTTCTACACCGACCCTGTGTGTATTCGCTGGGCAGCTATGACCACCGGATGACCGCCGCCGCCCGCACCCTAGCCATACCCATCTACGACCAGGAATCCTCCTGAACCACACGGCGGCTTACAGCCGGAACAGGGCCGGCGGATTATAGAGGCATCGTCGCAGGCTGTCAGGTTACGCTTCGCTAACCTGACCTGCAATTCTAAGAAGGTGTAATTAACGTGAGTTTGGGCTAAGGGGCTCCGAATGAGGTAAGGTTATTGGTGCCTAAACCAAAGTCTTATCTCATAGGAGTCCCTCAATGCGCAGCCTACTGGAAGTGTTCTGTGATGTCGATGATTTTTGTCAGCAGTTTGAGCCCGTCTGGCGCCAGCATCTCGTAGCGAGCGGTCGTCTCCAGCGCCAGCGAGCCCGCCGCCTGAGTTTGAGCGAGGTGATGACGATCCTGATCGTCTTCCACCATTCGCACTACCGAACCTTCAAAGCCTTCTACACGACCCACGTCCTTCGGCACTGGCGGACGGAGTTTCCCGGCCTAGTGAGCTACTCCCGCTTTGTGGAGTTCATTCCTTCGACCCTAGGGCCACTGTGTGCGTATCTCCGCCAGTGCTATGGCTCCTGTACGGGCACCTCCTTTGTGGATGCGCCGGCACTGGCGGTGTGCCATAACCGCCGGATCGCCCAGCATAAAGTCTTTGCGGACTTGGCTGCGCGGGGACGCACCTCGGTCGGTTGGTTCTTTGGCCTTAAACTCCACCTCGTCGTCAATGACCGGGGTGAGTTACTGCGGGCAGCGCTCACGCCAGGTAATACCGACGACCGTAAGCCGGTGCCTAAACTCGCTCACTCGCTCTTTGGCAAACTATTTGCGGACAAGGGCTATATCTCTGCCGCGTTAACCAAGGAGCTGCTGACGACGTTTGGGGTCCACTTACTGACTCCGCTCAAACGCAAAATGAAACCGCGCCTCCTCTTGTGGACGGACAAACTGTTGCTGCGTAAACGCGCGATTGTCGAAACCATCTTCGATCAACTCAAAAACATCTCCCAGATCGAACACTCCCGCCACCGCAGCCCCGGCAACTTCCTCGTCAATCTCCTCTGTGGCCTCATCGCCTACTGCCATCAACCCAAGAAACCTTCCCTTCACCTTCCCGCCTGCCCCACCTCCCCCCTGGCTTAACCCGAACTCAGGTTACGTAGGGCCATCTACGCCTGGAATTCTGGCGGATACCAATTCAAGGCTCATGCAGAGATAATCTAGAGCCTTGAAAATGACTATATGGATAATCCTCTAAATAAAAATTATTGACACTTGCAAAATAAAAGATTATTTAATCTGTAAATTAAGGAACTAAGGAGACTGAAAAATGTGCATATCCACTCCAGCACACCGGTTCCACCAAGGCGGGCGCATCGTGTACGCCTTCTCTTTGGACCTGACAACCTTAAACACCGTACTCCCCCCCCGTCTTGACGATAAAGTCGTCAAAGACGCCAATCGCCAATTAACCCCGTCCCATGCCAGGAAGATTCAAAACTATCTGGAAGAAGAAGACCGCTGGCTGCTGGGAGCGTTGATGCTGGGCGTCACTCCCAATGACGTGGAGTTTCTTCCTTACCAAGCGAGTAGCGACAACGCTCCCCTGACTGTTGGCGAACTCCGAATCAAAACCGACCGCAATGATGCGATGAAAATGTTCGATGGCCAGCATCGCCGCCGTGCCATCAAGGATGCACTCATCCAGCTCAAGTCGAACAAGCAAGGACGGGCTAGGCTTAAGTCTCTGCAAGGCGATTCGGTCCCGATTATGCTGTACGTCGAAGAGAACACCGAAGCCCTACAGCAAATGTTCCTTGACGCTGCCAAGACAAAGACCATCGAGCGCAATACCGTGGCCCGGTTTGACTTGCGGAACGCTTTTAACTTGGCAGCCTTGTGGCTGGAAGAATCCAGCGATCTCTTTATCGGACGGGTCGAAATGGAACGCGTCTCCGTCTCCCAATCCAGTCAGCACCTAATCGCCATCTACCAGTTGGCGACGACCTTGAAAACCCTCATTGTCGGTTACAGAGGGCGCGTCAGCAAGGACACCAACGACAAGTATATGCTCAATCTCGATGATTTGTACGAGCGTTGTTGGGTCTGGGCAGACGATTTTATGCCGTCCGCCCGGGAAGAGTACGAAGGGCTAATGGCGGGAGAAATCGACAATTCCGAAATCCCGCAACTCCGCTCCGAGACATTGGCTTACAACGCCCCTATCATCAGAATTTTAGCTGGCTGCTATTACGAGTGGACAAAAGACGGCGAGGACTGGGGACCATTGGCAAAATTCCTGCGTAACGCTTCACTGAAGCCGAAGAGTGGTGAGGGCGCTTTGCTAGTGGATGCAGGGTTGGTCGCTCCAGGAGGCATCACTCCACATCCTAGTATGCAGGTGGCAACCTCGGCAATTGAGTACATCGTCCGCCAAGCAAAAAAGTTCAACAATGAGCGCGAACTGAGCAGATGAGCCGAGGTCAATTTCATATAGCTCGGCTATCCACCACCTATCATCCACAGGAGGAATGAAAATGGCAAATTTAGGCGACCTAGACACTAATCAGTACGGCGCGCCCATCCCAGCACATCACTTCCGACAAGGCGGCCGCGACGTGTACTACTTCACGCTCGACTTAGCCACCCTAGATGGCCTGTTACCCCAACGCGTTGATGAGGCTGTGATCAAAGACGCTAATCGCCGTTTGACGCCTAGTCATGCTAGAAAGATTCAAAACTATCTGGAAGAAGAAGAGCATTGGCTGCTGGGACCGATGCTGCTGGGCATTGCCCCGGGGGCCCTAAAATTCGATATCTATGAGAACGAGCATGGTGAGCAGTACAGCGAGGATTTCGGCGAATTACGTATTAAAAACCGTCGTAAGAATACGATGTGGATATTCGACGGTCAGCACCGCCGCCGCGCCATACAAGACGCCCTTATCGCGTTGAGAGACGACAAACAGCGCGCTGCTAAACTTGACTCTTTGGAAAATGCCTCCGTTCCCGTCGTACTCTACGCCGAAGAGAATAAGAAAGCTTTACGCCAAATGTTCGCCGACGCTTCCAAAACCAAACGCGTTGAGGGTAACGTTGTGGCCCAATTTGACCAGCGTGATGCTTTCAATAAGGCAGCAAAGCATCTGGCAGATGAGAGCAAACTGTTCGGTGGGCGGATCGAAATGAACCGCACTACAGCAGCTCGGAGCAGCCACTGCCTGCTATCCATCAACCAGTTGGCCGACATCCTGCGAGCCTCAGAGATCGGGTACGAAGGGCGCAATACCAGGAGTCGCAATGATAATTACATGAATGATATCAACGGCTTGTATGAGCGTTGTCTGACTTGGTCTGACAAGTTTATGTCCGCAGCCCGCAAGGAGTATGCTGGCCTGATGTCGGGAGAAATCGAAGATCCGTCCATCCCCCAGGAACGCGTCGAGTCGTTCGCATACAGCGCCACCTTTATGCGCATCCTCGCCGGTTGTTACCACAATTGGCGCGCCGAGAATGACGATTGGCAACCATTGGCCGCATTCCTACAAGAAGCCTCGTTAGAGCCGGGCAGCGGTCGTGGTGCCTTGCTGGTGGATGCCGGCGTGGTTGCGCCGGATGGAACAACTCTGATTGCCCGCCGCCAGGAAGTCGCGGGAGCCATCAGGTACATCGTCCAACAAGCGAAGGCAGCTAACAGTCATGCTCACCGTCAACCCGACAAAAGTGTCAGTTTGGAAAGTACCGACGAAAAAGTTGCCGGTCAGGTATCAGTCTTGCCGGATGAGAGCAGGAAAACCACAACTGCCCTCGAAGAGGCTCGGGAGTACGCGCGCCTTGAGAAAGAAGGCTATTCTGTTTCCGATATCACCAACATGACGGGGAAAAACGGTCAATTCGTGCGAGACCGCATTAAGCTGTGGAAATCCGATGACGTGGTCAAGGAACTCAGCAAAGAACGGAACAGCCTCTATACCGCAATCCGCTTTGCCCGCCTTGTCAAAGACCATAGGCTCCAACGGGAATTAGTCAAGCTCGCCAAGAGAAGACGCAAAGACCGTTATGCTCTTATGCGTATGGGCAAACAGGACTTGATTGAGTTGGCCGAGAAACTGGCCAAGAAAGGCCACGAAGAATGAAACCGCAATCGTGAGTCAAGCCCGTGTCAGCGAATTGAGGTTCCTGTGTCCGCCCTCCTGAAAAAAAGCGCCGCTCATACTATGCCGCTGCCCAGCTTATGGCGCCCCTCCGTATCAAAGTAGTCATCCGAGGCTGACTGCACTGGAGTTATCCTCCCTTACGGGAGAGGGGCTGGAAGCGAGGTCCCCTACACCGGGGCCTCGTGCATCCGCCACGACTTCTTTCCCGCAGGTAGATTGAACAGCTTGGCGGCATTTTCCCGCATGATGTCCTGGCGTTGCTCTTCCGTGATATGGGCTGCGTGGTCGGCCAGTAGTTGCTGGGAGCGCGGCCAGGTGGAATCCGTATGCGGAAAATCACTGGCCCACAGCAGTTGCTGGTGCGGCATGATATCGACCGCATGAAACGCGGTCGGATCGTCCTGGAAAGTCATCCAGACATTGCGCTTGATATATTCGCTGGGCAGCTTTGACAGGCCGTCAATAATCCCGCCCTCGGCGTTAATCCTGGCGGCGTGGTCCATGCGGTACATATAGTGCGGCATCCAGCCGGCGTCGCCCTCGGCACACACGAGCTTCAAACGCGGATGACGCTCGAAAACTCCACCCAGGACCATGAGGCCGACAACATCCTGGACAGCCCGGATGATACCCAGAAAATTATTCATCTCATGGCCTCGGTGCGGCATGTTCAGGCTACCATCTCGCGAGGTCAGAATATGAAAACAGATGGGCAGTTCCAGGTCGGTTGCGCACTCCCACAGAGCGTCGTAGTCGGCGTGGTCATAGTCTTCGTAGATGGGCCGACCCGGCATCATCATGCCGACCATACCCATGTCTTTGGCGCGCCGGAAATCCTCAATCGCGCTGTCCACACTCAAGACCGCGGTCTGCGCCAGTCCAAGAATACGGTTCGGCGCTTCGCTGCACATGGCCTGTAGCCAGCGGTTATAGGCCAGCATGCAGGCATTTTTATAGTCCGGGTCGCGGTGCATACACAGACCCATGCCGATAGAGGCGTAGATGACTTCAGCCGCAATCCCATCCTCGTCCATATACGGAATCCGCGCGTGGCCGCCATAGGCTCCCTCGCGAATATCCGGGAACCTGATTTTTGCCGCCCGGTTGTTGCGTTCCGTGACCGTAAAGCCGGCACCGTCAATGAATCCCAATTGAATCGGGCGCTTCATGCCGTGGACGACAAAGGCGTCCGTACCATCCGGTTGTTCCACGATGCGCGGCGCGACGTCCCGGTATTTGGGTTCGATATAGTCGATATAACAATTGGCCGGCTCACACACATGGCCGTCGGCTGAAATGATCCCTGCCGGTATCTCTTGCATCTTGCTCTCCGTTCCAGATCGGATTGGTCCTGACATAAAAACGCTTGCGGCCCAGAGTACGGAAAGCGCGCCTTCTTTTCAAGAAAGCAGGCGGAACGGTGATTTCTACAGGGACTTGTGGTAGGGGGGACACAACGTCAGAGGAGGGGGCCATGCCAGCAACAACCAACACACTCACCCAAGGACTCCGCGTCGGCATCATCGGGGGGTCGATTGCCGGATGCACTACGGCAATCGAACTGCTGCGCTTAGGCTGTGAGGTGACACTTTTAGAGCGCACGGGCGACACCTTGAAAGACAGAGGTGCAGGCATTGGCGTTCCGCCTTCGGTCATGGACACCTTTATTGAACGCGCCCTGGTCGATGCTGACACCCCCTTCTTCGCCGGTCATGCGTTCACACGCATCTGGCGAACAGAAAAAGAGCGCCGTTACGGCTATCTTGCCTGGGACCAGCCCGCAAATTTGGCTTTGCTCAACTGGGGCGGGTTGTATAGAAACCTTCGCAAACGCGTTCCGGATGGGGTGTATCGCTCAGGGCAGCGAGCCGTGGCATTACACGAGCGATCCGATGGAACGGTCCGGGTAGAGTTGGCCGATGGGTCCACGTCTGTATTTGACCTGGTCGTCTGTGCCGATGGCTACACCTCGCTCGGCCGACGGACTCTCTTTCCCGATATCGCGCTGAGGTATGCCGGCTATGTCTTGTGGCGGGGCTTCCTGCTTGAAAAGGAACTTGAAGAATCAGAGCCGCTCGCAAGCGGTGTCCGCTGTTTAGGCTATCCGGGCGGGCATGGTATTTTTTACTTTGTGCCAGGCTTGGACGGAGCGGTTGCGCCGGGTCAGCGTCTGGTGAATTGGGGCATATATGTCCCGATTGCCGCCTCCGCGCTGGCCGATTTTCTGACTGACAAAGACGGCAATGCGCACTCGGGATCACTCCCCCCAGGCGGTATGCCCCTGGTCACTGAAGCTGAGTTGAAACGGCGCGCCTATGAACGGCTACCCGACTATTACGCCGAGATCGTCGACAAATGCCAGGACACATTTGCCTACGCCATTTATGATTGTGAAGTCCCGGCCTACCGTAAAGGCCGGATCTGTCTGGTGGGCGACGCCGGGGCCTTCGCCCGCCCACATACGGCAGCCGGCGCGCTCAAGGGGATTAACGATGCCATTGCCCTGGGCGAAGCGCTCACAACCCATACCTCTCTGGAAGCAGCCCTCAGCCAGTGGGACACAACCCGGACCGACACGAACAACGATCTGGTGAGATTTGGCAACCAGCTCGGGCGGGCGCTCGTCCTGGAGATTCCCGACTGGTCACAGATGGACGCTCGGAGCATGGAACGGTGGTTCACTTCGATCGTGACGATCAGAACCGAAGTCCTTGATCCCGACCTGCAGAGCGCAGACGACGCGCGGTTGTAATAAAATACACGAGAAAGCGTTGATTTCTCGTGGTGAGAAGGAGTAGAGAAGGAAGAAGAGACGGCAAGAGTTGGGTAAAGGAGGGGGTTATGCTCACCATCCTTGCGATAACAGTTTCTTTTCTGGTCTTTTTGGTTCTCGTCGGCCTGCTCGCCCAACGGGCAGACCGGATACGAGACGAAGACGCTCAGGGGGAAGCAGACAGTCCCTAGTCGCCATCGTAGTCCACTGCACGTCGGGTGAGCAATCAGGGGTTCACTGCGGGGTACAGCCTCCCCGCAGTATCAGGCGTGTGGAAAATCGCGGCTGACTGTTCTGGTTCCAGCACTCGAGCGCGGACGCTGACCAAAGATATTCGGGTGCTTGACCCGTTCCTTGAGAAAATTGGATAACGACAAAGATCCAAGCTAGCAGTAAGGCGTGTCAGTCAGAAAAAAGGGGAAACAATCCATGCCAGCGACCGCGGAACGTACACTAGAAGCAAACAGCACTTTTCAACAGGCCGTGGAAACCACAATCCGGGAGAACGGCGAGCTTGGGATGCAAGTCGCCGTGTATCTCGATGGCGAGCAAGTCGTGGATGTCTGGGGCGGTATTGCCGACGAGACCACTGGACGGGCAGTTGATGGGGATACGCTCTTCCCCTCCTTCTCTGTCATCAAGGCGACCACGGCAACCGCGCTCCATCTCCAAGCCGAACGTGGCTTGATTGAGTATGATGCGCCTATTGCGCACTACTGGCCCGAGTTCGCGGCACACGGCAAAGACACCGCAACCGTCCGGGATGCGCTGAGCCACCGCTTGGGAATTCCGTATATGCCCGAGGGTGTCACCCCTGAACTCATGAGCAATTATGACTGGATGGTTGATCAACTGGCTAATATGAAGCCTGTCTTTGCGGCCGGCACGCAGAATGGCTATATGTGCTACACTTTCGGCTGGGTCATTGCCGAGTGTGTGCGCCGAACCGACCCCAAACATCGGCCATACAGCACGTTCGTACAGGAAGAGATATGTGCGCCCCTTGGCATTACGGACCTCTGGATCGGGATTCCTGAAGAAGCCGAACCGCGCGTGGCGCGCCTCAAGAACGCGCCTCCCCTGCCATTACCGGCAGATGCGCCGATCCTGCGGGCCATGCCGCCCCAGGTCGGAGCGACTGAGGAGGTCTTTGGCCGTTCCGATATGCGACGCGGCTGCATTCCGGGCGCCCACGGCATTATGAACGCCCGCAGCTCGGCCCGGCTGTTTGCCATGCTGGCCCATGGTGGAGAGCTGAACGGCGTTCGCTTACTGTCCGAAGATCGCGTGAAGACGTTCAGCACTCCGCGGCCCGATACTGATCAGCCGGACACGGTGCTGGGCATGGCAATCCGCATGGGGACCGCCGGGCTATGGGTCGGTGGAGTAAAAGATCCCAAATACCCGTTTCGCCTTGCCGGCTTAAATCCACATACGGTGTTTCATCCGGGCGCCGGCGGGGCGATTGCCTGGGCCGACCCCGATGCCCGCTTGGCGGTTGCGATTTGTCACAACCACATGGTCCATAATCCCACGGTGACCTTCAAGCCCGTTCAGGAGGCGGTCGAGCGGGTCTTTGGGGTCGTGTAAGGAGAGCGGGATGACACTGCCTGATTCTGCAATCGTCCTTCAACGGGGAGAGGGCGACTCTGTCGCCATCGGGACCGGCACCCGGTGTACGTTCAAGGTCAGGGGAAAAGATACCGAGGGTCATTTCGGCCTGTTCGAGTATGTGATGGAACCAGGGACTGAGGGACCGCGCCGTCATATTCACCGGCAGATGGCGGAAATATTCTACGTGGTCGAGGGCGCAATCGAACTCCTCGTCGGAGACGAGAAGATGACAGCCCAGGCCGGAACGACCGCCCTCGTCCCCAAGGAAGCGATACACGCCTTTTCCAACCCAGGCGCGCAACGCTCCGTATTGTTGATCATGTTTTGTCCGGCCGACTCGCGCGAGAAATACTTCGAGGGTCTGGCCGAACTCACCAAAGGCGGCAAACCGCCTGACCAACGCGCCCTGCTCAAGTTGATGCGCAAGTATGACACAGAGCCAGTGGCGGAACCGCTCTATGGAGAAGTGGAGACACCGTAAACGGTCCGTGGCTCACACCCAAACAGACTGACAACACAACCCTTCGATTTTGTGCACCTCTCAAAAAGAGAGAAATCCCGACGTGCAAAGAACGATGTCCGTTTATACACCATCTTAACTTGACCAAGCCACTTGACCTGGTTAAAATTTTTCCATGAAGACAATGCTCGTGTCTGAATTCAAAGCAAAGTGCATAGCCACACTCAAGGAGGTACACCGCTCCCGCGAGCCCATGATCGTGACGCTGCGTGGGAAACCCCTTGTGACTATCCAGCCGTTCACAGAACTTCCTTCGGGAAAGCAACTCGGCGGACTGAAGGGCAAGATGACTATTCACGGCGACCTTGTCCACACTGACTCGACCGATGATTGGGACATGCTGGCGTGACGCTGTTGCTCGACACCCATGTCTGGATATGGTCGCAGGAGCAGCCTGAGAAGTTGGGACGACAAACAGCGCAAGCGCTGCTGGACTCGGAGCATACCAACACTGTCTGTACAATATCCACGCTGGAAATTGCGCGTCTGGTGGCCGTTGGTACAATCTCACTGGCTATCCCACTCAGCACTTGGATTACCCATTCTCTAAACAGTCTGGATGCAACAACGTTACCTGTAACCCATGAGATTGCTGCCGAGGCGTACGCCCTCCCCTCCACCTTTCATAAGGACCCGGCAGATCGAATCCTCGTGGCCGCTGCTCGTCTGCATGAACTGATTCTGTTGACGGCCGATAAACGGATTCTGCAATACCCCCATGTGCGAACAATGGATGCCCAAAGTTAGAGGGGCGCTACTCATCTCACCGCATGAGTCGCCCGACAAGACAACACACCTTGAGCGCTCCCTCACGCTGGGCTAACGTGTCGGCATGAACGCCCAACAGGAATACCAGCCGCACGAGACGCTCACCTTCGATAATCGCTTTACGCGAGAACTGCCCGCCGACCCTGAAACCGCAAACGCCCGCCGTCAGGTCACGCGGGCCTGTTATTCCCGTGTCCAGCCGACAAAAGTCGCTCAACCCCAGCTAGTTGCCTATGCGTGGGAAGTAGCCGAGGAATTGGGCCTTTCCCGTGCATTTTGTGAGTCGGACGATTTCCCCCACATCTTCTCTGGGAACCGGGTGCTGGACGGAATGGACCCCTACGCGATGTGTTACGGCGGTCATCAGTTTGGCAACTGGGCCGGGCAACTCGGGGACGGCCGGGCCATTAACCTGGGTGAGATCATCGGTCCGACCGGAAAACGCTGGGTGGTCCAGCTCAAAGGGGCTGGTCTGACGCCCTATTCGCGGAGTGCGGACGGACTGGCCGTCCTGCGCTCGTCCATCCGCGAGTTCTTGTGTAGCGAAGCCATGTACCACCTTGGTGTCCCGACCACCCGCGCGCTCAGCCTGGTCTCAACGGGTGAACACGTCATCCGCGATATGTTTTATGATGGTAATCCCAAACCCGAACCGGGCGCCGTGGTATGTCGAGTTGCGCCGTCTTTTGTACGTTTTGGCAATTTTCAGCTCTTTGCCGCCCGCGGAGAGATCGACGTCTTACAACAGTTGGTGGATTACACCATTCAGACCGACTTTCCTCACCTGGGCGAGCCGTCCCGTGCGACCTATCTGGCCTGGTTCGAGGAAGTCTGCCGGACGACGGCCCGGATGATTGTGCACTGGCTGCGGGTCGGCTTTGTCCACGGGGTGATGAACACGGATAATATGTCCATCCTGGGCTTGACGATTGACTACGGCCCGTATGGCTGGCTGGAAAACTATGACCCCAACTGGACGCCCAATACCACCGATGCCGCGAGTCATCGCTATGCCTTTGGCAAACAGCCCCAGATTGCCCATTGGAACCTGGTCCAGCTTGCCAACGCCCTCTACCCCCTGATTGAACAGACAGAACCGCTGGTAGAGGCGCTGAACAGCTATGGGCAGGAATTTGATTCGTGCTGGCAGGCCATGATGGCTCACAAACTGGGGCTTCAAGCCTTCAAGCCCGACCTGGACGACACTCTGTTCGGCGGTCTGCTGGAAATTTTGCAACTGGCCGAGACCGACATGACCATCTTTTATCGGCGGCTGGCAAGCCTCGATCTCGACGCCAAACCTGCAGACCGGATCGACGACGCCACCCTGATAGAACCGCTGCTGGACGCCTACTACGTCCCGGAACAGTTAACCCCGAAGACAACGGCCCGCCTCGCCGCATGGCTGCGCCGCTATCACGACCGGGTGAGGGAAGATGGAACGGATAACGAGGCACGCCGGAAACGGATGAATGCGGCCAACCCGAAATATGTGCTGCGCAACTATCTCGCTCAGCTCGCTATCGACAAGGCCGGGCAAGGTGATCCCTCCATGATACATGACTTGCTGGAACTCCTCCGCCATCCCTATGCTGAACAACCGGACAAAGAAGTCTACGCCCGAAAACGGCCCGACTGGGCCCGTCAGCGTCCCGGCTGTTCCATGCTGTCGTGCAGTTCATGACAATGGATCAGGAGAAATTCAGAAGGAGAGAGCAATGGCACATCTGACAACCCTCTCGGCAACGGCGGACACCGCGGATATCCTCCCGATCATTGAAAAGGACGGGGCGGTTATCCTGAAGGATGTGCTCACCCCTGCCGAGGTCGATCAGGTGCTGAGCGAAACCGGACCGTATATCGAAGCTACGCGCAACGGCCAGGACCCCTTCGTCGGTCTCCAGACGACACGCACGGGCGCGCTGGTGGCCCGCTCACCGGCGTGTCGTGACCTGGTCACCAATCAGGCGGTGCTCAGCGCCGCCCAGACCTTTCTGGCGCCCTACTGCTCCCGCATTCAACTCCATCTCGGTCAGATTATTCGCATCCGGCCCGGCCAGCCCAAGCAGGCGATTCACCGTGACCGCTGGGCCTGGGGAACCTATCTGAAAGGCATCGAGCCCCAGTTCAACACCATGTGGGCACTGACCGACTTTACCCGTGAAAACGGCGCAACGCGGGTTATTCCGGGCAGTCCGGACTGGCCGGATGGACGCCGGGCGAACAAGGACGAAATTGCCCAGGCCGAGATGACACGCGGCTCGGTACTGCTGTATACCGGCTCGGTCTTGCATGCCGCAGGCGCGAACGATTCGGACGACGACCGGGTCGGCCTGAACATCACCTACTCGTTGGCCTGGCTGCGCCAGGAGGAAAACCAGTACCTGTCCTGTCCGCCCGAGATTGCCAAAACCTTATCAACCGAATTGCAGGACCTGCTCGGCTATACGCTGGGGAGTTACGCCCTGGGCTATTACACACCGCCGCTGCCACCGGGAGAAGGCCCCGAGTCCATCGGACCGCAATACGCCCTAGGCCGCAAGCAGGACGGAGAAGGTCTGGGCAGCGCGGAGTTGCGCCGGGAAATCCAAACCGCGACCGGCCTGACTGGAGCGGCGAGCGCGGACGCCGCAGACAAGGGGAATCTATGATCGATCGCAATTTTGAGATGATTCACACCAACGGCGTCCGGCTGCGGACTGTTGTCGAGGGAGATGGACCGCTGGTGATTCTGCTCCACGGCTGGCCGCAGTGCTGGTATCTGTGGCGGCACCAGATTGACCCGCTCGTGGCCGCGGGCTATCGCGTCGCCGTGCCCGACCAACGCGGCTATGGCGGCAGTGAGTGTCCGCCCAATATCTCGGATTACAATATTCGCACCCTGGCCGCGGATGTGGCCGGCATCGCCCCGGCCCTGGGCTATGATGAATTCACGCTCATCGGCCATGACTGGGGCTGTGTTGTGGCCTGGAATACCGCCCTGCTCCACGAGGAGAGCTGTACCGCCGTGATGGGCCTGTCCGTTCCCTTTTGGCGCATGACGGATGCCGCGCTGAATCCGCCGGGCATGGACGACCAATTCTGGTATATGCGCTACTTTCAGGAAGAGGGCCGGGTGGAAGCCGAGCTTGAAAAAGATCTGGAGCGCAGCCTGCGTATCCTGTATTACGGGCTGTGCGCCGACGCGCCGGCGCAGAGTTGGATGAAACAACTGGAGCACCCCAAATCGAGTGGCTTGCTGGACGTACTGCCCGAGCCACAGCGGTTGCCAAGCTGGCTCACGCCGGAAGACCTCGCCTATTACGTCGAGCAGTACCGGACGAGCGGTTTCAGGGGACCGGTGAACTGGTACCGTAATATCCCGACGAATAATGGCATTACACCCGAGCTCGAAGGCAAAAAATTCTCCCAGCCGGCGGCCTTTGTTGCCGGGGCGGCGGACGATGTCCTGCTCTACGATCCCAACTGGCGCACCACGTTTCCGGACGCGTTTGAAGACCTGCGCTTTCTCGAAATCATTGAAGGCGCCGGCCATTGGGTGCAGGCGGAAAAGCCGCAGGAAACAACCGCGTGCATCCTGCGCTTTTTGCGCGGCCTGTAAAACGGGGCGCCTGCGTCAGACTACTTGCCCACCGCCTTGGCCCGCTCAAGCGAGGGCCGGGCATAGCAGGCCTCCGCCCAGCGCTGCACGTTGGCGTAGGCCGAGGAATCGAATTTCACCATCGACAGCAGCAGCATCACCCCGGAGACATTAAGATCGGCGATGCTAAAGGCGTCACCGACCAGCCAGTCTCTTTTGGCCAAGGTGTCATCGAGCACCTTCAGGGGTCGGGCCAGCGTTTTCTCGGCGGCGGCGAGAACCGCCGCGTCCCGCTTTTCCTCAGGCGTAAAAAACTTTTGGACCACGATGTCCATCTGCGCCGGCTCGATCTCGGTCATGACCCACACACTCCATTGCCAAACCAGGGCTTCATTGGCAGGATTACTGGGATAAAGATCACCGCCGTAGGTTTTGGCCAAATAGAGATTGATCGCCATGGACTCAAACAGGGTCACATCGCCATCCTGCAGGGCGGGAATGCGACCGTTCGGATTCACCGCCAGATACTCCGGCTTCTTCGACTCTTCCATGAAATTGACCGAGACGTGCTCATACTCGATGCCCACTTCCTCAATCGCCCAGAGCGAACGTATCGCCCGCGAGCCGGAAATCCCGTACAGCTTAGGTTTTGCCATGTTTGCATTCCTTTCCGTTGCTTTTTACCGAGGCGTATCATTTTATACGATCAACGTCTGCCCGGTGGTACGCCCATACGCGGACCTACGACAGCGACCCGATAATCTGGTATATCGCTATGTCAGTAAAGGAGACACCCGATGAGTCAGATCCGAGATGAAGTCCTCGCAGCCAACGCCGCCTACGCCAAGGATTTTGGTAAGAAAGCCGAATTGCCAGCCCCACCCGGCAGATGTTTTGCCATTCTGACCTGTATGGATGCCCGGCTCGATCCGGCAAAATGCGCCGGCCTGACGGAGGGCGACGCGCATGTAATCCGCAATGCGGGCGGACGGGCGAGTGACGACGCCATCCGCTCCTTCGTGATTTCGTACAAACTGCTGGGAACGCGGGAGTGGTTCGTGATTCATCATACACAGTGTGGTATGGCGACCTTCACCGATGAGGTGATGCGCGGTCTCCTCGCCAGCAGCCTTCGGACCGCAACGATGGGCGCTTCGGGCTGGCAGGACTCCGGCGAGGGGCCTGGTTCAACAGAGGGGAGCTATATCGATTGGCTGACGGTCTCGGATAGCACACAAAGTCTGGTCGAGGACGTGACACGCATCCGCAATCATCCCCTGGTTCCCGGCGATATCCCCATTTACGGCTATATCTACGACGTCAAAACGGGTAGGCTTGAAGAAGTGCCTGAGGCAACGGAAGCAGGGAAAGTTCGGTAACCGGCTAGTGGTTTGGCCACCCCACCGCTCCCCGTAGGGGCAGCCCCCTGTGGTTGCCCGCCAGGTTGTTGCCACAGAGGAGGGAACAGATGAGCACGTCGGTACAGCAATCACAAAGTCCCGAGCTGTCACGTGTGTGGGAACCGTTGCAACTCGGCAATCTCACATTGCGGAATCGGATTCTGCAACCCGCCCACAGCTCGCAGCACGGTGACCCGCGCGACCATGTTTTCTCTGACCGGCAGATCGCGTATTTTCGCGAGCGCGCCAAAGGGGGCGTAGCGCTGTGCATTACCGAAACCGTTGCGGCCGCCCGGAGTGCGCTGGGTTCGTTTTTCCATATCGTCGATGTCTGGAGCGAGAGTTGTATTCCATCCATGACGAAGCTGGCCAACGCCGTACATCAGCATGACGCCAAGATTTTTGTCCAACTCGCCTCAATGGGCGTCCATGATCGTGGCCGGATGTTCATCGACCGCAACAAGCCCATCTGGGGCGCGTCGCGTATCCCCTCGGTTGTGCACAATGAAATTCCCCTGGTGATGGGGCCTGACGAAATCGCGGAATTAGCACGCGACTTTGGACAGTCGGCGGCAAACGTCAAGCGCGCCGGGCTTGATGGGGTCGAGTTACACGGGGCGCATAGTTACGGCCTGGGCCAGTTTATGAGCCCGACCTACAATAAGCGCGATGACGCCTACGGCGGGACACCGGCCAAACGCTGTCAGCTGCTCATCGAGTGTGCCGAGCAAGTGCGTAAGCGGGTCGGGCCTGACTTTGTGGTGGGGGTCCGGCTGTCGTGGGACGAATTCCTTGGTCCCGAGGGCGGGATTACCCCAGAGCAGGCAGAAGAACAGGTCGAGGTGCTGGCGGCGTCCGGCTTGTTTGACTTCTTCAACATCTCGGCCGGGGGCTATCACACCCTCCATCTGGCGCTGCCCAGCATGGAAGGGGACGAGCCGGAGGGCTGGCTGGCGCCGTTCAGCAAACGTGCCAAAGAAATCGTGGGCGACCGGGGCAAGGTCTTTGTTGTGGGGAAGGTCCGTGATCTCCACACGGCCGAGGCTATATTGGAAAGCGACGCGGCAGACATGGTCGCAATGGCCAGACAGCTTCTGACCGACCCCTTTACGGTAAAAAAGACGCGCGAAGGGCGCGAACACGAAATCATCCGCTGCAACCGGTGTAATGAGTGCGGGGCGCGGCTGTTTGAACACCGCGAACTCATCTGCACCCTGAATCCAATCAGCGGCAGAGAAGCCTACTGGGGAGAGGGTTCCCTGCAGAGCGTCCCGGAGGCGGACCAAAAGCATATCGTGGTCATCGGTGGCGGGCCCGCCGGGATGAAAGCCGCCGCGGTTGCCGCCAGGCGCGGTCACACGGTCACCTTGCTTGAACGCGCCGACCAGTTAGGCGGCCATTTACGGGTGTTTGAACAACTGCCGGGCCTGACCGCCTGGTCGATTGCGATCGACAACCTGGAGCGGGAAGTCGAAAATGCGGGGGTCGAGGTCCAGTGCGGCGTTGAGGTCACACCACAATCTCTGCGGAATATCGAGGCATCGAGCGTTGTGGTTGCAACCGGCGCCTCTTACGAACGCACCGGCCAGAGCCTCTATCGTCCCGAGCGCCAAGCCATTCCCGGAACTGCTCTCCCCCACGTGCTTGATGTTGGCACGGCAACCAAGCGAGTCCTCGAAGACACCCAGGCGCTCGGCTCGCGCGTTCTCATTCTGGATGAAACGGGCGGCCATTTGCCTTTTGCCCTGGCCCAGGTGCTGGCCAAAGCAGGGGTCGAGGTCGAGGTCCTCAGCCCGCGCATGTTTGCCGGTGAACGCCTCTTTCGCAACCTGGATATCATGTATATCTTCCCCAGGCTGAAGAAGCTGGGCATCCGGATTACCCAGCAATACTTTGTCGAAGCGATCCGTCCCGGCGAAGTCGATGTGTATGATATCTGGGTTGGGCCGGAAGTGCTGGAAACTCGCGAGCGGATCGATAGCGTGGTGATGTCGATTCTCCGCGCACCCAACGATGCACTCTATATTGCGGCCAAAGACTCTTTCCCGGAAGTCGTCAGAATCGGCGATGTAGCTGCTCCGCGAGATGTGACGGCTGCCATTTTTGACGGCGAGCAATGTGGTCGCGAGCTGTAGATTGCCGGAACGGAAGGGCTCGACAGCAGGCCCGGCGCGAAGCGAACGTGTTTAGCCAGGAACCCTCCTGACCTTCAGCCCGGAGGAAGAGAGAACCAAGAGTGGAGGAAGATTACACTATGAGTCATTCGGTTACCTATACCAGAGAGGACGGCATCGGCATCATCACCATCAACAATCCGCCCGTGAACGCGCTCAGCCAGCATGTTCGTCAGGGTCTATTGGAGAGCTTTACCGAGGCCGGTAAAGACGACACCATCGCGACGGTTCTCATTTGTGCCGGTCGGACCTTTATTGCCGGTGCTGACATTACCGAATTCGGCAAACCGCTCCAGCCGCCGAATTTCCTCGATACCATGGAGATTATTGAGAACCTCTCCAAGCCGGTTGTGGCGGCCATTCACGGCACGGCCCTGGGCGGCGGCCTCGAGACCGCGCTGTGCTGCCATTATCGCGTCGCGGTGCCATCCGCGCGGGTTGGGCTGCCCGAGGTCACCCTGGGATTGTTACCCGGTGGCGGCGGAACTCAGCGTCTGCCGCGGTTGATCGGCCCCGAAGCCGCCCTTGAGGTCATTACCTCAGGCGCGCCGATACGGGCCGGACAGGCGCAGAGCGTTGGTGTGATTGACGAGATCATTGACGAGGGCAGTCTGCTCGACGGGGCGAAGGCCTTTGCCCGTCAGCTCGTCGCAGATGGAGCCGCCCTCAAAAAAGTACGGGATCTGAACGACAAGGTAACCGGCGTTGACCGCGCCATCTTTGACGCTGCCCGAAAACAGACTGGCAAAACCCGGCGCGGCTTTGACGCACCCCAGCGCTGCATCGATTGTGTCGAGGCGGCCTGTACGCTGCCGTTTGAGGATGGCTTGGCCAGAGAGCAGGAACTCTTCCGCCAGGTTCTGACCAGCCAACAGTCGGCCGCCCAACGCCATATTTTCTTTGCCGAGCGGGCCGCGGCAAAGGTCAGCGATATGCCGAAAGACACGCCGACCCACGCCATTCAAAAAGTGGGTATCATCGGGGCCGGCACGATGGGCGGCGGTATTGCCATGAATTTCGCCAATGCGGGTATCCCGGTCACCATCCTCGAAACCGGCCAGGAATTTCTGGACAAGGGTCTGGCAGTGGTGCGCAGCAACTATGAACGCAGTGCCAAGAGAGGCCGATTCACGCCGGAACAGGTGGAAGAGCGTATGGGTCTCATCACGCCGACTCTGGACTACGCGACGCTCGGCGAGGTTGACCTGGTGGTGGAAGCCGTGTTCGAGAACATGGAGGTCAAAAAGCAGGTCTTCGCGCAGTTGGATACGATCACCAAGCCCGAGTGTATCCTGGCGACTAATACGTCCACGCTCAACGTTGATGAAATTGCGTCGGTAACCACGCGCCCGGCCAAGGTCATCGGCACCCATTTCTTCAGCCCGGCCAATGTCATGCGCCTGCTCGAAATCGTCCGCGGCGCCGAGACGAGCTTTGAGACCCTGGCCACGACCCAGGTGGTCGGCAAAGCCATTCAAAAAATCGGCGTGGTCGTTGGGGTGTGTGACGGTTTTGTCGGCAACCGCATGCTGCACAAATACGGCGCGCAGGCCCAATACCTCCTTGAAGAGGGGAGTCTGCCCCAGGATGTGGATGGCGCGGTCTACGACCTGGGTCTGGCCATGGGACCGTTTGCCATGGGCGACCTGGCCGGTCTCGACGTGGGCTGGCGCATTCGTCAGGGGAAAGGGCTGCCGGACAGCCTGCCCGCGGGTGCGCGCTACTGCGCGATTCCCGACCGCATTTGTGAACTTGGACGTTACGGCCAAAAGACCGGCGCCGGGTATTACACCTACGAACCCGGCGACCGCACCTCCCGGCCCGACCCGGCCATTGAGGAGTTGATTGTCAACTACTCCAAAGAAAAGGGGATGACGCGGCGGTCTATCAGCCGTGAGGAAATCGTCGAGCGGTTGATGTACGCCCTGGTGAACGAGGGGGCCAAAATTCTGGAAGAAGGCATTGCCCAGCGTGCCAGCGATATCGACGTCATCTACGTCTATGGCTATGGCTTCCCGGCTTATCTTGGTGGCCCTATGTTCTACGCTGACACTGTCGGTCTCCAACAGGTGTACGAGCGCGTCTGCGCCTTTGCCGAACATGACCCCTCGTCCTGGCAGCCGGCGCCGCTGCTCCAGAAACTGGCCGAAGAGGACGGAACGTTTCATTGAAAATGGACCAGCACCAGTTCAACCAGGCCCTGACCGAATTCTTGGCCTCATCGCCAACCCCGTTTCACGCGGTCGCCCAGATGGCCGCCCGACTGTCGAGTGCAGGCTTTGAGCGCCTGGACGAGTCCGAGGCGTGGCAGCTCGTTCCAGGGGGTCGCTATTGGCTCAGCCGCAACGACTCGTCCATTATTGCCTGGAGGATGCCGACGCGCCGTGCCCTGGCCGAAAGTGGCTTTCGCATGGTCGGCGCCCACACGGATTCCCCGGGTCTCAAGGTCAAGCCCCAGCCTGAATTACATCGCCACGGCTATGTGCAACTCGGGGTCGAGGTGTATGGCGGCGCCTTGCTCAACCCCTGGTTTGATCGGGATTTATCAATGGCCGGGCGAGTCAGCTATCTGAGTCAGCGCAACGAGGTGGCCCACGCGCTGCTCGACTTCGCTCAAGCGGTCGCCGTCATCCCCAGCCTAGCCATTCATCTCGACCGGGAGGCAAACCAGAGCCGCTCGATCAATGCCCAAACCTATCTGCCACCCATTCTCGGCCAGACTGACGAAAAGCCGGATTTCAAAGCACTCCTGCACAAACGGCTCGAAGCGGACAGTGTCGCCGATGTGCGTCAGGTGCTGGACTTTGAGCTGTTTTTCTATGATACCCAGCCGCCGCAGCTTGTCGGCCTGGCAAACGAGTTCATCACCTCGGCCCGCCTGGATAATCTGTTGAGCTGTTTCGTCGGCCTCCAGGCCCTCACGACCAGTGCTAGCGAACACGGTGCGCTGCTGGTGTGCAACGATCACGAAGAGGTCGGCAGTACGTCGGCGTCCGGCGCGTGTGGCCCCATGCTCAAACACATGCTGGAACGCGTCATGCCGGACGCGGAAGAACGCGGCCGCGCCCTGGCCCGTTCCATGCTGATCTCGACCGATAATGCCCACGGCGTACATCCGAACTTTTCCGACCGACATGACGACAATCACGGTCCCCGCCTCAACCACGGCGTGGTCATTAAACTCAACGCCAACCAACGCTATGCGAGCAACAGCGAGACCAGCGCCATCCTGCACAAACTGGCCGCGGACGCGGACGTGCCGGTCCAGGCCTTTGTCGTGCGCAGCGACATGGCCTGCGGCAGCACCATCGGACCGCTGACCGCGGCCGAGATTGGGGTACGCACCATAGATGTCGGCGTTCCGCAGTGGGCGATGCATTCCATTCGGGAGGTCGCAGGAACCGCCGACGCGTTTGGTCTGCACCGGATATTGCAGCGCTTCTTTGACACGGAGCGGGTCTGAACCTGGGACTGTTTTTACTTGACCATATTCCCATGACCATAGTAACATTCTGAGTCCCGAAAAGAGCGTGAGAAAAACATGGCTGAAACAGCAAAAAATGTATCTGCCTCGTATTTCAAAGCGCACTGTCTGGCGATTCTTGATGAGGTTGCGGAAACGGGCCTGCCATTGATTGTGACCAAACGAGGGAAGCCGCTTGCAAAGCTTGTTCCGCTCGATTCTGTTGAGCCGCCAAACCTGCTTGGCAGTGTACGCTATCGACGTGAAGCAGACCTCCTTTCTCCGGTTGAGGAGTCCTGGGAAGTCGATTCGTGATCGTCCTCGATACCCACGCCTGGATATGGTTGGTGAGCGATCCGGCGAAGCTGTCGCCCAAAGCCCAGGCCGCTCTTCACTATGCCACGACCATAGGCATCTGCCCAATTAGTTGCTGGGAGATTGCGACAAAAGTAGCACAGGGCAAGCTAGCGCTTGACCGGGAAATCCGGGTCTGGATGCGGCAGGCCCTGGCACGTCCGGGCGTTACGCTGATACCAATCTCTCCTGATATTGCCATTACTGCCGGGCAACTGGGTCAACAGGGATTCCACGGGGACCCCGCTGACCGACTCATTGTAGCCAGTGCGCTTCAGCACGGCGCTGAACTCATCACAAAGGACAGAAACATCCGAACGTTTCCGCTTGTCCGGACTGTCTGGTGACCCTTCACAAACGGACGAATGACTCGGAATCGCTATCCACCTATCCCGCCAACTCGGGAACGTGGACCGATGCTCTGCGATGCCGGCTGAGCTGTTCATACGCGTAGGCCAACGAAAGGATGTCCGCCTCACGATACGGCAGGCCGACGATCTCCAAACCCACGGGCAGACCGTCGGGGGTAAAGCCCGCCGGCACGCTCACGGCCGGCATCCAGGTCTGGGCGGCGATAAGCGTATTGGTCGGAAAGTCCAGCGTGGGCCATTTGTCGGCGTCAAGCTCGGCCCGTGAGGGCGAGGGCATTTGCGAGGTGGGAAAGACGAGCGCCGTTGCCCCTGCCTTTGCCATTTCATTGATGACGACCCGCTGGAACTGTTCGCGCGCGGTATAGCGTTGATAGTATTCAGGGTCGGAATCGGGGTCCTCGGGACCTTCGACCAGCGCGACCAGGAGATCCAGCTTGGGATGATATTTTTTCGCCCCGATGATTTCCTTGAGGTTTTTCATCGGCAAACCGGGACGCGCGGCCAGGAAGCGGTCGATATCGTGACGCGAACGGGCAATATAGAGCGAAGACCGTTCAATATAGTACTGGAGGTCGGGCAGGGCGATATCAACCAGGGTTGCACCTGCCGAGGCGAACGTCGCCAGGGCGTCTTCGATCAGAGCGTTGACCGCGGCGGCCTGGGGGTCGGCGTTGTCGCCGAAGACTTCCCGTACCACGCCGACCCGCACACCCGAGAGGGCTGTTCGACTGAGCAGCGCCGTATACTTGATCTCGCCCGCTATAGCGGCAGTCGCGGTATAAGGGTCGGCCGGGTCAAACCCAACCAGCACCTCAAGCAGTTTGGCGGCATCCGTGACCGTGCGACACATGGGTCCGGCAGAGTCCTGAAAGACCACCAGCGGCGACATGCCCGCCCGACTGATGAGGCCGGGCGTGACCTTGAGGCCGACCAGATTATCGAACGAGGACGGCAAGCGAATAGAGCCGCCCGTGTCCGACCCCAGACCAATAGCACCCAGGTTGGCCGCTACCGCCGCGCCGGTGCCACCGCTGGAGCCGCCCGGGTCGTGCCCCAGATCATACGGATTCCTGGTCGTACCCGACTTGGACGAGTAGCCAAACCAGGAGGTAGCAAAGTCCGGTAGGGTGGTCTTGGCCAGAATAATCGCGCCCGCCGCCCGGAGCTTGGTAATGGCCGTGGCATCCGTCTCGGGCAGATAGCCGTCCAGGGCAATCGAACCGAAGGTGGTCATAAGCCCGGCCGTTTCAACCTGGTCCTTGACCACAATGGGAACGCCGTGGAGTGGCCCGGACAATCGGCCGGAAGCGGCGAACTCCGCGTCGAGCCGGGCGGCCTCGTCCCGAGCGTGCGGATTGACAGTCACGATCGCGTTAATCGTCGGACCGCCCCGGTCGTAGGTCTCAATCCGGGCCAGATAGCCCTCCACGAGATCCACGCAGGTGACTTCGCCCGCACGCAGAGCGGTATGAATCTTTGCAATGGTCGTTTCTTCCAGCTTGAATGACATGGCCTGCCTCTCCTCCAACTCTCCCCTCCAAGGAGGGGCGGCCCGTCCGGGCCGGGGTGGATTTCAGTCCTCCGGTCTTTTTGCGCCATAGCACGTGTACGGTCCGGTGAGTAGAGGCAGATTTTCAGCCCACCTCCCCTGTAGCGGCTATCACCCCAGCTTGGGCTTCGTGACCTTCACCGCCGCCCACAACGCGACCATGAAAAAGCTCGTCAGGAAAATAAAATCCTGCGCGACGGCGGTAAAGTCCGCGCCTTTCAGGATGATGGAGCGTAGCGCATGGGCGAAATAGCGAGCGGGCAGGCAGTGAGACCTTCCATGCCCGGCTTCAGGCGTTCGAGCTGGTCTAAAATCCGCACTTTGGTCGCAAACACCTGGGTCATCCGGTCACTCTTGATTTAAATATTTTTGGGGGTGAACTGAGCGATGTCTTCTATGAAGCTGATCTCACCAGGAATCAGCACACCCGGCAGGGCGTCGGGTTCAACGCTGACCGTATCGCCGATATGAACTTTGCCCAAGTCGGGCACGGGGACGTAGACGCACGCGTATTTATCGAGCGAGTCGAGCAGGGTCGCAATGCCCGTGCCCGGATTGACGTACTCACCGGCGCGGAGCAAACGGGTCTGGACCGTACAGGCACACGGAGCGCGAATCGTATATTTGTCCAGGATGATACGCATTTGCTCAAGCTTTTCGGTGTCCACGGCCAATTCACGTTTTTGGACTTCGAGCGTCTTTTCAGCCAGTTCTATCTGACGCAGATTTGCTTCCGCATGCGCCAGGGCCGCGCGCTCAAGGGTCAAAACGGCCTGGGCCGTCTCCAGCTCGGTCGTAGGACTGCTGGCTCAGATATTCCGTATCGAGCAGGTCCTGCCGCCGCGTCAGTTCTTTTTCGGCAAAGGTGACGTCTGAGCTGGCCTTGGCAATATTTGCCTTCGCCGTCCGAAGCTGGATCGGATAGGTATCCCGGGCAAGGGCGAGTTGGGTCTCCAATTGGCGGATTTTCGCTTTGCGGAGTTCCAGGCTGAGTTCCTGTTGGATCACCTGCGAGTGATATTCCCGAGCGTCTATCTGGGCGAGCAGGTCACCCTGTCGGCAGGACGCTAGTGAAGTGCAGCTGAGTGCCGGGCCGGAAGTGTACCATTATGGAAGCCGTTCCGTTCCCTCCAGGCGGCCGAGATTGCGGTCAAAGGTACCGAGGGGGAGATGTCCAGCTTTACGGGCAACTTCCAGGATTAGGCAGTCAGAGAAACCAAGCTTGGGCTTTTGTCGATACTGTTCGAGGGCAGCGCTTACGGTTTCAGCATTTTGGATTGTGAGACGTTCGTGTTGCAGGAACATTTCGACCGCCATCACCAGCTCGCGATGACCAAGACTGTAGACCGTAGAAAGGACCCAAACAGCCTCTATCAAAACAAGGTGAGATACCCATGCCCCTCTCGCAACAAATGCCTCAGCAGCCAGGGCTTGTTTTGAGTCGTCGCGAGTGACGAGTCGGACCAGGAGGTTGGTATCAACCGCGCGCATACCGGTCTCTGATGTGTTGTCTTATACCTTCTTTCATCTCCGTCGTTGTTCGTCTCTTCGGACGACCTTGAGGAAACAGGGCACGATGAATATCCTCAGAGGTAAACTGTCCAGCCCTTCGGACGACGATCTGTTCCCCAACTTGGTCCCATTCGAGTACAGCTCCAGGTCCTATCCCGAGTCGGCGCCGTATCTCAGCCGGGATTGAAATCTGTCCCTGTGCCGTCAAACGTGATTGGGCGATAGCCATACCAGTACATTACCCTGGTAATGAATTGAGGACAAGACTGCGAGGCCATACAGCTAAGCAAGGCATCCATAAATGACGTGGGGCGAAGAAGCTCTTTCGTTAGCTCTGCTCCGATTACCCTCTCGTGCCGTCGATCAGCACGAACGCAATTCGACACGGTCGGTCCGAGCGGTTGCTCCAGGCGTGATTGGTGCCGCGCTGGATAATGACATCACCGGCGGTGACCAGTACCTCCGAGTCGTCCAGGACCATATGGCATTCGCCCGAAAGGACAATCGCGTAATCAATCGTCTCGGTCTCGTGCATCAGCGGATGCCGTGGCTGCTCCGAGTCGTCCAACACCTGCTCCGCTCCGAATGAGGCAAAGCTTTCCCGCGCGGCCTTGCGATCTATCTGATCGATCCAGTCCCTTTCCGGCGAGAACTCGACAATCCGAAAGACCGTACCGTTGGCGGGAGGAATCAGGGCGACCGGACCCTGAGTCCGGTCGGTTACGTCGGTCAGGCGCGCAGGGGTCTCGGTTGTGACCCACAGATTGGTGACCTCAACCCCCGGCCTGTTCTGCGGGTGGAACACCGGCGCTGGGGTGTCGGAGAGGACCGCTGCCCGTCCGTTTGTGTCGTGTCCGGTCACGCTGCGTCGCGTGCCGTTCGACATGATAGCTCCCTTCTATGATTCGAGCACGATTCTCCGCTCACATAAGACAGCGAGAAATTACTCGGTACTCTTTCCTTTGAAATGAGAGTTGGTATAGCCTGCATCTACCTCGATGGCGCACTCCCTCAATATGACTCTGGCGGAGGAAGAGCAATGCAAGGCAAAGTGATGACCGTTCTTGGCCCGGTCGAGCCCGACACGCTGGGAATTACCCTGACGCATGAGCACCTGCTCATCGATCTCCGGGTGTGGTGCGAAGAGCCCGAAGACGAGGAGCAAAAGGCATTCGTACATGCGCCGGTCGAAATGGGAACGCTCGGCGCAATTCGTCGCGAACCATTCGGCAACCTGGATAACTGCGTCCTCGATGACACGACCCTGGCGATTGAGGAGCTGCGCCGGTTCAAGACCGCCGGTGGCGGCAGCGTGGTGGACTGTACGAATAACGGCCTGGGACGCACGCCGCTGGCCTTGGCAGAAATCGCCCAAGCGACCGAGATCAATATCGTTATGGGTGCAGGCTATTATATCGGTCGTTCCCATCCCTACGACATGGTCGATCGGTCGATTGAGATGATCGCCGATGAGATTGAATCCGATCTCATGCAGGGCGTTGCCGATACCGGGGTGCGCTCCGGCCTCATCGGCGAGATCGGCACCAGCTTCAAGGTACGCGAGAACGAGCAGAAAGTCTTGCGTGCTGCTGCCCGTGCCCAGCGGCGAACCGGAGCGCCGATCAGCGTTCATCTGCTGCCATGGCAGAAAAACGGGGTCGAAGTCCTCGATATTCTTGAAGGCGAAGGCGCAAATCCGCATCAGGTCATACTGTGTCATCTCAGCCCCACCAGCGACGACCTGGAATATCATACCACTCTGGCCAAACGAGGCGCTTACGTCGAGTACGACTTCTTTGGCATGGAATTCTACGTAGACAGCGTTGGCCGCTACACGGGCTCGGACGCCGGGAGTGTCACCGCGCTGAAACGCCTGATCGACGCAGGCTTTCTGGAGCGCCTGCTCTTGTCTCACGATATTGCGATGAAGGTCCAACTCACCCGCTACGGCGGATGGGGCTACGCCCACCTCGTTAAAAACGTGCTGCCCATGCTGGGTCGCAGCGGACTCAGTGCCGAACAGATCGATACTTTGATTGTGGAGAATCCACGACGCGTGCTGACCTGGGGCGCGCCGGTGTAAACGCGAGCATGGCTCGAAAACGAGCCCGAGCATGTCCGCATCCGTGGGAGGAGGTAAAATATGGCCGGTAGACTGACGGATAAAATCGCTCTTGTGACCGGTGGCGCTTCAGGCATTGGGCGGGCAACGGTCCTCCGCTTCGCCGAGGAGGGAGCTGCGGTTGTGGCCGCCGACCGGAACCCGGGCGGTCTGGAGCAGACCAAAAGCCTGGCGCAGAAGATCAGCCCGGATATCGAGACCGTGACCGTCGATGTCTCCAAGCTGGACCAGGTCGAGCGGATGGTTGACACTACGGTTGAACGTTTCGGTCGCCTGGACGTCCTGGTCAACGCAGCCGGGGTCCTGATTCTGACACCGCCGCTGGCCGAAGTGGACGAACGGCACTGGGACCTGATGATGTCAACCAACCTCAAAGGGCTCTTCTTTTGCTGTAAGGCTGCCATCCCGGCCATGCTGAAGACCGACGGCGGCTCCATCGTCAATATTGCCTCCATGGCCGGGGTCCAGGCCTACAGCCAATCCCTGCCCTATGCGGTCAGTAAGGCCGGCATCATCCATCTCAACTCGGTTGCCGCCAGCCAATACACCTCTCAGGGCATTCGGATGAACTGCATTGCCCCTGGTTTTGTGGATACGCCGCAGGCGCGCGGCAGCACCCGGAGCACGGAAGTCATAGAGAAAGCGGCCCGCTATCATCCCCTGGGACGGATAGGTCGGCCCGAGGAGATTGCGAACACGATTCTCTTTCTGGCCTCGGACGAATCCTCCTACATCAGCGGTTCGACTTTTGTCGTTGACGGGGGTTCCTGGTCGGTTGCCAGCCGGCTCTAAGGGGGGAATATGGAAAAGCTCATCGAGATTACCAATAAGGCTGTGGCGGATTACGGCTTTCGGCAGATCGTCCAGTGGAGCCCCGAGGACATCGTTGCCCAGTGGCAGCTCTCAAGCCGCGAGGCCGAGGTCCTCACTGGTGTCGTCAAAGACGAGCTGGACCGCTTGCCCATCCCGGTCGAACCTCCGGATGTGCCCCAAGAGCAGGAGCGTGTGGCCGGTATCATCCGGCAAGCGTTGAGTTAGGGTGTCCCGACCGAATCGCTCCGGACCGGCAACCTGAGGCGGGACGGCCAAGCCGGCGTGTGCCAAACACTGTTCGTTGCAATCCGGGGCTGCGCCAGGTCGGCGAGACGACCAAACCGGTTCAGGCTGCGGGCGAACCAGGGGAAATCACTACTGGTTATACTGATCCGAATACGGTGGCCGGGCAAAAAGACATAGTGGGTAGGCCAGAGTTCCACCGCAAACCGTGTCACCGCTCCGGGGACGAGCGGCGTAGGTCGTTGCAGCGACTCTCGGTACGAGGCGCGCAGACACCCCTGGCTGACCTTCATCGAGCGTCCGTCGGGATACACATCGGTCAGCTTGACGTGCCACTCCGTGTCGTCGCAATCGCTCGCAGCGAACAGGTCGAGGTGCGACCAGCCCGAGACGACCACTTCTTCCGTCAAGATATCGCTGGTGTAGCAGATGACATCGGGCCGGGCTTCAACCGGGTCCTGATTGAGCGGAATATCCTCAAGCGGATATTGCTTAACGTCCATCTGGGTTGGGGCCGGGTCGTTCGGGTCATAGCGATAGGTCTGCGCGGGTTCATCAGACGAGGGAGACGGGGCAGACAGAGAGCCATACGTTCCATCGAAGTGCAAATAGAACGCCCGCTCCGCATCGCTCAGCGGCCAGCGGTCCGTCTCAAGCCAGACGTTCCGTCCGGTTTCAAAAAGACGAACTGGCGGATCATTCCGAACACCGTTGTCTATACCTTTGAGCCAGTGATCAAACCAACGTAAATGGACCCGATGCATGTCCAGCGCCGCGTCCGGTCCGAAGTGCACCCCGGCATAACTATCGTGCGGCCAGCGACAGTTGACGTGGCTCCACGGTCCGACAATCAGCTGTTGCCTGCTGCGGGCCGGAGAGGCTTGCATCATATGCTCATAATGATGAAAAGCACCGGTCAGGTCCTCCATATCAAACCAGCCGGTCACATGGAGACAGGGCACATCGATCTGATCGTAGCGCTCATCAAAACGCAGCGCCTGCCAGTGCGCGTCCAGGGTGTCATGCGTCAGCATATCGTTCCAGGTTTCTCCGACCGGATCGATATACTCGCCAATGGCGGTCAGCGGCAGACGGCGCAGGATGTCGTCCCAATCGTGGACTTCGAGTCCGTGGAATTCGGCAATCCGCCGCCGAACGAGATACACCCACCAGCCAAAATAGAGTTGAAACACCCCCCAGGTGTACGGAATCTCCTGTTGCCAGCGACCGGCCGCAGAGGTGGAGATCATACAGCGCAGATGGGGCGGCCGTTCCGCGGCCGCGGCCCACTGGGTCCAGCCCATATAGCTCAACCCGGTCGTACCGACCTTGCCGCTGCACCAGCCCTGGCAAGCCACCCACTCAATCACGTCATGCGTATCCGGCCCGTCGTGTACAAACGCCCGCCACTGGCCCTCGGATTTTCCCCGCCCGCGCACATCGTGCACAATGACGGCATAGCCCCGTTCCTGGTAAAAGCGCGCCTCGTCCAAGAAAAAGGCTGCGGTGCTTTTGTCGTAGGGTGTAGACTGGACGATCGCCGGCGCAGGCCGTTCGTCCACGCTCGGGAGGTAGACATCCGCGGCCAACTCGACTCCGTCCCGCATCGGAATACCGGTCTCAAACACGGGCCGGTCTGTCGCTGCCGCCGCCCGGATGGGTTCTTCAAAATAACGCTGGCGGGGCGTTTTGGCGTCGTCGGACATGACGGCCATCCCTCCAGAGCTCAGACAAACAGCCTCAGTCCTGCTTCTGCGCCTGGACCGCCTCCTCGGCGGTCATGACCACCACGTCGCCCGGCCCGGCGCTGACCTCGCCACCGTCAACCACATAGGTCATGCTGGTCGCGAACGTCCCGGCGGGACTGGCCAGGAATAAGGCCAGACCGGCGATTTCGTTCGGCTCGCCCACCCGTTTCTGCGGATTGATCGGAGAGCCGCTGGTCTCAACCGCTTCGACTAAATCCTTTGCCAGGTCGGTCCGAATCAACCCTGGGGCGATACAGGTCACCCGAATTTTATCGGCCGCCCACTCCTTGCCCAGGAGTTGGGCCATATTGATCAGAGCCGACTTGGACAGGGCGTACGTTCCGATACCCATGGAAGGCCGGACACCTTCATTTGAGGTGATGTTAATCACCGCGCCCCCGCCGCGTTGGCGCATGGACTCGCGACACAGGCGGGCCAGATGCAGCGGCGCCCATACGTTAGTCCTCATCACCCTGAGGAAATCCTCTTCGTTTTCCTCGGCCAGGGTCACCAGCGAAACCCCGGCAGCGTTATTGACCAGGATGTCGACACCGCCGAACTCTTCGATCGTTGCCTGATACAGCTTGTCGCAGTCCGCGCTGATCGACATGTCTGCCTGTACCGTCAAAACGCGGCGACCCGTCGCGGCGACATCCTGTTTGGCCCGCTCAAGGGCTTCCGGTCTGCGGGCGGCAAGCACGAGGTCCGCGCCATGCTCGGCAAAGGCCAGCGCAATCGCCCGGCCGATACCTTTTGAACCACCAGTTACAATGGCAACTTTGCCGTCCAAAGAAAAATCAACGATGCCCATAGTGCTCCTCCTTTACGATTATCGTCTGCGATTCTGTCTCTTACCACGACTGGGGACGAGAGCCAAAACGCTTTTCTCTTGACTCTGACACATGACGAAGACTAGCATCCGAGCAAAGGGGGCCGTATGAATTTTGAGCTGACGACCCAACACAAA
>JAJDZM010000017.1 GCA_022824615.1 Candidatus Binatia bacterium | reverse complement strand
ATGCATCATGTTGCGCTCAAGGCCCCGGCCGAGCAGTTCCAAGCATTACTAGCTAACCTGGATGAAAAGGGCCTGCCCTACTCTCTCCACGGTTCCCGCGAGAAAGGCTCAGTGTATATGCGCGACCCGGATAATATCCAGGTGGAAGTCACAACGGGCTATGGATAATACCCCCAGGGAGGCCTGACAGAATAATCGTCGCCCACCTCTCCCATTGTGCCAGAGGACTGTGCTAGGACCAAGGAAATCCATCTTGGCGCTGTGCGCCACCCCTTCACCGGGGAATAGGCTAAGGAGGGAACGAGTATGCTCGGAGCTGTTGCACACGTTGGTATTACGGTTCGGGATATGGACCGGGCTGTCGAGTTTTATCGGGACATGTTGGGGCTCAAGGTCATTGGCGATGTGACCATTCAGGGGGAAGAAGCCAGCACCGTCACCCAGGTGCCGGAGACAAAACTGCGCGCCGTCTACCTGCGTTACGAAGACGACCCCAAAGGCCCGCCGATCGAACTCCTGCACTTCATTGAGCCCGGCGACACGGGCAATCCGTATCCAGGATTGGCCAACCCCGGCATCACAGAGGTCGCGTTTTGGGTCAAAGATATCGAAAAGACCTACCAGGATCTGAGCGCCAAGGGCGTCGAGTTCTATTCGCCGCCACAGATGTTCGATCTGGAAGGAGAAGGCTACGGGAAGGTCAAAGCCGTATACTTCCGCGATCCGGACGGCACGACCCTGGAGTTAATGCAGGACTGTTCGAATTGATCAGATGGTCTCGGTGGAGCATGAGTGTCGCCCCTAGGCGTCGCTCTTCTCCGCCCCAAACCAGACCGTGCCGTCCAGATATTTTTGAGGAACCAGGACCGCCCCCTCCATAATCCGCCGCGCCGTCCGCTTGGTTGTCACCCGCTCGGCGTACCACCCTCTGCCCCGGCGTGAGACCGTTGCTCCGACCTCCATGAATCCGGCAGGATGCCCGATCCGGATGTCTTGTGTGGCCACCTGCCGGGCAACCTCATGCACGACGGTCCCTTCAACCTGAGCGGCAAGGGCAGTACACATCGCGACTGTCCCCGGCACGGTGCGGTGCGTGTTCCGCATGGAAATCGCGCGGGCCAGCAGGTCAATGCTTTCCGCCTCCACCCTCTTGCCACTACTTGCCAGATAGGTTGCTGGTGGGGCGACTAGCACGACTTTGGGCGTATGCTGAAATTTCTCGTGAGCCTCCTCAAGGCTCGGGGTGAGGCCAAGCAGAATAGCTGATCTGCACCGTATCTCTTCCAGAGTCTGCTGTAAGGCCGACTCTGCATCGAGTGCGGGCGCGAGTTGAGTGGCATCAGCACGCAACTCTTCGGCACGAACGAACACCGTCGGAATTGCGGCGTCCACAACCGAGATCGTCACAACACGGGAGTCCGCCAGCTCGCATTGCTGACGCGGCAGACCAGTAGGTAACAGCTCCCCTCCGAGCGAGCCACCAGGGTCCGGGTATTCCAGGGTAATGCACGCCCCCGGAGCCGGGACGCCATCAATCATATACTCGCCCTCAACCACAGCTTGGCCTGCGCAGACCGGGACACGGGCGACATAGCGTTTACCCGTATTCGTCGAGAACACACGGACTGTGGTCACCGGCTCTACCGCGGGAACAATACCCTCATCGATGGCAAACGGGCCGACCGCCGCCGACATATTGCCGCAGGTACCGCTCCAGTCTATGTGTGGCGTCCGCACGTCAACCTGGCCGAAGGTGAAAGTGACATCACTGTCCGACTGCGGACTGCGGCCCACAATCACGACTTTGCTGAGAGAAGAAATCCCACCGCCGAGGCCGTCTATCTGACGGCCATGGACATCGGGGCTGCCCAGGGCGGCCAGGATAATACGGTCACGCACGGACGGCGGATGGGGAGCCAATACATCTTCCCGGAAGCAGACCGCCCGGCTGGTCCCGCCCCGCATAAAAACCGCCGGTATTTTCGTTTGCATACGCTCCTACGCCTGACGGAATGCCGGTATGACTTCTTTGGCAAAGCGCCGGAAGGACGCCATATCGTAGTCGGGATACATCGACACAATGAAATACTGCACTCCAGCATCCGCATACGCCTGGACCGCTGCTCTGACAGCGTCAGGCGACTGTTTGAGCTGCTCAGAATTGAGCGATGTAGACTTCTGTATCTCGGCGGGGTCGCGTCCGACCTCTTTGCAGATAGTGTCAAATTTCACAGCGATCTTTTTGGCAGCTTCGGCTCCTCCTTGGCGCACAAAGAAATGCCAGATGTCGGCATGTCGAGCGACCAGCGGCTGGACGACCTTGGGTCCCATTCCACCAATCAAAATCGGTGGATAGGGTTTCTGGAGCGGCTTGGGCTCAAACGAGGCATCTTTGACCTGATAGTATTTGCCCTCATACGTTGTCTTTTCCTGGGTGAATAGCATTTTGATGAGTTCGACAGATTCGACGAGCCGTCGTGCGCGCCCGCCCGGCGTGTAAAACGGGATGCCAAACGCGTCGTGTTCCAGCTTAAACCAGCCCGCGCCCATCCCCAGAATCAGGCGCCCGCCACTCACATGATCAACCGTTGCCGCCATTTTGGCGAGCAATGCCGGATTACGATATGTGTTGCCAGTGACGAGCAGGCCGGTTTTCAACCGCTTCGTCTGAGCGGCAAGCGCCGCGAGCAAGGTCCAGCCTTCTAAACACGGGCCGGTTGGATCGGAAAGGATCGGCAGGAAATGATCAAAACCAAAAGCGCTATCATAGCCGAGTTCATCAGCTTCCAGCCATATGTCCTGTACTTGACTGTAGGACACATGCTGCGGCGGGGTTTGCACTCCGAACCGGAGATGACCGGTAGATTGTGCCGCGACGGGTCGAGGCTGGGTAAGATTGCTAGCTAACGCGGCTGCGGTCACCGCTGCGCCGGTATTCTTGAGAAAGGTCCGGCGCGATATCTGCTCTTTCGCCATACGCTATCCTCCACTTGGTATCATGGCCGCGTTAAGCCGTCGGTTATGCCTTGGCCATCACATCGTTGGCAAAGGCTTCCATCTGCGGATACAGGTCGGTCTGAAATTTCCGGCGTGGTATCCAGCCCGGAGCAAACACGAACAGGCGGTGTACCCCGGCGTCTTCAAACTGTTTCACCGTATCCAATGTCGGCTGGACACCAGGCTCAAGCCCAACGGTAATTTCAAATTTGGAAAAATCTCGGCCAGCCTGTTGGGTCAACTCTTCGAGTTGGCTCACATACGGTTTGACGCTCTCGGGGGTATAGCGGATGCCGCACCAACCGTCCGCCAATTCAGCCGCGCGCTTGAGAGCGGCCCGACTCTCCCCGCCAAAAACGAGCGGCGGATAAGGGTCCTGGACCGGCTTGGGGTTAAACCCCACCGGCTTGAAGTCATGAAATTTCCCGGAAAACTGTGGGGTCTCTTCGGTCCACAGGGTCCGCATGACGCGCACCGCCTCCCGCGTTCGCGCGGCCCGGTCACGAAATGGCATGCCGACCGCCGCAAACTCTTCTTCACACCAGCCCACGCCAATGCCGAAGATCATCCGCCCCTGTGACAGGACGTCCAGGCTGGCTACCGCTTTAGCCACCGTCAAGGTATTCCGCAGGGGAAGCACAAAGACGCCGGTTCCAAGCTTAATCGTAGTGGTCTGGGCCGCCACAAAGGACAACGCCACAAACGGATCGTGCAAATTGACGCCCGGCCCGCCGGGGAACTTGCCGTCCGCAGCACCCGGATAGCGCGCCTGCATCTCAACCGGCACGGCCAGGTGTTCGGGAATCCAGACCGATTCATAGCCGAGGGTTTCTGCCTGTTGGGCTACTTGGGTCAAGGGCTCAGGCCGCACGGTTGACCCGCTCCCAACGCCGACTAACGCAAATTTCATGTGTTCTTCCTTTCTCTTATTACCTGCCTACGTCCGAGAGAACTTTAACCGCCATGCGGCGTCCCGAAAATCCGATCACCCGCATCGCCAAGGCCAGGGACGATATAACCAATATCGTTGAGGCGCTCATCAACGGCGGCCGTGTAGACGTCAACGTCCGGGTGGGTTGCCGCCAGGCGCGTCAGCCCTTCCGGGACCGCCACCAGACAGATCGTCCGTATGGACCGACAGCCGGCTTTTTTTAAGATATCAGCCGTCGCGCTACAGGTCCCACCGGTTCCCAACATCGGATCAATAATCAGCGCGGTCCGCTCGGGCAGGCGGTCAACCAGTTTTTCAAAATAGGGCACGGGCTCCAGGGTTTCCTCATTCCGGTACAATCCGACCAGGCTCACCTCGATATGCGGCAGAATCTGAAGCACGCCAGGTAAGAGGCCCAGTCCGGCCCGGACGACCGGAACAACCGTCAACAGGTCCACTCTGAGATGATCCGCCTCAACCGCTCCAGCCCAGCCCTGGATCGTTTTCCTTTCAGTCGTCAAGTCCCGCAGCGCCTCATAGGTGAGCAGTGTCGCCAGTTCTGCACTCAATTCGCGAAAGAGCTTGGGCCCGGTTTCAGCCTCTCGGAGCAAATCGATTTTATGCCGCACTAAGGGATGGCGTATCTCATGTACTGACATCATTCGCTCCTAGGACTGCTTAGCCATACATAATTTTTCAATCACGGACAGAATCCGGCCCGTCCCATTCTCGAAGGTCTCCCGCCGGATACTCTCATTGGGCTGATGGGCCTGGTCAAGATCGCCGGGCCCACAGATCAGAGACGCGATACCGCCCGAGGCAAACTGACAGCCGTCGGTCGCAAACGGCGCCCCGCCGCTGGTCTGCTGGCCGGCCACCTCGAATAATGCGCCTTCGAGGGGGGTTTCCCGAGGCGAAAACAGCGGCGGCACTACGAGCGGCTGCGAGAACTCGATACTGGCCTGATGGGAGGAGCCGCTGAAATCAACCAGGTCAAGGGCCTGAATCCGGCGGGTAATCTCGTGCAGGCAGTCGAGCGGGTTGGCCTTGGGCAGGGGCCGGTAGCTGACCTGGATCGTGCACTGTTCGGCTATCATATTGCCTGCGGTTCCGCCGCGCACCAGTCCGAAGTTCAGCGTCGGATAGGGTGATTCCGGGAATAGCTCGGCAAATTCGGCAGACGGGGCGGCACGCAGTTCGGCCTGATATTGGCCAATGGTGTTGATGACCTTTGCGGCAACCACAATCGCGTTCACGCCGGTCTCGGGTGTACTGCTGTGGCCGCCCATACCACGGACGCTAATCGAGAAAACCGCCACTCCCTTATGGGCATGAAAGACTTTGTACGAGGTTGGCTCACCGATCCAAGCCAGGCGTGGCTGCGGGATATCTCCCAACAGGTCGGACAGCTCGGGCATGAGGCGTTCCGCGCCCAGACAGCCCACTTCCTCGTCCGCGGTAAACAGAAAAACCACCGGTCGTGTGAGCCGCTTGAGGTCGAGGGCTGCCGCAGCAGCCACACACTGTGCCAAAAAGATTTTCATATCCGAGGTGCCGCGTCCGTAGACACGCTCGTCTTCCACGCCAAGGGCCAGCGGATCGCGCGTCCAGCCGGGCTGATCGAGAAACGGGACTATGTCCACATGGCCGGAGAGGATCAGGCCGTCCGGCTCGGGCGGGCCGGCAAACGCAATCAGATTGGCTTTGGGTACCCCGGCGACTTCTGTTTGCTGCAAGGCAACCCGAAAGCCGTGCTCCTCCAAATGATTGCCGAGGTAGGCCATGGCTTCGACATTGCTCTTTTGACTCACGGTGTCATAGCCAACCAAACGACTGGCAATTTCTTGCAGATAGTCACCCATAACGATGGCCCCTTCCAGTTTAATGCAGGTAACATCATACTAGAAAAATCGGGACGACCCGTACAGTCCTGTGAATTGAGCAATAACGATCGGAACCGCCATGATCAAACTCAGCGTCAACGTCAATAAAATCGCCACCCTGCGCAACGCCCGGGGCGGTGACCAGCCGAGTGTCGTTCGGGCCGCCCAAACCTGTATCGATGCCGGCTGTCACGGCATTACCGTGCATCCACGCCCGGACGGTCGCCATATTCGCTATCAGGACGTAAGAGACCTGGCCGCCCTGCTCGCAGACCACGGCAGTATTGAATTCAATATCGAGGGCTATCCTTCGACCGAGTTTCTGGACCTGGTCTGCCAGGTGCGACCAACCCAGTGTACCCTGGTACCCGACCCGCCGGACGTGCTCACCTCAAACGCCGGCTGGGACCTCAGCGGCGATGTCACTCGGCTCGGTCAGGTCTTGCAGCGTTTACACGACAACGGCATACGGACCAGCCTGTTTCTCGATCCGGACAGCGACCAAGTCAGACGCGCAAAAGAGGTCGGCACGGACCGGATTGAACTCTATACGGAACGCTACGCGCGTCTCTTTGGCAGTGCCGAGCAGGACCAAGTCTATGCCGCGTATCACACCGCAGCCCAAGCAGCGCAAGAATTCGGCCTGGGGCTGAATGCGGGCCACGATCTCAACCTGGAGAACCTGCCTTACTTTGCAGAGCATTTACCCGGTTTGCTTGAAGTGTCCATCGGCCACGCCCTGATTTGCGACGCGCTCTACATGGGGCTGGTAGCAAGCGTGAAAGCCTATCTGAGCGCGCTGGGGGATAAGGCATGAATCAGCGGTGGGACAGACTGATCGGACCGCTACCAGGGGACTGCTGTCAGTAGCTTGACACGCCGTACCTGATATGAGTGCACATACAGATACACTTTAAGAGGTGTAAAAAATGCGAACCAATATCGAGCTTGATGCCGAACTTGTTCGGGAGGCGCAGGAATTGAGCCGGATAAAGACCAAGAGGGAACTGGTCCACCAAGCGCTGAAGGAGTTCGTCAACCATCGAAAACGCCTCGACCTGAGAGAGCTTGAGGGTTCGAACCTCCTCGACCCGGAGTATGACTACAAGAAACTGCGCGCCGCCGGAGCCCGGCGCATCATGTATTTGGTAGCTACCTCCGTGTAGGTCGATTACATCCGAGGCCGAGATGGCCAGTACGTCGAATTCTTGCGAGAACGGCACGACAGGTTGAGCGTCACCGTGAACCGTAATATGGATACACTATGAACGGAGAGATTGAGCCATGAGTGTCAGGACCGTTCGACTTGATGATGCTGCCGAATCAACGCTGGCCGCCCTGCGGCAACGGACCGGCCTGTCGATCTCAGAGGTGCTGAAGCGCGGCCTGCACGCCTACGCGGCGGCCGTGCGCGCAACCGCCCCCGCGACTCCCTACGAGGTCTACCGCCGCCTGGATTTGGCGAGTGGCGGTGATGCCATTGCGCCGGCGTCACAAGCCAAGGCCGCGGTCGCCGAAGTGATCAGAAGGAAGCACAGGCGGTGATCCTGGTTGACACCGGACCACTCGTTGCTTTGTTCGACCCTGCGGACCGTGCTCATGACCGTTGTGTCGAAACACTGAAGACGATCAAGGAGCCGTTAGCGACGACTTACCCTGTCCTCACCGAAGCGTTTCACCTATTGCAGCCGGCAAGCGTCGGCGCGTTGCGCCTCATGGATTTTGTGACGGATGGCGGACTCCAGGTTTTGATGATTGACAATCACGGTCTTACCCGCGCCTTCGAACTCATGGTCCAGTACGCCGACGCGCGGATGGACTTCGCCGATGCCTCCCTCGTCAGTTCTGCGGAGCGTCATGGTGTACGAACGATCTTTACGATTGACCGAAACGACTTCGCTACCTACCGCATGAAACGCGGCCACCGTCATGTGGCCTTCAACGTGATAGGCACTGCACCGACTAAGACGGGCGGCTGATGCTGGTATGACGACGTATCGGGCAGACAACAGCCGAGATCAAAAAACCGCAAGACTGTAAATACGGAGCACCAGGTGAAAAAGCTCGCTGCCAACGACCCGGAGACGCGACCATCAAACATTGTTGTACAGAACATCGAACGTCTGAATCCCCTGTTTCCCGCTACGTTTCCGGCGAGATATTCGAGAATCTACTGTGCGAAGGTGCTTTCAACGCGTGAGTGAGGCGTTTCTTGGCTGGAGCAGCGCAAAGCAAATATACTCATGTCGTGAGCTTTGCTGGAGTCGGGCGATCTCCGTTTTTAGCAATCGACACAAGATCGAGGCGATTATGGAAATAGTCGAGAGAATTGCTAACGACGGTATCGACCATGTCAAGATGAAAATCCGATCACATGGTGTCGAATACCTTCAGGAGCTACCTTACATAGGACCTATTACGTCTTACCATCTTGCAAAGAACCTTGGTCTCCATGTCGTAAAACCAGATCGCCATCTTGTGAGAATGGCTCATATCACCGGGCATACTTCGCCATTTGAAATGTGTTCGAAAGTCGCTAACACTGTTGGTGACTCACTTGCGGTTGTCGATCTCGTATTCTGGCGCTACGCAACGTTGAATAAGGACTATAAATAGAATTAGGGAAGTTGGTGGACGAATCAAGGACGCCGAAGATCGTAAAGAAAAGCGCGGCCCGAACTGGTAAAGCCTGGCAACTCGCACTGACGCCTTCGACTAGCCCTCTGCGTCCCTACCCGGACGAAAGCATTGACTGGAACGCGCCACAGAAGAGCAACGATTGATGCACCTATAAAGGAGGACTCAGATGCCGGAGCATAAGATTTTTTCGTTAGGGGATTTTCCGCTCGAATGTGGCCTCATTCTGCGCAAGGCACAGCTCGCCTATCAGGTCTATGGCGAACTCAACAGCCGTAAAGATAACGCCATCCTGCTGTGCTCATGGTATTCCGGCGATCACACCGGCTATGAGTTCTTGATCCGGGAAGGCAAGTGTTTCGATCCCACCAAATACTGTGTGATTGGCGTCAATATGTTCACCAACGGGCTGTCCTCTTCTCCCAGCACGACGCCTATTCCCATGAATGGCCCGCATTTTCCGGCAACGACCATCCGCGACAATGTACGGGCGCAACATGCGCTTGTTCAAAGCCTTGGCATTGAGTCACTCGCCCTGGTCTCCGGCTACTCGATGGGTGCGCAGCAGTGCTTTCAGTGGGCGGTCAGTTATCCGGATATGGTCGAGCGGATTGCGCCGTGGTGCGGTGCGGCGCGGACCACTCCGCATACCCATGTCTTTATCGAGGGCTTTACTTCTGCGCTCCGCGCGGACGCGGCCTGGAACCACGGCCATTACGCCCAACCGCCGGCTACGGGTGTGCGTGCCATGGCTCGGGTGTATGCCGGCTGGGGCCTGTCGCAGGCCTGGTATCGTGAGGAACTGTACAAGCAGCTTGGCCATCCCAGCGTCGAAGATTTCCTGGTCTATTTTTGGGAACACTTCTTTCTCCTGTGTGATGCAAATAATCTGCTGGCCCAGGCTAAGACGTGGCAGGATCATAATGTCGGTGACTCGCCGGGATTTGATGGGGACTGGCGGAAAGCGCTGGCCACCGTCTCCGCCAAGGCTATGGTTATGCCGGGTCAGACCGATCTCTACTTTCCGCCAGAAGACAGCCAGGCAGAGACAGACTGCATGCCGAACGCCGTATATCGACCGATCCCATCCATCTGGGGACATTTGGCGGGAATTGGTATGAATCCGGAGGACAACGATTTTATCGACGCGGCAGTCCGGGAGTGTTTGGCCTCGTAGCGTGAGCATGCTAGAGCACTTTGCGAGGCTATGTAGGAAGGAGCCTCGGAACCTCCACCAGCAACGTCATTCCGGCGCAAGCCGGAATCCAGGTCCCCAGCCCTTCCGCCCTCTGGATGCCGGATCACGTCCGGCATGACGGGAGCTCTCTGCACAGCCAGAGACTACCGTGAGATGCGCCAGGAAGGATCTGTATGCAACTTACTTACGATCCACGTCACAATATCGCCTACCTCCGGTTGCAAGAGAAAATCGATCAGGTCGAAACCATCCGGGTCGGCGAAGAACTCTACATAGACCTCGCCCCGGACGGCACCGTTTATGGCATCGAGTTACTCAACGCTAACCAGCAGTTACACGCGGAGGACCGGAGGAAACTGGTCGTTACCAACGAGGCCGCTGGAGACCGTCGGGAAATCGACCTCACCTGATAGCGTCCAGGTCGGCGTCGGAGATAGGTATGGATGTGTGTCTCCACGGGATTGAGAATGTCAGGATTGGGTCGAAAACGATATTGGGCCGGCACCAAGCCCATCCCCGCGGCGAGGCGCTAAAGCAGTTTCACCAACGCGGCAACCACACCGATGGCCACGACCATCATCGAGCCGAGGCGGATCGTCAGCCGCAATTCCAACTCTTTCATATCGTGAGTGAAACGACCTTCGAGTTCTTTCAGGTCGCGTCGAAGGAGAACTTCCAACTCTTTCAGGTCTTGCTTGGTCGCTAATTTTTCATCGATCAACGTCGCTTGTGAGTGTGCTAACACCTCAGCCTGCGCTTCGGGCATCCCGGCCTGGGTCAACTCTTTCACAAAGGCATGAGTATCAAACGTGAGGGTCGCCATACTTATATCCGCACCCCGATTTCAAGCACACTCACGCCTGCAGGTCAATTGAAGTCAGGTGGGCAACCGCTCATCGCTGCCTTAAAGAAAGCGACGTGCTCATCCCACAATTTTTTCAAATCGCTTGGCTTTTTTAAGCTATACTCGAAGACATTAGCGACGGCGGAAAAACCGAGCAGCAAGCAATATGAAGCATGAGCAAGTAGTTGGCCCGCTTTAGAATCTTCTGGTCCATACCGCAACTCCGATATTGACTGCTGGTCATTCGAGCGGAAGTTCCGTTCAAGATCACGCACCGATGAATGAGTCGCCGGACTTAACCACAACGAGTAGATATCCTCGTACCAATAATCGTCCATATCTGCGTGTTCGCTGAATTCCTTGATATTGGTAGGTTTGATCCCTTTCTGCTTGATTTCATCCTTAATTTTGTGGAGGTCTTCCTCTTGGAGTACCTCATCAGAGTTTGGGTTGTTCAGCATTTTGTTGATTGTCTTGAGACGCTGGATTTCGTTGTTATCGATATATGCCTTCAGCATTTTGTCACATTTGGCAACTGCTCTTAGAATAAAGACGGATTCGAGAAGGCTCCGAACGGCGGTCTTTGCTGAGGTCGACATTCCCTTTTCAAGTAAGAGAATCGCTGCTTGATAGAACTCCACCCCCCGCATCAAGAGACACGCGGTAATAACCTCTCTCCCGTCTTTTGTATGCACTTTGATGGAGAAGAGTAAAGAATGCACATCCCGGTTCAGTTGTTCGCAACGATTGAGTAGTTGACGGTGTTTTTTCTTGAATTCCCCAGACCACTTCTCGACCGATTCGCCTAAGAGTCCGTTGTCATCCAATTTCAGTTCCATCTCGTTCCCTTCGTTCTTAAACCGTTCTTCCCAATCTGAGATGCACGCCACGTTGAGGCCGATCCTCCTGGGGGCATTTGGCGGGAATTGGAATGAGGTCGTCCAATAATGATTTCATTGACACAGCGATTCGAGAGTGTCTGACAGTGGAGAGTGGAGGTAGTCGAACGGTGCCGTCAGAGCGCTAATTATGCCTCCTCCTCGTCGAAGTAATCAAGCGCCTCGTAGAGCACCTCGCTCGGGTTATCATCAGAAAGCAGGAAAAGTTGGTCCCGTGCTCGCGTCATCGCCACGAACAACCTGCTGATCTCCAACGCTCTCCGCTCATCATGCTCCGCGTCAGTCTCAGTTGGCTGGCGCGGTACCGGGAAAGACTTCTCGGATATCCCAAACAGGAACACGACTTTGAACTCAAGGCCCTTGGCACGGTTGAACGTTCCGATTTTTATCAAGTCATTGGGGCGGCCTTCCATATCCTTGAGTTCCTGAAAACGGAGTTGTGTACGCCCAAATCTTTCGAGTGTTTGTTCGACTTTACTGTTGGTTGCAGCAAAGATTCCAATGTCGCTATATCCGACATCTTGGGATTCGCGGAGTTGCTGAACTTTTTCAACAACATATGCAACTTGGTCACTGAATTTCGCCGCCCGGACAAAGCATGGCTTGACTCCACCTCCCCGCACCGTCCGTGCATCAACGTCACCCCGCGTGTATTCGTCACCGAGGTCGTCAACCAGCTCTGAACCCGTGCACGCCATAGCAGCATCAACAATCTCACGGGTGTTGCGATAGTTCACTCTCAGGACAGTGCTATTGCCTCGGACGTCCACACCGGCCTGAGCGAGCGTAAACCCGCCAGGGTATATTTTCTGTGCGCCGTCGCCCACGATGAACAGGTCGTCCGGTCTGTCTTGGCCGTCTGCACCACTGACGAGGGTACGGATGAACTGCAAGCCCACAAGAGTGAGGTCTTGGGATTCATCGATGATTGCAGCGCGGTATATTGGCTTCTGCCGCCGCGCCAAGTCGCGGGCTTTGCGGACGACATCGGGATAGTCCACGGCCCCAGCCTCACGAAGACACCGATCCCACTCCTCGCGAAGTTTCCAAATCTGCTCACGCATTGCTGGCGTGAATGACATCCTGCGGCCCGTCCGCTCCATGTCCCGGTACTCTTCCAGAGAGTCCACGCCGCGTCCCTTTAGCACGTACTTCACCTCGTCACGAAGGTAGTCCTCCGTCAGGCCCGCCCGATGTAGCGGCGTGCCGTTTCGGATGACGTTCGCAAAAGCTCGGCTGAACGCTTTTTTTACGGCGGACTCATCTACCCAAGACGGCTCGCCGGCCTTCTGACACAGACGATAAGCTAGGGCGAATCGACAATTAGCACAGGGTGAGGGAGTAAGCTATAAAGCCCTGCAAGCCCACCGAAGGAGGGAGCATGGCGAAGCGGTATGAATTGAGCCCTCAGCAATGGGAGCAACT
>JAJDZM010000004.1 GCA_022824615.1 Candidatus Binatia bacterium | reverse complement strand
CCGCCAAGTCGGGGGGGCCGACAATGGTGCCGTCTTTGACGATCTGCTCGCCGTCGAGCCAGAGCGATTGCTTTGACAGCACGGCGTCGGGATGGTTCTCGCCGCCGCCGGGCATCCAGAACGGCAGGCCCAGACCGACCGCGTTATAGCCCGGGACGCGCTGGTCCTCAAGAAAGCAGTGGCCCGTGTAACGCGCGGCAGGATGGATGCCGCAGGTGAAGTGAATGATATAGCCCAGCCCCTCGCCGCTGGCCCGCCGCAACGAGCGTTCCAACACGGTACCCTCGGCCACACCGCCCGACACGTCCTGCACGGTCCCGTCTATGGTCAGACTGATCGGCTCTTCCAACGGGGTATAATACTCGTGGAAGACGGTGTCGAACTTGACCACGCCTTTGACCGAATCTTCCTTGGGCATGATCATGACCGTACCGGGGACAAACAGGGCACCCGGCCCGTTGGCGCGGCCCGTACCCATGGCCATGGGCTCACCAAGGGTGAAGCTGACGTCCGTGCCGACCGGGTTGGTAATCCGGCCTTGAACGCCCTGTTTCTCCATCAGCAGGGCGTCAAAGGCAGCAGTGACGGCGAACAGACGGTCGAGGTTGACCTTGCCAAACAGCCGGACCGTAGACTCGGCGTTCAGACCCGCGGCCAGATAATAGCGGGTGCGCTTATTCTGCATGGCCGCATCAAAGGCGTGCGAGCCGGCCATATAGGGGAAGGCCAGGTCTATCCATACGTCGCAATTCGTCACCGCGGCCCGGACCGGGTCGGAGATATAAGGGTCGCCCAGCGCGCCCTGAAAGGGAAGTTGCGGAGCAATAAGCAGAGCCACCGGCGTATCCAGATTGCGGGCCGCGTTTTGGATGGCCTCAACCGTACGCATATCCGAAGCCGTGTCGGCAGTGATCAGCACAGTCTCGCCCGACTGTACCAGCAGGACCTCGCGGATCATGGCGTCCGCGGCTTGGGTGAGTTCCGGTCCGAGATTGGTAATCACTCTGCTACCCTCCTGTGTTTCTTTCTGGGAGCACGGGCATCTTGCCCGCCGTCTTTTTCTCTTGCGGGCTGGAAGCCCGCACTCCCAGATTACTCGGCCTCCAGGCGTTCGAGGTAGTAGTTGGCGATACTGTGAATAGCGACCTCAAACCGGGACATGGGTCCGGGTTTGAAATACTTGGAGTCCATGCCCTGCTGGAGCGACTTGATCATCAAGATGTCTTCGGCCAGGAATTCCTTGAGAAAGTCATCATAGATCGCTACCTTTTTCCGAAAATCGGGCAGCTCAAAATGCTGCTTGGGAAAGAGCTGATACGAAACGCCGACCGTTTTATCAACGCTCTCGCCCGGCCAGACCGACATAAAGCACAGAAAGTCGTGGCGTGGAAACCAGGGGATGTTCGGCCGCAGATGGCTGGAATAGCCGCCCTCGGCCAGCTTGCCCGAAATCCAGGGAATCGTCCCGAATAAGGAGTCGCCGTTCGGGGCCAGGGTCTTACCCTTGAAATAGCCGTGATAGCCACCCCGTACGGGCCGGAACTCGTAGGACTCCAGCGGCTGCCAGGGACCGAAGGTGTTCACGTGGAGCACGGCAATATGGTAGATATCGGTCAGGTTTTCGTTCACGAACTTCCAGTTACAATCCAACTCGAACGAGAACTTGCTCGCCAGGCGAAAGTCCTCATAGCGGTAGGGCTGATAGGTCCGGGGAAAGTCCATCTCGTTCAGGACGTCCATCAGGCTCGGCGCTGCGGGATCGAAGTTGATAAACAGAAAGCCCGCCCAGGTATCGACCCGCAAGGGAATCAGGCCGAAATCCTTGGTATCAAAGCCCTCCATTTCCGCGGAGTGGGGCGCGTTGAGCAGCCGGCCGTCCAGGTCATACGTCCAGCCGTGGTAGGGACACGACAATGCCTTGTCACAGCCTTTGCCAAACGGGGTCCCGTTGTCGGGCTCGCCGAACGCGATCTGCGTCCCCCGGTGACGGCACACATTGGAAAAGGCCCGAATCTCTCCCTGGCGGTCCTTACAAATGACAACCGGTTCGCCCGCCACCCGAAAGGTCAGATAACTGCCCGGCTGGTCCAGCTCTTCGACCCGGCCCATGCACAGCCATTCTTTTTGAAAGATGCGTTCTTTCTCGCGTTCATAAATCTCGGGCGAGGTGTAAAAATGCGCTGGCATATGCCGCGCCTGGGAGAGCGGTAGCTGTGTCCGGGCGGCTTCCTGGGGTAATTGTGTCATGCTTCCCTCCTGGGTCTCTGTTAGCCCATCAGGCCCTCATCGTACATTCCCCGGATGGGTTGTTTTTCCGCAAAACGGGTAAAGCGAAAGGCGTCGATATCCGCGCCCGGCTGCTTGCCGTTGAGAATCAACTCGGCCATCATCTCGCCCACCGCCGGGGCCAGCTTGAAGCCGTGGCCGCTGAATCCGACGGCCATATACATGCCGCCAATCCCCGGCACGGCGTCCAGAATGGGATGCCAGTCGGGCATGACATCAAAAAAGCCCGAGTAGCCGCTGTGGAAATAGCCGGTCTCAAAGCGGGGAAAGCGATGGGTGACATGGCCCGTCATCTCAACCGTTCTGTCGTAGCTGACGCCGTGGTCGTAGTGGTCGGGATCGACCCGGTCGTTGAGTTCAATCGGATCGAGCGAGCCGACCAGGGTCAGGTCCGCGCCCTCGGGCCGCGTGTAGACCTGGCTGACGAAGTCGTAAAACAGGGGATGCCGGTCCGCGGCCTCGGCCGGCCGTTTGACAAAACAGATATTGTGGCGGCACACGGTCAGAGGAATCGCCACCTCCACCATGGCCGCAATACGATCGCCCCAGGCGCCGGCCGCGTCAATGACCGTGGGCGTGGAAAAGCGTCCCTTGTTGGTGACCACCTCGGCCACCGCCCCGCCCACCAGTTGGATGCCGGTAACCTCGGTCCCCTGATAGATATGTACGCCCAACTCTCGCGCCCGTCGGATAAAGGACGAGGTGGTGTCGGACGGGTCGGCGTAGCCGGAGTCCGGCTCCCAGGCCCCGCCGGCCAGGTCTTCCACGCGTGTGCGCGGTTCGATTTCGCGGATTTCTTCGGGAGAGATAAAGCGGGTGTTGATCCCGACGCGGCGCTGCATGGCTACGACCTTTTTGAGCGCGTCGAGGTCCTGCTCCGGGACGCCCATCAGATAGCCCGTTCGCGTAAAACCGGCCGACCCGCCGACCACGTCACCGAAGTTTTCGAACACGTCCAGGCTGCGCCGCACCATGCGCGCGGTCACCTCGGTTGAATAGTGTTGGCGAATGCAGGCCGAGCTTTTGCCGGTTGCCCCGGAGGCGATAAAATTTTTCTCCAGGACGACGACGTTGGTGATGCCCCGGGTGGCGAGATTGAAGGCAATGCTCGATCCCGTCACACCCGCACCGATAATCACGATATCCGCTGTGTGGGCCATACTCCCCTCCTGAGCGTCCGCCCATCCTATAAGCTCGGCTTGTCTTGGCGCAAGGTATTTCTTTTATTCGCGCCGCTTCTATCGCCTCCTTGGATGGATGGTGCCAGATAGCGGCTGGGGCTCTGGAGTGTCCTTCGACTTCGCCCCTCCGGGGCTCCGCTCTGGGTGAACGGGAAAGACACTGTTCGGTCTGAGCGGAGCGGAGTCGAAGGACAGGCTTCTCCAAGCGTAGGCAGTTGCATACAAGTTGTCAGGATGGTAGGCAGGGCACCTTAATACATACGCCGTGCATAGTCAGGCACGTAAGGAGGGGCCAACCTTATGCATTCTATTCTTCCTTCGAGTTCTATTCTTCCTTCGAGACCGCTACCGCAGCAAACTCCTCGTCCACTGCCGTTCCGCTGGCTGAGCGGAGCCCTGGTCCTGGCCTGTCTCGTGCTGGCGCCAGGGGGCGAGAGCGCAGCCCAATTTCCCCGCCTTCCCAAACTCACGTCCGAGCAACAGCTCTACAAAGCAGCCGGCAGTGGCAACCTGACCAAGGTCAAGCGGCTGATTCAGAAGGGCGCCAACGTGAATGCGGTGCCGAAAACGACCATTCTTCCCCCTTTCGTGAACACCTTCGGCGAAACCGCGCTGCATAAGGCGGCGCAAAACGGCCATACGGCCGTGGTTACGGCCTTGCTGGACGCAGACGCGCTGATAAATAAACGCAGCAGGCTCATCAAACAGGCCGCGCTGCATTACGCGGCACACAACGGCCATGACGCCACCGTTACGGCCTTGCTGGACGCGGGCGCACGGGTGAACCTGTAAAACCTGGCAAGGCAGACTCCCCAGCAAGTCGCCACGGCAGCCGGCAGAACAGCGACGGCGCAACTCATTGGTGACTATGTGGCCGCCATGCCGGACCAATTGTGGCAGGCGGCCCAATCGGGCGATGCCGCCCTCATCAAGGTCTTGCTGGCGAACGGCGTGGACATCGATGCCCAAGACACGGAAGGTGAGACCGCGCTCCATCACGCCTCTCGACAGAACCAGGCGGCTATTGTCGAACTCTTAGTGGCGAACGGCGCGGACATCGATGCCCAAGACACGGCGGGCAAGACCCCGCTCCATCACGCCTCTCGACAGGGCCATGTGGCTATCGTCGAACTCTTAGTGGAGAACGACGCGGACACGAATATACACAACTATGACAAAGCGAGCGGGCAGCCCACCACTGCGTTGCATACTGCGGTCATAGAGAAACATCCTGACATCATCGACCTCTTGCTGGAAAACGGGGCGGAGGTGGATGCAGCCAATGCCTACGGCTCTACTGCACTGCATCTCGCCAGCCTCAGGGGCTTCGGGAGCATTGCCAAGACACTGCTGGAAAACGGGGCGAGCCTTGTGGCAGAAAACAAATTCGGCCAAACCCCACTGTCGCTGGCAAAGAGCCGCCATCAGGATAAGCTCAAAGTCATTGTGCAGTACGTTACAACGCTAGGGGGTGTCATCAGTTAGCAAGAGTTTCTGGTCGGCTTTCCGGCGGGGAGGCGATATAGTTCTCTCGTTGGAAAGAGCGAGGAGGCATAGGGGAATGACGAAACGATATGCGCTACGCGAGGACCAGTGGGAGCGGATTCAGCACCTCGTGCCCGGGCGAGCGGGCGACGTGGGGGGGACGGCGAAGGATAACCGCTTGTTTGTGGAAGCGGTGTTATACCGCTATCGTGCGGGGATTCCTTGGCGGGACCTGCCCGCGCGGTTTGGGGATTTTCGGGTGGTTCATACCCGCCCCATGCGCTGGAGCAAGAGCGGGGTCTGGGAGCGGGTGTTTAAGCATCTCGCGGCGGATGCAGACAACGAATACGCCGGGATCGCTGCTACGATTATCCGGGTCCATCAACAGGCGGCCGGGGCAAAAGGGGGGACCCAGCAGCGGAATGCCTCGGGCGCGCCCGAGGCGGCGTGAGTACCAAAGTCCATGCGACGTGCGCTGCCCTCGGTAATCCGACCAGCTTTTATCTCACGCCGGGCCAAGTCTCGGACCTCGCGGGGGCGGATGTGCTACTCCCCGATTGAGTGAAGCAGGGCCGGGCCGTGCTGGCGGATAAGGCTGACGCTGCCCAGGAGCGGGTCCTGGACGGCTTGGAGAAGGCGGGGGTGACTATCGTTATTCCTCCCAAAACCAATCGGACGCAGCCCCGGGCCTACGATAAACACCTCTACAGGGCTCGGCATCTGATTGAAAATTTCTTTGCCACGCTCAAGCAATACCGGGCGCTCGCCACCCGCTACGACAAACGGGCCAGCAGCTTCCTGGGAGCCATCTACCTCGCCGCTTCGGTGAGCCTCCTTAACTGATGACACCCCCTAGAGGAACAATTGCGGCAGGCGGCCAAGGATGGCGCCTTGGCCCTCATGGAGCGCGTATTCAGACAAGGGGTCAGTCCGACTGGGAAACCAGGGATCAATGTGAATGCGAAAGATAAGAGTGGCGAGACCGCGCTGCATATCGCCGCCTCACACCAGAACCGCACGGGCATGGTCCGACGGCTGCTGGAGAAGGGGGCGGACATCCATGCGAAAAATAGTAGGGACGAGACCGCGCTGCATATCGTCGTTGCCGCCGATGGGGGAAATGTCCCCCCCCATGGGAAAAGCTCCCACTGGTTCAAGAAAGATCTGGAGGTCGTCAAGCTCCTGCTGAAGAATGGCGCAAGGCTGGATACGAAAAACAACAAGGGCCAGACAGTGCTGCATCGCGCCGTCTTCAGTCAGCACATAGGCAGTGACATGCACTACCACGAGGATATCATCAAGCATCTGTTACAGCAGGACGGGTTGGATGTGAATGCGCAAGATACGACTGGGGGGAAAGCCGTCTTACATAGTATCGTCCTCGGCGACGTGGACATCTTTGAGCTGCTGCTCAAGCATGAGGGGCTGGACCTTAATGTGCAGGATACGCGTGGATTCACTCCACTGTACCATGCCGCCTCTTTTGGTGGTAGTAGTAAGGTCCTGACCAACATCAAGCGCTTGCTGGAGGAGGGGGCAGACCTGCACAGGCCGTCCAATGGCGGCTTCACTCCGCTGCACATCGCCGCACACAATAACCGGACGGACGTTATCTCGCTTCTGCTGGAGCACGGGGTACGGGTAAACCTGAAAGACAAGAACGGCAAAACCGCGCTCCAAGTGGCCCGCCCGGCAGATGGCGACGCAGCCACTGCGTTGCAAAATTACATACAGAAGATGCCAGCCAGATTCTGGCAGGCCGCTCAATCGGGCGATTTGACCCTCTTTAATCTTCTCATCCATGATGTGGAGGTCTCCGAGAAAAGTCAGGACGGTCAAACGGTCCTGCATTTCGCGGCGATAGGCGGCCACCTGCCTATCTGGCATCGGCTGAGGCGGCATATCCATTCGCATCTCCTCGACCCGGACGGTAAGCTGGTGAATACGCAAGATACGAGCGGCCGCACGGCGCTGCATCTCGCTTCCCATCATGGTCACGAGGATCTCGCCCCCTATATCATCTCGGCGAAGACGGACACCACCCTTCAAGACAGCAATGGTCAGATCGCCCTCCACCTGGCGGCGGCGGCCGGCCACACCGAGACCGTCCGCGCGCTGCTTGATATTCCTGATGATGATTTGTACCGGCCGGAATACAGGGCAGATATCACCTTTCAAGACGACAACGACCAGACCGCCCTCCACCTGGCGGCGTTTCATGCCCAGTTGGACATGGTCAAGCTCCTGGTGAAATCCGGGGCGAGTGTGTTTGCGCGAGACACAAGCGGCAACACACCCTACTACTACGCCCAGCGACACGCGCATCTCGAAGATTGGGCCGCTATCGCGGCGTTCCTGACGCAGCAGGAGCAGCAAGGGTGGCAAGAATGGTGGCAAGCCGCCCGTGCTGGCAATGTGGCACGCGTAGAGGCTCTGCTGGCAGCCGGGATAGACGTGAATGTGGCCGACGCCAACGGCTGGACGGCCCTGCACTTCGCGGCCGACTACGGCCATCTGGGCGTGGTCAACGCCCTGCTCAAGGTGGCTGCGCTTGAGGTGAACCGCCAGGAAGGGCAAGCCGGCGAAACGGCCTTGCATCTGGCCGTCTTCAACGGGGACGAGGCGATTGTCGCCGCCTTGCTGTCCCATGCAGACATCGATCTGACTATCCAGGACGACTGGCAGTACACCGTGTTGCATACGGCGGTTGAGAATGAAGATGTCGCAGTGTTCAACTGGCTGCGGGTGCACCTTATATCCAACCATCATCTCACCGAGGTGAGAGCCTATCTGAATACGCCGACCGACCGGGGCCGGACCGCGCTGCACCTCGCCGCGGAGTTGAATCTGGCCTGGGTGGTCCAGAAGTTATTGGACGCAGGGGCGGATCATACGCTGCCCGACGATGCTGGGCAGACCCCGCTGGAGGTAGCCGAAGCCGCCGGGGCCATGGCCGCGCTGGCGGCGTTCCACGGTGACTCCCTCCATAGAGCAGCGGCGGCCGGCGCTACGGCCACGGTCATGAGCCTGCTAGAAGCGGGCGCGGATGTGTATGCACTGACCACTCGTGGCCATACCGCCCAAGAGGTGGCCACGCTCGGCGGCCACCCGGCCACGGCCGCCGCCCTGGCCACGTACATCGCCGAAATGCCGGCGCAATTGCGTCAGGCGGCCCAGGCGGGCGACGCGGCCCTGGTGCGCCGCCTGCTGGATAACGGGGTGGACGTGAACGCGCAAAATGGAGACGGCTGGACCGCGCTGCATTACGCGGCGGAGTACGGCCAGCAGGAGATCGTCACCCTCCTCCTGGCGCACGCCGACATTGACGTGAATGTACACCCCGAAGCGGGCGAGACTCCCCTCCAAGCCGCGGCCTATCAGGACGCCCTGTCCATCGTCAAAGCCCTGCTTGATGCCGGGGCGGGTCTGCATCTCCCGGAGGATGGGTGGACCGCCCTCCATTACGCCGTGGAGAACGAGCATCTGGCCCTGGTCGAGGCGTTGCTGGGGCTCTTTGACGAGCATGGCGCAGCGCCGGCCGCTGACCAGGGGACGATAAGCCGGGCGGACTACCTCGATGCGCTCAACGACGAGGGCAACACCGTCCTCCACATCGCGGTGACCTGGGACCTCGCCGCAATCGCCACCGTCCTGCTCGCGCACGGGGCCGATACGACGGTACTCAACGAGGCCGGGCAGACCCCGCTGGAGGTAGCCGAAGCGGCCGGGTCCACGGCGACGCTTGCCGTACTCCAAGCGAGCGGAAACGTCGGG
>JAJDZM010000021.1 GCA_022824615.1 Candidatus Binatia bacterium | reverse complement strand
CTTCCGATTTGAGCTACGGTCCGGGATATCGAGTTCTATCCCGCGCGGCATGTTCTCAACCAGCCACTGGCCCAACGGCTTGCGCGGCGGCGTTTTCGCGTACCATGCCTCGGCGGGCACGACGACACATGGCCGCCGGGTTCCGATAGTCTGCGGCCCCTCTACCTCGGCCAGCCGCAAGATTTTCGACAGGTGGGTCTTCGCTTCGGCAACGGTCCATACACGCTGGGGTTTGGAAATTTCCATAGTCAGACCTCCGGCGGTCAAGCGCTAGAGCAAATCACGATGCTGTGTAGCCGCCTGTCATTCCTGCGAAAGCAGGAATCCAGGCCCTTGGCTCCCCGGCCTCTGGATGCCGGATCAAAGCCCGCCCCGGACACGATCCGGGGTCCGGCATGACGAGATCGCACCGGCATAGCTACAACTTATTGTGAAACGCTCTAGTGGTCCACTATAGACTATGTTGGACGCTGTTTCGACGGTGGATTCGGGGCAGGTGGTCACGGTAGTCAAATTAAGAAGAAAGTCGCGCTTTCCCCAAAACAATGAGATAAGGAGAATGATATGGAGGGCAACAAAGGCTATCGGAATCCACTTTTCTATACGAGTGACGGCACTATAGGATGTCCCGCGCCCCTCTCCGGCCAACTGCCATTCATAGGCATACAACGCCACTGGCAAATGTTCTTCAAGTTGGTGGATGATCTGGAATTTGACAGTATTCAGGTCACTGTGGGACTTGATAATTTGGTACCAAAGCCCAGAGACCAGGATGCCGAGTATCGGAACCAGTATCGCCCAATAGCTCTGAACGAACCCTTCAGATTGAATGCCGTAGAGAGTCACGAGCGCGATGTTGAGTGTGAGGAGATAGCGACTCGAAGCTACCCGGCGCGCGCTGACATCCTCGGCTGACTGTACATACGTCTTATATTGCTCAAGAAGGTCCGTGCTGAAGGAATCGCCATACGTCTCTTTTGTGTAATGAATCAGACACTTACTGGACTGCTGAGACATTAGGATATCTTTCTCCGTTAATCAGCCGTCCCAGGTGTTTCCATTTCCATTTGTAAATCTCGTCCGAATGACGTGCCATGCCAGGCTTAGTGCAAGTGTAATCAGGGCGCCCCTTTAGTAGAAAGTACGGCTTGTTTTCCTCACGGGTGATGGCTAACTCGGCCGCAACACCCTTGGCGGTATGTGTGTACCGCCCACAGATGAAGATAATAAGGTCGGCCTTTCGTATCAACTCTCGGGCTTTCTTCTGCCACTTTTCGTTTACAGGTTCCTTTAATGACCAATCCGTTATGTTGAACGGTGAATCCGACCGCTTTGCCTGACTAACAAAGGACCCCCGAAGTTCATTATCGTGGTCGAAATCAAAACTGATGAATGCGCGTTTCTTGGCCATTGCTTAACCTCATTTCCTTGAGGATGCCCGATTCGACAGTTTCGCTACAAGATTAGCAGCATAGTCTTTCGTACTCTCTCTTTTAACTGTGATCCTCACGGGAACAATTTTTTTGGCCGGACTAGATAGGTTTTCGGCGTGAATTTCGCATTCAATCGCACCCTGAATTTCCTCTTGGTCGCTAGCGGCAAAGATTTCGCCCTCAAAGCACTTCTCAGCGATTCCATGACGCCACTGTTCGCACTCCAACATAAAAGATTCCACCGGCATCTTAGGTTTAGCGGATTTATAGTAGAAAGCATCTGGATCACGTGAGGGGATTTGTGTCATATACGGATTGACTGATGGTGGGACGGGTCTGTCAAGAAAAGGATGACGCGGATCGTCAATCTGTCGGCTCTTCGGCGGTTCCGGTGGCCACGGAAGGAGCCTGTCGAGTATTCTCCGCCTTTTTGAGTGTTCGTCGTCTTCTGGTTGCGGAGGGCAGATTTTGAATTTTCCTCTTGATGCAATAACTACTAAGGCGTTCTTCCCTGGCCGACTTCCTTCATTTGTTACGACAAAGCGGAAAGCTGGCGGCCCAGCTTCGCGTAGTAATGCGTAGTGCAGATTGGATAGTACCTTTTCACACTCTTTTATCCACGCTGGATATTCTTTATCTCTGTACTTGGCGATATCGCTCTCCGACGGAGGAGTATATGATCCACTCATCTCGCGCATGTCTCCGAACGTAGAGACTCTACCGATCCGTTCGTAAGAGCCAAAATCCGTCACGATGGGGCATATGTTTTTCACCTGCTCAATAAACCTAGATGCTTCCTGTTCGTTCAAAGGTCCAAAAGGACACTCAACCTCAAGAACATCAATGTCGCTTTCATTGCCGTCCAAACATCTGATATGAAACTCAGGCTCAGTTTTCCTCAAGCGAGCCACTTCTTCTTTTAGCCGCCGATTTTCTCTTTCTGTCTCGTTGCTTTCGGTCGGTAGCAACCAAGTGTCCTTGATCTTGACAAATGGTAAACCGAGACTTTTCGCTGTCAGCATTGGGCCTGTATCATGAGTAAGTAGCCGGACATCCGCCTCAGGATGTTGCTTCCTGTATTGATGTAGAAAGCCGACGATCTCATCGTCTGGTTTGCTGTAATCAAGGCGATCTTTCAATTCTGGACTAGGAACGCTGGACGACTCTAGCATCAGCTTGACTTGTGGACCCTCGTCCTGAATCACCTTGTAACCCGTTTCAATAATGCTCCGAAATAGAGATGAGGTCTTGCGAGCGCGTTGGGCAGATCGGTCGTTCCCACGGTTTTTTCGTTGGTCTATTTCCCGTTGAACCGTACGGCAAACAATCAAATGAACCTCTTCAAAATCTGCCCACTCTGACCAGTCGAGTTCTTCCAGAGTGCGGCACTGAATAAACAAGTTCGTATCAGGAAAGAAGGAGAGGATACGTGTTGTCATTCTTGCTTCCTTTTGAGAGTCGTTCCATATCTCCAACCCGCACCTCGCCAGAAATGAGCTTAGGAAGTAGCGTGTCGCGCAGTATAGCAAGGGCGCGCGATTCCTGGCAGTTGGCTAGAATACGGTCAATCATCGGCTGAGCGATACTCTGGAACAAAGCCGCTAGTGATTCCGTAGGTAGGCATATCTCGAACTGCCTCATAGTTTTCCAACTGGTGCGCGGCATCCTCGTGCCTGTCGAAGTTTGGTCGGTATAAGCAATGAATTCATCGCTTGAGATACAGAAGAGCACAAAGGACGACCAAAGTTTCGCATTGGACGTGACAACAACGATATCCGTGGAACAAACACCCGCTACAGGTGCAATACCGACCTTGTGGAAGTACGGTCGTAACTTTCCAAACAGGAACTCACCCCGCCGAAACTCATACTTGTTACTTCCAACGCTGGCGGTGGTGTTCCATTCCGAAAGTGCGATAGAGCGCTTCGGCATGTGTTCAAGTGCAATATAGGAAGTCCCAAAGTTAATATCGTTTGGCTGAACTCCGCGCCGAGGATGTTTTGCGATGTCTTCCAGATTCCCAACTCTCCACCCCTCGGGTACCTCCCCCAACTCCGAATCGACAAAACGATCCGGGAACAACGCTGCAATGCTGGGGTCCATCCCGTCAAGATACGCCCGCGCCCGCTCCACGGTCCAATCACTCCCCCCTTGGGGGGGAGTCGTAGCGGTCAAGCCGTCAGGCGCAGACTGCTGCGGTGGGGGGTCCTGCACCGCCGCTCGTATGGCCTCCAACACCCCGTCACAGTTCTCAAACACTTCGTTGTTCCAAAAGCGCAGCACCCGGTATCCCTCGTTGCGCAAGAAATGGTCCCGGGCCTCGTCCTGTGTCTGCTGCTCCGCATGTTGGCCACCATCGAGTTCGATGAGGACTTTTTTGGACAGGCAGGCAAAATCGACAATATAGGGGCCGATGGGCTGCTGGCGACGGAATTTGTGGCCGTCGAGTTGTTTGTCACGGATATAGTACCAGAGGAGCGCTTCGGCGTCTGTTTGGGGTTTGCGGAGGGTCCGGGCGGTGGGGAGGGCGCGGCGGGGGTAGTGGCGGCGGGCAACCCCCCACCGGCGCGCCTGCGGGCTGTCGCCCTTGGCTTGCCGACTCCCCCCCAAGGGGGGAGTGATTTGGGCAGCGGCGTGCCGGCGGAGAGCGGCTTTGGCATGAACGGGGTCGAAATCTATGAACCAACTCTTGAATAGCGCTCGTGCCATTTCTTCGAGTGTTTCGTTCATGCGGCGGTTGAGTTCGATTTTGTCGTCCAGGGTGCCGTGGATGTGGGCGATGGCGCGTTGTTCGGGGAGGGGGGGGATAGGTAGGCTGAAATTCGGGATGTCTGCACACTTCAAACTGTCGAATATGGCTCCAACATTGATATATTTGTCAACTTGCCCCCACCACCGTGGGCCGCGAACAAGCCAGCGTAAAAATGGTTTTAAGACTTTTGTTCCATCAGATCGAAGCAAGACAAGATTCTGGCCCAACGCAAACTTGAGACCCTCGGAGACAAAACCGGTCTCTCCGGGATTACACCGCCTCGAAAGCACGATATCGAAGGACTCCGGGTTGGCTTTCCGTGTCCATTCATCAAAGTGTTCGTGTGTGATACGGCGAACACCGCTGAGGTTGATTCGTCCATCCTTAACCTGTGGGATTGCGACATAGGGATATCCATGTTCAGCAGCCGGTGGAGTACGATGCTCACAATCGATCAGCGAAATACCTGCCTCCCGAAGTGACATGGTCGGCCACTCACCCCTGGCAACTCGCTCCTCACCTTCCACCAGCACCACATACTCCCGCTCGGTCTCACGATGAAAACTTTCCGGCAATCGCGCCCAGTCACGCGCTTCTACGAGAAAGGGAATGGTGGATTCCTGTACTGCTTCATTGAATTCGGCTAGTTGCGTGGTGTCGATTTTGGCGAGACCGGGACCGCGTAATGCCAGGTCAAGGTCGCTGCCTTCGTGGCTTCTGCCGTTGACGCGGCTGCCGTAGGCCCACACTTCTACGCCGGGCAGATGCTCGCGCAGCAAGCGTGTAATCTGTTCCCGGTGTCGGGGTTTCACATCAAGTTGCCGGGTCATGATGTTGACTGTTGTATCGCTTGGGACACTGCCTTCGCGTCCGTGATAAATGCGGGTAACGCGGCCAGCACTTCCTCGGCGTAGTCTTCGCCGTAGCGGTGGGCGGAATTGTTGCGATAGTCACGGTAGTGTAGCCAGCGCTCACACTCGTCACTTGTAATCAGGGCGTGCTTGGCAGCATGACGGAAGATGTCTTTGAAATAGAGTTCATCGACTTCGCGGTTGCTGGCGAAGTACTCTCGTAGTCGCTTTTTCAGCAGGCTGCCGCACTGCTCTTCAATGATTTCAAATTCCTTGACGCAAGCCGAGCGGTAGAGGTCATGTTCAATTTCCCCTGGACGGTAATCCTGCAACAAATCAAAAGCGCGTTCCAGTGTTTCGATGCAGCGGTCAAGGTAGTCGGTGTTGATATTCACGGTATGTCCTTAAAGCCTAGCTTTTGCAGATTTGCCTCTATCGCTCCGTCCAGCTTGGTTGCCTCGGCTTGCTGTCCCCTCCATTGCGCCACCAGCCGTCGCATCTTGTGCTCGAACGGCTCCCCGTCGTCTTCTTGCGCTTCCGCGCCGACGTAGCGACCGGGGGTCAGCACATAGCCGTGCTTACGTACCTCTGCCAGGGAGGCGCTTTTGCAGAAGCCGGGGATGTCGGCGTAGGCGTTGACACCCTCACCCCGGCCCTCTCCCTCAGGGGGAGAGGGGGAAGGACGGAGATTGCGCCAGGCGTGGTAGGTGTCGGCGATGCGGGCGATGTCGGCGGCGGTCAGTTCGCGGTGGGTGCGGTCTACCATGCGACCGAGTTTGCGGGCGTCGATGAACAGGATTTCACCATGTCGGCCACTGGACTGCCGGTTCTTGCGATTGCGGGCCAGAAACCACAGGCAGGCCGGAATCTGAGTTGAGTAGAAGAGCTGGCCGGGGAGGGCTACCATGCAGTCCACCAGACCGGCTTCGATCAAGCTTTTTCTGATAGCGCCCTCGCCTGACTGGTTGGACGACATGGAGCCGTTGGCGAGCACGAAGCCGGCTGTACCGGCCGGTGCCAGGTGGTGGACGATGTGTTGTACCCAGGCGAAGTTGGCGTTGCCTTTGGGCGGGGTACCGTACTGCCAGCGCTTGTCTTCGGTCAGCCGTTCGCCGCCCCAATCGGAGATATTGAAGGGCGGGTTGGCCAGGATGAAGTCTGCCTTGAGGTCGGGGTGACGGTCGTTGTGGAAGGTGTCGCCGTGGGCGATCTGGCCCTCGATGCCACGAATGGCGAGGTTCATCTTGGCCAGCCGCCAGGTGGTGTAGTTCGACTCCTGGCCATAAATCGAGATGTCGGCCCTGGTGCCCTGGGGTGCGCTGCCACCATTACCGTTACCGGATTGATGGGCACGGATGAAGGCGACCGACTGCACGAACATGCCGGAGGAGCCGCAGCAGGGGTCATAGACCCGGCCTTGATAGGGCTCCAGCATTTCGACCAACAGCGTGACCACGCAGCGCGGGGTGTAGAACTCGCCGCCCTTTTTGCCTTCGGCGCTGGCGAACTGCGACAGAAAGTATTCGTAGACGCGGCCCAACACGTCCTTGGAACGGGCCTCTGCGTCGCCGACCCGGATATTGCTGATGAGGTCGATGAGTTGGCCGAGCCGCTGCTTGTCGAGCGCCGGGCGGGCGTAGTCCTTGGGCAGTACGTCCTTGAGCGCCGGATTGTCGCGCTCAATGCCGGTCATGGCGTCATCGACGAGTTCGCCAATCGTAGCTTGCCGCGCCTGGGCCTTGATCTGTGTCCAGCGCGCCTCGGGTGGCACCCAGAAAATATTCTCGGCGCGGTACTCGTCCGGGTCCTCGGGATCGGCGCCCTCGGCTCGTTCGGTTTCGAGACGGGCGTGTATCTCCTCGAAGGCGTCGGAGATGTATTTCAGAAAGATCAGGCCGAGAACGACGTGCTTGTACTCGGCCGCGTCCATGCTGCCGCGCAGGGCGTCGGCCATGCCCCAGAGTTCGGCCTCGTAGCCGGTTGTCGCACCTTGGGTGTCCTGCGAGGGATCGTCTTGTCTCTTCTGCTTTTGTTCCCGTGCCACATCTTTTCCTTTCACTCGTTTGAATAATACGTTACCGGCTCAAGCTGTCCAGATACGCCATCAGGTAGTGTCTCAGTTTCGCCTCGTCCTTCCGTCTGCAACACCCCCTCCCTAGCCCTCCCCTCGGGACGCGTGATGCAGATTAGTAGGCGGGGAAGAGGGTGGCGAGGGCCAGGGGAGGGCGGTTGAAGAGGTGGTTGAGCCACAGGCCGAGATTGACAGCGGCGAGCTTGGCGGCAATGCGGGTCAGGAAGCCGTGGGGGGTGCGGGCCCGCGAGAAGTGGAGGCCCAAGGTGTCGGTCAACTGTCCATTGATGGTCTCGATGATCTGGCGCCAGCGGCTATGCTGGCGGCGGGCTTGCTTGACCCGCCGCCCCTTGGGGGGCGTGAGTACGGGGGCGCCGTAGTCCTGGTCCCAATGGGTTTGCCACGCCGTCCCCTCAAAGCCTCTATCGGCCAGATAGGGGCCAGCGCTGGGGGTCCCCGCGCCGGCCTGCGGCCAGCGCGGCCCGGTCGGGCCCACCTACGGCGTGCCATTGGGACGCGTGGGGCGGAGCAGGTCCTGGCGCTGGCGGGGGCGCGCCTGGGGGGCGGCGCGCCAGCCCAAGAGCGCCTCGGCCAGCCAGCGGTCCTCCGTACTGGCCGGGGCGCGCACGAAGCCCGTCACTCCCCCGGTGGGCAGCACGGCGAGGAGCAACTTACAGCCGTAGTACCAGTCTTTATCACTCCCGCCCCAGCCCAAGGCGGCGGTCTCCCCCAACCGCCGCCGCCGACAGCCCCGGCAGCGGCGCACCACGGGCACGGCCACCGTGTCGATGACCTCATAGGCTGCCCCCGCCGCCCGCAACTCCCGCGCCACCACCGGCACCAAGGCCACCAACACCCCCGCCAAGTCCCGACACCGCCGGTTATACGCCCTCTGGCTCAGCAGCCGCGGGCAATACCCCCGCCAGTACGTCCGCACATAACGCAAAAACGCCCGCTCCGAGCGGCCCCCCCACTGCCCGCACAGCACTCACGTCAACACCTCACTGTCCGACACGGTGGGGCGGGGACCCGGCCGCACCGGCTTCGTCCCCGCTACATGCTGCTGGTACAGATCATCTACAATGGTATACAAAGCCACCAGGAACGTATCGAGGTCCATGAGCAGCGCGCGCCTCCTTTGGTCAGGTCCGGCGAGCGTAGCTCAGCCTCGATACGGTCCCTACCCCTCCCCCTTAATCTGCATCACGCGTCTGGAGGGAGAGGGCTAGGGTGAGGGGGAATATGCAAACCGAGACACTACCCCCTCCTCTTGACTTTCCCCGAACTGCCTCATGAGGGCACTACCGCTGAGGGAGCGGGCTGGCCAAGAGAAAGGGGATATTATACCCTTCGTGGCTGATAACTACGCCTAGGGAGGGGCTTGTGGGGGATATTTTCAATGCGCCGCGTCAGATTACGGTTTCAGACGCTTACAATGCCTCTTCGGAAGTGGTTCTCTTTGAGGGGGATTGCAGCAATCTGTTGGAAACCATCCCGTCGAGTTCGGTGGATTTGGTCATTACCTCGCCACCGTACAACCTGGGCAAGCGGTACGAGAAGACAGCATCCTTACAGGCGTACCTGAAAAACCAGGAGCCGGTGATTGCAGAGATAGATCGGGTACTTGCCTCGACAGGGAGTCTCTGTTGGCAAGTGGGAAACTACGTCCACAAGGGCGAGGTCTTTCCGCTGGATGTCTATTTTTATGAGATGTTTAAGCGCCTTGGCTTCAAATTGCGGAACCGGATCATCTGGCGGTTCAATCATGGCCTGCACGCTTCAAAGCGGTTTTCCGGTCGGTATGAGGTTATTCTGTGGTTTACGAAGAGTGACGACTACATCTTTAATCTTGACCCTGTCCGTATTCCTGCCAAATATCCCGGCAAGCGATATTTCAAAGGCCCGAAGCGGGGCCAGCTCTCAGGGAACCCGCTTGGTAAGAACCCTTCCGATGTGTGGGAGGTGGTCAGGCAGGACTGGGAGGATGGGGTGTGGGATATTCCGAACGTCAAAGCGAATCATCCAGAGAAGACCGAACATCCCTGTCAATTTCCTGTCGAACTCGTTGAGCGGTGTGTGTTGGCCCTCACACCGCCTGATGGGGGTGTTCTTGACCCGTATTGTGGTGTCGGGTCTACCATTATCGCCGCCTTGCAGCATCACCGAAAGGCGATCGCTGCCGAACAGGATCCGACCTACGTTGCCATTGCCCGTGACCGGATAGAGAAGTTTATGTGTGGCACGTTGCCTCTTCGACCATTAGGTAAGCCGATTCATAAGCCAACAGGAAGAGAGCGTATCGCCCAGATGCCCTTGGAGTGGCAAAAGGCGGCGGAAGCCGGTCGGTCATGATTATTGCTGCTGAATATTCGTTCAATGATGGAGACGCCATCAAAGAGACACATCCCCTCTTGGTGCAGGAATTAGAAGACGTTGTTGCTGCCGTTGATGCCTCGCGCTGCAAAAGTAAAACAAGCGAGGAGACCACGATGCAGGGCAAAATGCTGTACAGCCCTCGGGAGCTGAATAAGGCTTTTGCCCGTGGTTTTGCGTCCAAGGGGTGGCGCAAGGAACGCGTGCAATGTCGATATCCGAC
>JAJDZM010000091.1 GCA_022824615.1 Candidatus Binatia bacterium | reverse complement strand
GACTGAGCCTAGTGCTGATAGCGTGGTCGGCTATTATACGCTGAGCGCAGCTAACTTCCGCCGCGAGGCCATGCCTGCGGACCAGGCAAAGCGGCTCCCGTACTATCCGGTTCCAGGAGCGCTGCTGGGCCGCCTCGCTGTCGATGGCAGCCAACAGGGTCGCGGGCTTGGTGCATATCTCTTAATGGATGCGCTCGAACGGGTGCATGCGGCCACCCAGGTTGTGGCCATGCAGGCATTGGTGGTTGATGCCCGCGACGAGGCTGCGGCGGCCTTCTATCGACAATTCGGGTTTGTCGAATTCGTTGACAACCGACAACGCTTGTTTCTGCCAATGGCAACGATCCGGCGGCTTCTTGCCGGGTAGAGCGGCCATCTTGGCCGCTTGCGGGCTGGAAGCCCGCACTCCTGGCCCTCTGCACGGCGCAGGGGCGCGAGGGGCCGCCGAGTAATGCAATACGCATCACACGTCTTGGGAGGGGTGCCGCGCGAGCGGCGGGGTGGGTTTGCTCCGGCCCGGCAGCCCGCCGCCTTTGACTCGTCCGGCTTCCCACTTTAAGCTGGGAACGAGTCTATGGGAGATCGGTCGAACAGGTAAAACGGTTGCGGTAGGCTATACTTCAGAGGACCATGTTACGTCGCTATCCCGACACGATCGGAGAATTTTCTACTAGCCTGATTTTTTGGCTCTGCGTGGTCGGGGCCAGCCTGTCCCTTGCCGGCTGTCAGGCGAGGCGCCCCTCTCCGTTCATGATACAGGAGCCCGCACAAGCCACCGTTCGGTCAGACCCACCGTCCGCGCCACAGAAAAGATCCGCAGAAATAGACGATCCGGAGGCAGAACTGGCCTGGGACTTTTTAGCCCGCGTTGATGAAACGGGCATCATCTCCCCGCATCCTCCGCCGACCGAATCCGTTCCGCCCGAACTCCCGCCCGCTCAGCCGGATGAACCCCTCCCTCCCCTCCCAGCGCTCGGCCCTCCTCAAGCAGGAGAGTCCTCGGGCTGGCTCACCTGGGTGCCGGGACTGTCTCCCGACGAATCAGGTCCGAATGGCAGTGCGCGGTACCGGACCGAACAGGACCTCCTCAAAGCTGTCGCCGAGTTTCAGCGCGTGGCGACAAAGGACACCTACCGCTTTCCGCTGCCTAAAGATGTGACCGGAGCCAATGTGCATAAGGCCACCCTCACCCGCATCAACGACTATGAGACCAAGCACCCTGGGGCCTATCCCGCCATTATCGCCTTCACTCGGGGACGGGCGTACGAGGGGCTGCACGCCTATGAACAGGCCCTGGCCGAGTACCAGCGCGTCGCCCAAGGCAAGAGCCGCCTCAAACAGGAGGCACTGAAAGCAGTCGAGGCGCTCACCGCCTTTCAGGCACTCGCTCAGCAGGCACCGACAGCCACAACCGCGGTTGAATACGTGCAGGCGCTTGACGAGCAGGCGCTACAGTGGCGAGACCTGGCCCAGCAGTATGACGACACACTGTACGGGACCCTGGCGCGGGAAGAAGAAGAACGGCTTGACCGGGCGAAAGTCGCCTTCTTTATCCTCAACCGCTACCGAATTGAGGATGGCAACGAGAGCGTGATCTTGGCCTATCAGCAGTTACTTGATAAACACCAGGAGAGCAAAAATCGGTATCGGTATCGGCTGGAGTTGGGAGATTTCTATGTCACCCTCGCCCGCGAATATACGGCCCAGAACGATCCTGAAAGTTTACGTTTTGATACGGACATCTTTGAAGCCCTGGGACGAGCGGCGCTCCAGCATTACGCCACGGTTGCGCAACAGGACGGCATCATGGAAAAACTTGAAGCCAAGGGCAAACTCGAGGCGCTTGAAGCCTATATGGCCAAGGTCGGACGTTTAGGCCGCTAAACAGCCCGCGAAGAAAACGACATGTGGTATCGTGCCATCCCTCTGCTCCTGTGTTGCCAACTCGTGTTCGCGCCATTCCTCCACGCACGGGATTTCGCCGACCCCCTGGCCCAGCGGGTGACGGAATTCTTGCCGACCTATAATCCTTTTGTGCCCCCACTGCCCCCGGAGCGATATTTTCCGGATGAGGTCGGCAGACAGGTTGCCGACGCGATTATTGATGGCTACTTGGACGATTCGTCAGCATTGCGTAGCCGGATCGTGCAACTGACGCAGCATGACGCTCAACTCGAAGCGCAGGGAGAGGAGGCCACGGGCGTCACCCCCCTGGTCTATGCTCTGCTATACCGGTCTGTCGAGCAGGACGGGCAGGAAGAACTCCCGCTTATTGAACTGGACGCGACGCCGGATGAACTGCTCTCGCAGGCCGATCGCCTCTACACCTCGGAAAAGCGGCACCGAGTGGGTCGGCTGTTCAATTGGGTGCTCTCGACCTTTGACGTGGCCCGGCTGTTTCTTGGTGCGCCCACCAGCCCAAGTCCCTATGCCGCGCAAGGTGTCGTCTCTTCGGTTGGCCGGCACTCAGGACCAAGTCCGCGCGAGCGTAAGGCCCTGGCCCTGTATCGGCGCTTCCTCGAAGAAGCCCCGAATGACCCGCGGGTCCCGGAAGTCCGAGCCAGGATGGAAGCCCTGGATACGAAACGACAAAAGGCCCTTGTCAAAGCTGAATTAGACCAGGCCGAGCAAGCCTTCGCTGAAGAAGACTATTGGAAGGCCAATTTCCATTATCAACTCGCCCTGCTGGTTGATGAAAACGCGGAAAAAGCCAGGGCTGGGGTCCGGCAAGTCGAGTCCCGCCTGCAACACTATGACGCCCTCAGCCAGTACGACCCGGAGGCTCCCCAGGATCCGCTGGCCGGCGTGAAACAAGCGGAGTGGGAACACAGCAAAGAAACCTTGACCTATATGCTGCCGGGGAGCGGTTTTGTCAAAGACAATGTCGTTGTGGCTGGCCTCCAACTCGGCACGGAGGGGCTGGTCGGCGCGGCGACCTTTGGCGGTCTGACCATGATCCAGACCTTGGGGAAACTCTGGAAGGTCATGACCGGACGCGCCGTCTCCCAACAAGGCATTATCACCGAGGGCGAAAAATACCTGCAGCAGACTCCCCCGGAGGAACGCTCTCCGGAGATCTACCCCCTCCTGGCCAAAGCCTATGCCAAGGAAGGCAAGGTTGAAAAAGCCATTGAGTACTACACCCTGGCCGGCATGGAAGAAGAGATTCCCGATCTCCAGGAGAACGCCGCAACGGCCCTGCTTGAGCAAGCCGAAGCCAGTCCGCATCAAACAGAGAAACAGGCATATCTGCGTCGTCTGCTGGAGAATTATCCCAAGACTGAGGCGGCAAAAGAAGCGGCGGAAGAGTTTCAGCAGGTCAGTCGGCCTGAAAACCAGGGCTTACGGCTCAGTAAAATGTTCCTACGCGACAACCCGGATTTGTTCGGCGCCCAGGGTCTCGGTCTCAAACGGGAGCTGTATGACGGCGACTGGCGGAATGTTGAGCTCACGGACGACGGAATCATCCTCTCCCCACACGGCGACATTACTCTGCTGTTGGAAAGCGACACCGGCCCTCGCACCAAGGTGTACGGGGTACCCACCGCGTCGTGGCAGCAGTTTTGGCGCACGTTCCGGGAAAAGGGCTATGAAGACGCCTTCTACCGTGGGGACCGGGAAATTGCCAAATTGGTCCGAGGGGCGGAGCCCGCGGATATCACCCTCAAGAGTCAGTTTGAAAAAAATGACGCAGACGGCTGGCGTGTCCTGCCCTATCTCACCGGAAGCCTGGGAGAAGGATTTGACGTCCGGGGGACGCTACCCAGAGATATCCTCGGAACCCGACTGGCGTTTGGCAGAGATCATTTCAGCAGCTATGTCGGCCTTGACGTCCCCATGCCACTCGTGCCGGTTGACTTTCTCCTCCTTGGCCGCGACGGCCTCCCCTCACTCTACCCGCGTATTCGGCTGCCGGATTATACGGTCGAGCACGAGGAGTTGTACCGTTAAAGCGTGAGCCGGTCTTGAGAAAGAGAGGGGCAGCATGGACACTCCACAGACAGTTGAGCTAGGAGAACACACCCTCAAAGCGCTAGCCGCGATTGCGAACCCTGGGATGTTGCCTGGAGACTGGATAGCGCTCGGTATTGGCCTGTTGCAATGCGCCCTTATTGCGTGGGGCTTGCACATGATGAAAGGCAATAACGAGGAGCGGATGAAACAGAGTAACACGTTAGAGACACAAACCAGAGCCTTACAGGAACTCCTTGAGCGAACAGCCAAGTAGGGCAAATTGAGCGCTTCAGATATGGCTACGCGTTCGCGGCGTAGAAGAGAAACTCCACGTCTCCGATACGAACCTGCATCCCGTCTCTGAGGAGATTTTCGGCGACCTTTTTGCCGTTGATGTGGATGCCGTTTCTGCTCTGCAAATCGAGCAGCACATAGCCTTGTGTGACTTTTTTTATGCGCGCGTGTTCGCGCGATATAGAAGAGTGGAGAATAATCGCCTCGCATTCCTCGCCACGGCCAATCGTCATCTCATCGCGGGAAAGAGCAATTTCGCGCGGCGCCTCCTCAAACGGGCTTTGGCGCACCAGTCGGGCGTACGGTGCAGAGGTCTTCGGCACAACAGGCTCAGGGACTGCGTTTTGGCTGGCGGAAACGGAGCTGCCGGTTGCCGTCTTCACCAGACTCAACACTTCAGCCGGAATCTCATTCAGCCGGACACGCGCCAGCAGTATCAATCCTCCGGCGGCCAAGAACGGAACCACCATATTCCACACCCCATAGGCAATAACGGTTTGCGGTTGTGTGGAGCCCGGTCCTGAGCTGCCGGGAACAACTATCGCACCGCCAATCCCACGCACCTGATAGGACACCTGCGCCTCCCCTTCCCCATTCGGGTGCTGAAGGGTCAGCACGATTTTGCGTTCCGCCCCATCCTCGACCGGGCGGGGACTGGTATACGTCAGGAAATACTGCGAGGCGAGCGAGCGGCCGATCTCGCTGATCAGCTCGGGAAAGCGTTCTCCCTCACTGACGATATTGTAATGCCGCCCGGCGCTCTCCTTTGCGATCTTATGCAGGTCGGGAGCCATAAAGGGCGGTGGAGAGATGGCATAGACATTCAAATTCGCCTTTTTGATTTCTGCCAGGACTTCCGCGCCAGACAGTTGCGTCACCTCTCGACCGTAGGGGTTATTTTTCTCCGAGCCGTCCCCACGCGTATGATTGGGAGCATCGGTAATCAAGATAAGGACCGCCTGGGCATCGGGCCGAAACGGAAAGCGGCTGGCCAGGAGCATCGCATCAAGCGAATTCTCCGGGATATCCCCCCCACCTGCCGGGCGTAGCGCGCCAACCCAGCCTTTGAACTCCCGGGCACTCCGGGTGAATACCCGCTCGTCCCGAATCACGTAATCCTCAAACGTCACCAGGCCCAAGCGATAATCCCGATTGGCCTTGGCCAAGCGGTCGGCAAAATCAATGGCCGCTTCTTTCATACCGTCAATGAACGGCCCCATGCTTTCCGTGACATCGAAGACCACCACGATATCGACCGGCCGACCCTGTTCTTCGCCTCGGAAATCAATGATCTGGGTGTCCTGCCCGTCCTCCTGCACCGTCACATGCTCCGGCGTGAGTCGTCCGATCGGCTGCCCGCGCAAATCGGTCGCATTAAAATACAGGCCAACCGCGCCGCCATTGGTAAAATTCTCCAGTTGGGGGTTGGTGACAGAGACAACCACCGCATCGGCCGCAGAGACGCGCGGTGTCAGAAACGCACAGAAGGCAAGGCAGTAGATGAACACCCACACAGCTTGAGTATGGCTCTGCCGAGAGGACCGGACTTTCAATCGCATGCGACTCTCCATCTGTTACTCTCCACCTGTACAGGGCTCTCCGGCCGGCCTATTCCTTACCCGCCCGCTCTCGAAAGAGGAGTAGGGTTCCACCGACCTCCACCCGGTCGCCATTTTTCAGTTGGACGGGCTGAGTGACCGGCGTCCGGTTGACGCTGACCTGTCCTTCGTTTTTGGCAAGCACGAAGGTGTTTTTGCGTTTTTCGATCACCGCGTGCAAGTTGGCAATGGAGCGGTCGCCAAACAGGCCGACATCACTTTCTTCGGCTCGACCGATTGTCGTTTTGGGCTTGGTCAGATGGTATTCACGGCCTTCACGGGCATTGCGACTTTGCGAGCGAATGACCATAAACCAGCCACGCTTCAATATCTCGCTGACCAGACCGATCCAGAGGCCGATCATGGCTCCCAAAATGGCCAGGGCAACCCCGCGACCAGCCGTCTGCGAAAGGAGGGAGGTGACCACCTGAAAGAGCGCCCCCCCGATGGCTCCGCCAATGCAGCCACCAATCGCACCGTTGCGTAAACGGACTAACGATTGGCCGACCCAGCCGGCTCCCAGTCCGACGGCCAGCCCAAAAATTCCCCAGCCGATAACGCGCCCGCCAAGACCACCAAACAGGCCAAACACCAGTTCTCCCATGAGGAGACCCATCGCCCCGCCCACCAGACCGGCCAGTCCACCCAGCTTCACCCCCTGCCACGTCTTGTTCTTATGCCCTGCGCTGAGCCCTTCAATGGCTCCTATAAACGCACCGACACAAACACCAGTTACCCCACCCAGGGCTGTAGCTCGGATATCGACATTCCCCACCGCGGCCAGGGGGTCAGCCGCGGCCCAGCCGGCAAGACCACCCAGGAGACCGGCACCGCTATACAGGACAAGGCGTTCGCGTGAAAGCTCCATATTCCTCCGCTCAAGAACTGCTCAATGCCTCACGTTTTCCTCACATACTGGAAGCCGCCCATCATGACCCAACCTAGAGTTGCAGTGACCAATTGCCGCTCACGTCCTCGGACGACCCGACGCGATAGGTTCCACTGAGCCGATTTTCTTCACGCCAGCCCTGGAAATGATAGACGCGATTACCAATCTGGCTTTGAAAGGCAATGTGATTATCCTGTAGGCTTCCTTCCAGGGAGGCTCGACCGAAGCCGTGCGCGTGAATCACTAGGCGGCCACGCAAGGCCCCATTGCTGTGCGGTTGAAAATGCACCTCAAAAGGAACCTCACGCTCAGGGCCAAGCCCGAGGATGCTCCCTTGATGTGAGTTGAGGATATAGGCCAAGTCTCGGTCATCTCTTACGCTGAATTTTCTTGACGAGAGCGGATAGCCGTTGGCATAAAAATCAACCCGGTACTCGCCTGGGAGAAAGGCGTTGCCACTAGCGTTGCCGATTCTGGCCGTAAAAGTGACCTTTTCGGTCTCGTCCGATACCTCTTTCCCGTCTTCGACCGTCCCGAGAATCTGGCCATTCGGGGCAAAATAGGTTGCGGTGACTCGATGGCGATAAGGCAACAGGTTGTGGAGCTGATTCCGAAAATCCGCCTCCCAGGCCACGAACCGGAGCTGAGACGCGCCAAACGAAGACGCAGATGATTGGGAGATGCGACTGCCATCTTTTGCCGTGTTGAAAAAGCGCACGGCGAGCAGAGAAAGCGGCTCTTTGCTCTTTTCCTGGATGAGGGCCAACCGTTTTTCCTCGGCGGCGCGCCGGGCGATCTCTTCTTCCGGTGTCGGCCCACTCGCGACCGGGGCATCAGCCCCACCAGCGACACCACTCCCCTTTTCTTCTGCCATGTCGGCGTCTACGACCTGGACCGGGTCCGGTTCAATCCGGACGGTTCGGCTGGCCAGCTTGGCATCTCCGAGATAGAGCTCAAGCTGGTAATCACCGGTCGCCCGCTCCTTGAGCCCCTCAAGCAGGGTCACACCCCGCAGTTCAAGCTCTTCCTCTTCGGGCCGGACAAACCGACCGGCTTCGCTTTTCCCCGCCAAGCCCCCTTCAGGATCAAAAAAACGGCCTTCCAGCCGATGACTCCCGCCTTCAACCCCAAACAGCCTGTTTTTCAGCGCCGCTTCCCAGGTCAGATATTGCACCTCACTCAGCGTATAGCTGTCCTTGACCTCTGACAGTGGCGTGCCATCCCGCGAAGTGTTGACCAAGTCGAGAGAAACCAGCTCAAGCGGGTCGGCCCGTAGCGCGCGCAGGCGTTTCTCCCGCTCCCAGGGTAAATCCGCAACAAAGGCTCGAAACCTTGGCCGCTGGGATTCCGGCAGCCAGGTTTCAATCTGCTGCCATGGAATCTTTTCTCCCACGCGCGCGATCGGATTCCCTTGCAACAGCTCAGGGGACGTAAACAGGCCATACGCCCCGCCGGTCAGCAGCAGTAAGAAAACCAGGGTCGCAACCATCCGCCCCCAGCGCCGTTTCTTTTGCGGCGGCTCGACGGTGAGGGGTTCGGCAACCGGCTCTGACAGCGGTTCGAGAATTTGGGTTGCAGCTTGGGACGAACTGGAGGACGGAGCCGCGCTCAGGCCGCGCCCGTACAAAAACATGTCCTTGAACGCTTCCGCGCTCCTGGGCCGCTCTTCGGCTTTATACGCCAGGGCCTGGTCAATCGCCTGGGCGAGAAAAGGAGAGGCGTCGGGCTTCTCCGAAAGCACTGGCGGACACGAGAACGGCGGGTATTTCTCCGGGTCCCGACCAGTCAGAATATAGTGCAGGGTTGCCCCCAAGCCATAAATATCGGATCGTTCATCGACCTGGCCAGAGTACTGCTCGGGCGGCGCAAATCCGGGTGTGCCAATCAAGGTGGCCTTGCCCTGGGGGGAGAAAATTCTGGCAATGCCAAAGTCAATCAGCGTGATGCGTCCGTCCGGTCGCAGGATCACATTGCCCGGTTTCATGTCCCGATAGATAACGGGCGGAGAAAAGCTATGCAGATAGGTCAACACGTCGCACAGCTCCCGACCAATCTCGATGACCCGACTCTCGGGCAGCCGACCGCCCAGGCCGGCGATTTCCTGCTCCAGGTTGGTCCCTTCGATAAAGTCCATCACCAGATAATGGCAATTGCCCTCCCCAAAGCGATCGAAAATAGCGGGAATGGCCGGATGGGTGAGCTGGGCCAGCGTATCGGCCTCTCGATGAAAATACTCAATGGCCTGGGCGCGCTCTTCGGGGTTCGTGAATCGGTCAAAAATTTCCTTGATGGCGACCTGTCGCTCAGCCAGCCGCTGATCCTGGGCGACATAGACGACACCCATCCCGCCGCCCGCCAGAAAACGCTCAATCTGATAGCGGTCCGCCAGGACCGTTCCAGGTTCGAGTTGACCGCTTTCATTTCGCGACATTGACCATGCCTCGCTACTCGTGAAAGGTTACTCGTGAAAGACGACCACCACCGAGGTATTATCGCTACCGCCCGCGGTATTGGCCGCGACCGTCAGCTCCAGGGC
>JAJDZM010000126.1 GCA_022824615.1 Candidatus Binatia bacterium | reverse complement strand
TGCAAGCGGGCGAATTGTGCATCGGTGAGCCACAGAGGAGGGCCTGACATGACAGAACTCCTGTTCCAATAGAGACTGGGTATCCAACACTCACCACACTACACTCCAGCAATCATCATTTATAGGTCCTGAGCCTAGTCCTCCCCGGCCCAGAGACACCAGAGCCGAAAGTTGAATGAGACTGCCATGTTGATATTCTCCACAGCTATTCGCTTTCTAAATAAAGACCTGCCTCACGCTGGGACCTCCATTTGAAGTATAGCGAAGGTGGCAAGAATAAACACGACTTCGACCGCATAAAAAATAACGAGCGTGACAGAAAACACAGCAGACCACCAACTGCATTGCGGTTTGTTGACATGCTTCATTACGTCCATCCTGAAATCGGTGTCGGATTGTACTCTGACCTCCTCGTAGACCTGCCGAAACAATCTTTCCTGCCAGAGAAAATATCCATCCAGAATCCAGAACCCCAGAACAGGGAACATCACAGCCAGGACAATACACGGATTTTGCATATCGTATCTGGCTATTAAGACCATCGTGGTGACGATGACCGTCATACTCCAGCCTTTGAGCAGGAAGGAGTTGCTCCCTAGCCGGTTGATGACGGCTTGCGTCATTTCTAGGTGCTTGATGACTTTTTCTCCGTTCTCCATCGATTCATCCCCCATCCTCAATAGTCGGAATCTGGATTCACCGGATTTTTGGATTTCCAGGATGCTTTTTGTCGTTGAATATTCGTTTGTATTCCAAACTTTTTGCTCCAAAGTTGAGTAAAAGGCCGATTTCAAAATTGTAAGCCGCTACGTAATTTTTGGCCTGTGCAATATGAACATCTTCCAGAGCGGTTAACGCTTTCAACTCAACGACGACTCGATGAGCAACAACAAAGTCGGCCCTTCTCGTTCCTACCTCAAGGCCGTCATAGAAGATTTTTTGTTCTACCTCACGCCCAAAATCAATTCCGGCTCTTTCTAACTCAATAGCAAGACATCTTTGATAAATCACTTCCTGAAAGCCATTTCCAAGCGTGTTATGTACTTTCATTGCACAGCCAATAATCTGATATGTCAGTTCATCTTTGACCATCCTGTCTGTCCTTCACTTGTCAGAATCTGGATTCTCAGGATTGTTGGATTTCCAGGATTTCTCCTATTCTTCCATCCTGCCCATCTTTCCATCTTGATAATCCTGATTCAGAACCTTGTCACCCCTGCATTTCCATGTTCGATCCTGCTAGGCTGTCCGGCAGTCTGTTGCGGAAAGGACGTTGTATGGATTTTGAACTGCCCGAAGAATACCGCATGTTGCAGGAAACGGTGCGCCGCTTCGTACGTCAGGAACTGATGCCGCTGGAGACCACGGTCCTGGAGCGCGATACGCAAGGCATGACCGGTGAAGACCTGGTGCCCCCCGAGGCGGAAGAACGTTTACTGGCAGTTGCCCAGGAAGCCGGCCTGTGGGGGCTGGACGTGCCCGAGGAATTTGGCGGGTTGAACCTGGGGGCTTTGCCGAAATGTCTGGCGACCGAGGAACTGTATAAGACCATTACGCCGTTTACCTTTCCGCCCGATGCGCCCAATCTGCACATGCTGATGCAAACCTGTACGCCTGAGCAGCGAGAGAAATACCTCCTGCCGTATGCCGAGGGCAAGGCGCAGTCGGCCATTGCTATTTCCGAACCTGGGGCCGGCTCAGACCCGGCCGGGATGCAGACCTCAGCGGTGAAAAAAGGGGACCAGTGGGTGATCAACGGGCGGAAGATCTGGATCTCACGCGCCCATGTCGCCGACTTCATTATTGTCATGGCGGTGACGGAAAAGGGCAAAGGCGCCCGTGGCGGGATTACGGCCTTTCTGGTGGATAAAGGCACCCCCGGTCTGGTGCTGCAACGCCAGATTCCGGTTATTGGCGGACATGCACCCTGGGAGTTGGTGTTTGAAGACCTGACCCTCCCGGATTCCCAGGTCCTGGGCGAAATCGGACAGGGCTTTGCGCCTATGCAATTACGCTTGACCGTCCGACGCGTAGAGATCGGGAGCTGGTGTGTCGGCCTGGCGCAGCGCTGTCTGGACATGATGGTCGAGTATGCCAAACAGCGCGTGACCTTTGGCCAGAAGCTGGCCGACCGTCAGGCCATTCAGTGGTTTATCGCCGACTCGGCAACCGATATCCATGCCTCACGGCTGATGGTGCATCACGGAGCTTGGAAGTTTGACCAAGGTGACGACGTCCGCCAGGAGGCCTCCATGCTTAAGGTGTTTGCCACGGAAATGGCGACCCGGGCGGCCGACCGGGCCATGCAGATGCACGGCGGTATGGGTATGTCCAAGGAGATGCCGCTTGAGTTTATCTATCGCCGCCTGCGGCCTATGCGGATTTTCGAAGGACCAACCGAGGTGCACCGTTGGGTGATTGCCCGGAAGCTGCTCAGGGACTAGGCCGGAGGGCCAGTACAAGACTTGCGCCTGCACCAGGAGCATTCTATGCTACCTGCCAATACCTCCCAGTCTGCGAGCGATACGAGAAAAGGGAAGAAACGTGCGTACACGATTCTGGTGGCTTAGTGTTGGGCTGATTCTTTTTACGGGCTGTTTTATGCGCCCGGCAAAACCTGTTGCCATTGAGGAGCGCATTGCCCCCATCTACCCGGAATCGCGTCCCGTCGATTGCCGGATGAATATGCTGACCTCTCCCCCGGCCCAGCCGTATGACGTCTTTGTTCATATTGTGTCCTATGGGAATGAAATTGACGGGCTGGAAAGCATGAACGCCCTGATCCGCGATAAAGCCTGTGAGGTGGGAGCCGATGCCGTCGTGTTACTGCCCCCCCAGCAAGTCGCTCATATGAATATCGAAGACTCTTTCCCGGACTGGGTACAACAACAGAAACAAGGGCAGTTCGGGCGCTACGCCCAATCCGCGGACCGGAAATTTTCATTGGCCCGACGCGGCTTTGCGGTGGTATTCAAAAGAGACGATATAATGCCTTAGCCCGGCTCGTTCTAGGGTGGGTGCGGAAGATAGGCATCCATATCAATTTCCTGTACGCCCGCGAGACTGCCCAGGCGAAAGAGGGAATCCTGCAAATCGGCACTGACCGATACCTCATTATAGGCCAGCGCGAGATACTGCGCCCCTTGCCCGTCAGATAAGGTCATCGCAAACGGAAAAAAGATGTCCTGCACCCGGCGGTAGTCGGAGAGTGTGCCTTGGGTGGACAGAACACCGGTCTGGTCTCGCACCGCCCAGCCCGAGAGGTGGTGCGTGTCCGGATCGAACCACAGCAGGGCGGAACTCCCGTCTGCGCGCGGAAAATCGATCCAGTACGCTCCGGCAGGCTCGCGGCGCACCCGCAGTTCGGTTCTGCCTGTCTCAATGGGAAAAGGGGGAAAGCCCGACAGCAGGCGCGTGACCTCGCGGGCGGAGAGCATCACCTGAGTAAAACGGGCAATATTCATCGGGCTGGCCGCCCCACGGTAGAGCACATGCTCGCGTGGCAAATAGGCGACCAGTTGTTGCCCGTCACAGGTATGAATAGCGGCCATACCAAGGAGTGTGAACATCTCAAGGCGAAAGCGGTCCGGGCTGGCAAGGGCAATAGCTTGCGTCGCAGAACCCTTCTCGTGCGCGTCCCGATACGAAACCTTGGCCAGACCGCGGAGACCGGTGATGGCCTGATGCCGGGCATGAAGCGGGGCCAGCAGTTCTTGGGCGGACGGGAGGGGGGCTGAAGTCTGGGGTGGAGACGGGGGCAGGGAAGGGCGACGAGCCGTACAGCCATTTCCCCAGACGATGAGACCGGCCAGAACGACGAGCCAGGATAACGAGAGGGACGTAGGTCGCTGCCGTCGTACTGCACAGGGACGTGAGAAAAAAGGGAGAGTCGTGCGCCGGAGAGACCGGCTCGACGCGCTGCCGCTACTGGATCTCACTGCCGCTCGTCTTGTGTATCCCTACCGGAGACAAGGCGTTCAGCTTTGTCCGTAAACGATTGAGTTGCGTTTCTTCGGATGCATTTTTCATGGCTTCCCGGTAGACGCGGGAGGCGTCTGCGGTGCGTCCGATTTTGGAATACGCATCCCCCAGATGTTCAATCAGGGTGGGGTCGGCATCGACCAGTTCCACCGCCCGTTCGAGATGCTGAATGGCTTGCATATACTCTCCGCGCTGATAATACACCCAGCCCAGACTATCAATATAAAAGCCATCGTTGGGTTCGATGGCCAGCGCCCGGAGTATCAGTTGCTCGGCCTCATCCAAATGCACACCCTGTTCTGCCCAGGTATAGCCCAGGTAGTTCAGCGCCGCGGCATTCTCGGGATTGAGGGCGATGGCTTTCTGCATATGCCTGATGCAGCGCTCCTTTTGTTTGAGCTCATCGTATACCGCTCCCAGCGTGAAATGGTACTGATCGTTGTCCGGGGCGATCTCGATGAGCTGCTCTAGGAGTTCGACGGCTTTGGCGCGGTTATTGTTTTCGCGATGGAGGGAGGCGAGAAAACCGATGAGGTCCGCGTCGTCCTCTTTGACGCTGAGAGCCTGTTCCACGGCGGTGATGGCTTGCGCGATATTGCCCTGACGTTGGTAGATATAACTCAGGTAGACGCGCGCATCGGCGAAATACTCGTCCTGCTGAGGAATATGTAACAGCTCGACCGCCGCCTTGACGTCCTGGTTGGCCTCCGTATACACGACGCCGAGGAAGTAGCGGGCGCGATGATTCTCAGGCTGGGAGGCTAAGACCAAGTTGAGGGCGGTGGCGGCCTTTTCGTAATCGCCTTTCTCCCGATAGATCAGGCTGATTTTGAGCCGCGTCTCCTGCGGGTCGGCTTCTATCTTTTCAAGCGCCTGAAACTGGTCCAGCGCATCGTCAAGCTTCTTCTGGCCGAGATAGAAACGGCCGAGCCGCTCCCGCGCCGGCTCACTGCGCGGGTTGAGGCTCAGGGCTTTCTCATACACCTCTATGGCTTGGGCATTTTTCTTTTGCATTTCATACACGAGCGCGAGATCGAGCAGCACCAGTTCTGACTGCGGATTAATGCTGAGCGCCTCGTGATAATAGGTTTCCGCCTGCTCCAACTCTTGGGCTGCCGCGTGCGTTTGGCCGAGGTAATAATAGCCCAGGACCGATTGGGGGTGGCGGCTCACCAGCCTTTTGAGCACACCGACCGCTTCTTGAAACCGTCCCTGCTTGGCATACAGCACGCTGAGGTAGAGATACGGTTCCTGGTCGTCCGAACCGTGGGTCAGAAGGGACTCGTAGACCTGCGCGGCTTCGTTTTCCTTGCCGGTCGAGGAGAGCAGGCCGGCCAGGAGACGCTGGGCGGCAGTATTGTCCGGCTCAGCGGCAACGACCTGCTGGCAATGCTCCAGGGCCTCGGCCAGCTTGCCTTGACGTAAGGCCAGGGTGGCAAGCCGCAGGCGCAGAAACGGGGTGTTGGGGTCGTGGGAGACGGCGTGCTCAAGCTCGCTGAGCGCGGTGTCATAGTCGCCCGCATTCAGGGCTACCTGGCTTTTGAGGAAATGCCCGAGGGCTTTGTCTTCAGGAGCGAGGACAACGGGCTGACCTGGGATGGGCGGTGTCTGGACGGATGTGGGAACGGCCGGTGGAGCGATACGCGCTGGGGCCGGAACGGGGCGGGTCGTGCTGCACGAGGCAAACGGGATGAGAGAGCAGAGCAGGAAAACCCACACGACGCGGGAAGGCGAACGCATTGGCAGAGGGTAGCATGCGCTGAAATTGACCGTCAATCCTGGAATATCGAGCAAGCCAAAAAAGCTGGGCTACAGCATCAGAAAAACGGAGCGACCAGATGATTTCTCCGGCCCGGCCTGCGCAGGGTGTCGAAGTCGTGTATGCTGCCGGGTGAGTCATGTCACCTGAATTTTACGACCTGCCCCGTTTGTTTACGCTGCGGGATCGTCTCCAGTCCCTCGATAGCACCGCGCCTCCCGCGGCCTGTCTGCTGTCCACACCGTTACACCCGCCTCCGCAACGGCTGGGTGTCTTGTGCGGCTCGTTCAACCCCCTCACCCTGGCGCACGTTGTGCTCGCACAGCATGCTTGCCGCGCGTTCCACCTGGACCAACTCTTGTACACGGTCGCAAAGGTCACGGTGGATAAGGAACAGGTGACGGGGATGGGTCTGGAGGATCGCCTGTTATTGCTCCTCCTGCACGCCGAGCCGCAACAACATTTGGGTGTGGCCCTGGTCAACCGCGGGCTCTATTTTGAGCAGGCCCAGGCGTTCCAATCTCTCTTCGCCAAGCGGGTCGGGCTGTTTTTTATTGTGGGCATGGACAAGCTGGTGCAGATTCTGGACGCGCGCTACTACCAGGATCGGGAGGCCGCCTTGGAGCAACTTTTTGCGCTGACTTCTCTTGTCGTTGCCAACCGAGGCGATATGGCCCGGCAGGCATTTGACGAGTTGCTACAGCGCCCCGACAATCAACCCTACCGAGCCGCGATTCATTTTCTGCCCCTGCCTGGGTCTGTGGCCGATCTCTCCTCAACCGCAATACGGAAGACCGTGGGTGAGGCAACGAACCTCTCGGCCCACGTCCCGGCCGAGGTGGCGAGGTTTCTCACCGAAGCCCGGCCATACGCCGCACCGGGCAGTGACGCCGAGGACGGGCAGGAGGATGAGACCGACGCCTACGCCGTACGTCTGGCGCTCTTCAACCGCCTTGCCGCAGTCCGGGACTGGGCCGAGCAGCACGTGGATTTCCGGCAGTTGCTGACCCAAGCGCTGGCGCCTGACCCACGGGGCCAGGCACTCCGTGGCGCACTGACCGGCCAGGCGTTGCAAGCACTCATAAAGAGTCCTACCCCGTGGAAAGTGAGACATTACATGAATCAAAATCTCGAAGCATTGATTGAAGACCACGCCAAGATCATGGCCGACCAGATGGTGAAGGCGGTAGAGTGGGCTGGTTCTGAGGAAGATATTCGTCATGAGTGCAATAAATTGATTGACGAGTTCATACAGAAAGCGGGCCTAACCGTAAGGGGTCAGCACGAATACGGCTTGGCCAGCGGACGTATTGATTCCAAGTACGGCGGTGTGGTCATCGAATACAAGGACCCGAAAGGGGCTGGAAAAATTACTGAAAACAAGAATGCGCCGGGGGTCAAAGCCGTTGTTAAACAACTCAAAACTCGCTTTCGAGACTTCGAGGCCAAAGAGCGTGTCGGCATGGAGCGTATCCTTGGTATCGGGTGTGACGGTGACACGCTCGTGTTTGTACGGATGCGCCGAGGTAAGCTTGATGCTGAGGACCCACAGCCGGTTACGCAGCACACAGTTCAGCGTTTGCTGCGGGCACTTGTGTCTCTGGGGGCACGCGGGTCTTCCTTTACGCCTGAGAATCTGACCGCCAGCTTCGGCTCCGAGAGTCAGAGCGCACGGAAAGGCGTCCGTCTCATCTACGGCCTTATCCGTGCGACAGACAGCCCGAAGGCTCAGACGTTCTTCCGCCAATGGCAGATACTTTTCGGTGAAGTCTGCGGCTATGACCTTCATAGCCAGAACCCCAAAGTCAGGAAACTGGCCGCTCATTATCAGGTGCCTGACCCGCATCCGTCTGAACTCCTGTTTGCCGTTCACACCTACTACGCCATTTTCATGAAAATGCTGGCCGCTGAGATTGTCTCGTCCTTTTCACCGCTTGGGACCTCAACGCTCAAAAGACTCGTTTCTGCGCCGACTCCGGCCAAATTACGGGAGGAACTGCGCAATCTCGAACAAGGTGGCATCTGGTCACAGCTCGGTATTCGCAACTTTCTCGAAGGCGACATCTTCTCCTGGTATCTGGACGCCTGGAACGAGGACTGTGCAGATGCTGTCCGCGGCATAACACGGTCGCTGGACCAGTTCGATCCGACCACACTCAGCGTTGACCCGGCAGAATCGCGCGACTTACTCAAGCAGCTTTATCAGCAACTCTTTCCCAAGTCTGTCCGCCACGACTTGGGCGAATACTACACGCCTGACTGGCTGGCCGAACTCGTGCTTGATGAACTCGGTTATGACGGCAACCCGGATAAACGCCTGCTCGACCCCGCTTGCGGTTCAGGCACCTTTCTCGTCATGGCGCTTAACCGTGTCAAAACGTGGTATGACGGGCACCGCCACGAATGCGGCTTCGGTGAGGATGAACTACTGCGTAAAATTCTACACAACGTCATCGGCTTCGACCTCAACCCACTGGCGGTTATGGCCGCTCGAACTAATTATCTGATGGCCCTCCGCGATTTACTGCGTCATGCCAGCAATGTCGAACTGCCCGTCTACCTGTGCGACTCGATCATGACGCCCTCGGAATACGGCGAGTTATTTACCACCGGAGGCTTGGGCAAGGCGCGGCAAATTAAGACTAGCGCCGGCGATTTCAACATCCCAGCGGAAGTCACTGAGAGCCGCGAGCATATCGGCCGCTATGCCGCCACGCTTGAGTCTTGCATCCGTGATGGCTACTCACCCGAAGAGTTTCTTGAACGTTGTGAGGCCGAAGCCTTACCGACAACAGATACGACACTCCACAAGAATCTCTATAGTAAACTCCAACATCTCGACGCCAATAATCAGAATGGCATCTGGGCGCGTATCATCAAAAACGCCTTTGCGCCCTTGTTTATCGGTAAAGTGGATTATGTTGCGGGTAATCCGCCTTGGGTGAATTGGGAGAACCTGCCCGAAGGCTACCGTGACGACATGAAACCACTCTGGGAGGGATACAATCTGTTCACGTTGTCAGGATCGGCAGGTCGCTTAGGTGGAGGCAAGAAAGACCTTTCCATGCTATTCACCTATTCCGCCGTAGACAACTATCTGAACGCAGGCGGTAAACTTGGGTTCGTCATTACGCAGAGCGTCTTCAAGACCCAAGGCGCGGGCGATGGTTTCCGTAGGCTCAGGTACGACCGAACAAAACCGAAAACGACGTGGCGACTGAAGCCCCGCATTGTTCACGATCTGAGCGCTATGCAGGTTTTTGAAGGCGCGACAAATCGCACCGCTGTTTTTGTGTGCGAAAAAACGACGCGTTCCTTTAAGTATCCCGTGAAATATGCGACATGGGCTGGGCCGTCACGTATTGCCCAAAACGAATCGTTAGCCGGCGTTCGTACTGCTACAATCCAACACAAAATAGGAGCCATACCTGTTGTCGCTTCAAAAGATTCGTCCCCCTGGCTTACAGCGCCGAAGCAAGCGCTATCCGGTATTCAAAAGGTGATCGGGGAGAGTGACTACAAGGCGTATGAGGGTGTGAACACAGGTGGCCTGAACGGATGTTTCTGGATTCGAGTCTTGGAAAAACAACCCAGTGGGGAACTGCTAATCGAGAACCTCTATGACGTCGGTAAGATTAAGGTTGAGCAGGTGCAAGCTGCCATTGAGCCAGACTTGGTCTATCCCCTGCTGCGCGGAAGAGACGTTCATCGATGGTCGGTTAACCCTTCAGCACACATCATCCTGGCTCAGGACCCGGAAACAAGAAAGGGCATTCCTGAAGCTGAAATGAAACGCCGCTGGCCTAAAACCTACGCCTACCTAAAGCAGTTTGAGGGTGACCCCAAAAAGCCTGAGCGCGGCACCCTGCGCGGTCGATCCGGCTATCGTCAGTACTTTAAGCCGAGTGACCCATTTTACTCCATGTATAACGTCGGTCCTTACACAATGGAGGAATGGAAGTTGCTGTGGCCGGAAGTCGGGCACTCCGTCAGAGCAGGTGTGTGTGGTCCTTCAACGGTCGAGAAGGTGAAACCATCCTTACCAGATCATACAATCGTGGCTGTCTCTTGTGGTGACGAGAGTGAGGTATATTTCATCGCAGGAATGCTCAATTCTTCACCTGCCTATGTGGCCGTTGCGGCCTATATTGTTCTGCATCCGTCACCGCACATCATGAAGAACATAGCCGTTCCTCAGTTCAAAAAAAGCAACGGTACCCACACGCGGCTGGCCGAACTCTCACGTCAGTGCCACGCCGCGGCAAAACAAAATGGCGGAGACAAGTTGGCAGAATTGGAGGCTGAAATCGACGAGGTAGCGGCCCAAATATGGGGAATCACTGACGAGGAACTGAAAGCCATTCGGAAGGCGCTGCCCGATGAATAGGGAGGGATGCTAGAGGGCCAGTGCGACATGATAGTGATAGAAGTATTTTTATGTTGTTCATTTTGGAGGCGGAAGCATGGAGGAGAAGGATAAGAACCAGTCTCTATTACCTGGACCGAAGACGGAAGCAGCGAGGCAGGCGCGCAGGGATTTTGATCGCAGAGTTGAGGAACAGATAAAACAAGAAGGGCGGATTGCCTTTAGCATTCTGGTGTGGGGCATGTCGCCCGATAGGAACGCTCCCATTGCCAGAAAACGAAAAGACATCGGGAATCGGCTTCTTAAAGACGGCCACAATGCCATGTTCAGCGAAGACCTGACTAACTTAGGTTCCGCCCCGAATCTCTCAGAAGCAAGTAGGGAGTTTGCCCAAGCAAAGGCCGCTGATCTTATTATTGTGCTCGTTGAGGGGGCTCCCGGTGCATTGGCCGAAGTGTGTGATTTCTGTGTTCGTCCAGATATCGCTCCTAAGGTCTACATCATGGCACCGCATTCATACAGAGACAGCTATCCGGGCAAAGGCGATTTGCGGGATTTGGACGAAGGATACGGTGTTGTTTATTGGTATGGGCAGCAAGATGTCATAGCGTGCAACCTGTTGACACAAGCCTGTATGCGTGTCCAAGCTAGACGAAGCATTGCTTATCGTCACCAGTCAGGGAGGGCTAACTGATGCCCGACGAAAAGAAAGTCGATTGGGAAGCCGCCTACAAGACGCAAGACAGGGAGGTGATGTTCCTCTTGTACGCCGTATCGGAGGGCCTCTGTCGGTATATCAGCGATTTCTCCGCGCATTTCGAGGGAACTGTTGAAGAAGAGGTTCAAACGCTAGTCGTGGCTGGCTTCTTGAAGGAGTCCGATGGACAACTGAATGTTACGGAAAGAGGGCGCCTTGTATTGGGCGACCTTGCAAATGATAGTGGAATCAAAGAAGAAGAGGAAATTCATCATCCGATGGTAGCGCATTTTTCTACTTCACGGTCAAAGTGAAAAAAGAGACGGCGGGGGAATGAAAGCACCTTTTTCGAGTTCGTGCCTGCTTTCGTATATGATGACGGAACGGTTGCCTCTAAGGAGACCGTACAGGTCATCGTTTCAGAATTGGCCAAGGCCCCCTCAAAACAAGCGGCCTTACCTGTCAAGAGGGCTGAGCGCCTTTTCGAGAAAGCCAGAGACCAGGCACTTACGGAATGCGCCCAATATGCCCCCTGGTATGACGAGGTGTTCTGTCTGGACGCGCTTCGTGTCGAAGTAGTCTGAATACTCCCGTCAAATTACGGTAGTAAAATGTCGGGGGATACTCTGTTCATCCGACCGGCTTCTCTGGCGGGAAGCCGGATGTATCCCTTGAAGCGCAGGTGAATCCCGACGTGCCGGTACGCATATCAGATTGAAGGAGGAAGGGATGAGCCGTCAGCCGATCACTGACTTTCTGCACCACCATTTTCGACACTTCAATGCCGCGACCGTTATCGAGGCAGCCAGCGCTTATCGACAGCATCTCGACCGGGGCGACAAGATGCTGCTGGCCATGGCGGGCGCTATGAGTACGGCCGAACTCGGTATCTCCCTGGCGGAAATGATCCGTAACGACTGCATTCATGCCATCTCCTGTACAGGCGCGAATCTGGAAGAAGACATCTTTAATCTGGTCGCGCATGAGCACTATGAGCGGGTGCCGCACTATCGGGACTTGACCCCTCAGGATGAGGAGAGCCTGCTTGACCGGCATATGAACCGCGTCACCGATACCTGCATCCCCGAGTTCGAGGCCATGCGTCGAGTCGAAGGTGTCCTCCAGGAATTGTGGATGCAGGCCGACCATGCTGGGAGACGGGCTTTCCCACACGAGACGTTCTACGAAATCCTGCGTACCGGCGTGCTGCAACCCTATTACCAAATTGACCCTAAAGACTCCTGGGTCCACGCCGCCATGGAAAAAGACCTGCCCATTGTTGCGCCGGGCTGGGAGGATTCAACCTGCGGGAATGTGTACGCCAGCTATTGCATGACCGGCTTGATTAAAAATATGCATACCGTGCGGCACGGGGTTGAATACATGACGTTGCTCGCCGACTGGTATAGTACAGTCTCGGACCATCACTCCATCGGATTTTTTCAGATTGGTGGAGGCATTGCCGGAGACTTTGCCATTTGTGCGGTCCCCATGCTGATTCAGGATATGAAACGCACCCACACCCCACTGTGGGGCTATTTTTGTCAGATCAGTGACTCAACGACCAGCTATGGCTCCTATTCCGGCGCGGTTCCCAACGAAAAGATCACCTGGGGCAAGCTCGGCGTGGACACGCCGCGGTACCTGATTGAATCGGACGCTTCGATTGTAGCGCCGCTCATCTTTGCCCAGGTGCTGGGACAGTAAATGGAAAAAGAGAAAGCCCTTGCCATTGCGGCCGCGCGGGCCGCGGGAGACATTATCCGTACCATCTACGAGACCAACTATACGGTTGAGTACAAAAGGGTTGATAACAGCCCGGTTACGCTTGCCGACCGGGAAGCCAACCAGAAGATCCACGCCATGCTCCAGGCGGCTTTTCCCGACTATGGCTGGCTGTCTGAAGAGACGGTCGATTCGTCCGCGCGGCTCTCCGCCCACCGCGTCTGGATGGTTGATCCCATGGATGGCACCCAGGAGTTCATTCAAAAAATCCCGGAATTTGCCGTCTCTATCGGGCTCATTGAAGCGGGCCGGCCAATTCTCGGCGTGGTCTATAATCCCATCCTGGACCAGCTCTTCTGGGCGGTCCGCGGACAAGGCGCGTGGTGTGGCAGCCGCCCATTGCGCGTGCCCGAAACGCCGCACCTGGCTGAGGCCACTATTCTCTCAAGTCGCTCGGAGACCAAACGGGGGGAGTGGAAAGACTTTCGTGCTCTTTTCCAAGCCCGCCCCGTGGGGAGTATCGCCTACAAGCTGGCGTGTATTGCAAACGGTGAGGCAGCCGCCTCGTTTACGCTGACGCCCAAGAACGAGTGGGATATTTGTGCGGGAACGCTCCTGGTCGAGGAGGCCGGGGGACGAGTCTCGACTCTCAGCGGAAAGCCGGTCCGCTTCAATCAGCCAACGACGCTCTTACAGGGCCTGGTTGCCAGCAATGGCAGGCTTCACACGCAGCTTTTGGATCTGGTGACACCGCGCCTCACCGCTCGACACTATGCCGAGAATCGCCAATAGGCCGGTTGACGTAGACTCCGTCCCCCCGTTAGGGTGAAAGAAAAGGGGAAAGAAAAATCGTGTCTCAGTTTGCTACACTTCTCCGCGCCCGCCCTAACCCCCGTTGCCCCGCGTGTCATAAATGGAACCGTGTCTATGTGACTGGAGGCTCGTTTCTCTCCGAGTGTGTCCACTGCGGAGCCACCCTGGAGGTCCGTCGTCCACCGACGTTCTGGGGTGTCATTGCCATCGGCATCAGCGTGCTACTCCTCGCCGCAGCCATTCCGCTCCTGGCGTGGTAGTCGGGAGGAGACATCGTGCCTCAAGGGGTGCAACTGGCGCAGATCGAGCGTATTTTCGAAATTCTTGACCGGCTTGGCATCTCCCGGGAGGCGGTCGTTATTCCTCTGCGGCCGCAGGGCACAGGCAGCCTCAGGATGCTTGAGGGGGGCACACTCGAAATCGTTGTCCCGGACGCTATTCCGTTTGACGACTGGTACACCTCGCTTGAGGGCGAGATTCGGAAACTGAAGGCGAGCTGAACGACTCCATCCGCCTGAGCTATAGCGGCTGCGGTTCCGAATGGGTTGGTGGCTGTGCTATGGGCGGGTCGGCCGGTCCATCCAGGTGGACATCCTTTTCGACGGTTTTTTCATCCGGGAGTTCCGTGCGTTCCAGCACGAAGGGTTTCCCCCGTCCTGTCGGGTTGGCCACAAACACGTCATAGCTGCCGGTCTCCAGGACAAAGCGATGTTCCTGGCCGGGGTCGCTGCGAGCAATCTCTTTTTGCGTTCCGGCGGCGTAAATGATGACCTGAGTCAGCGGACTGACATCTTTTCCGGCCAGCCGGGGATGGACCAGGAGCTCGCCACGTACACGCTCGCGCAGCGTCAGTTCCCGCAGTCCGCCCCGGAGGAGCTCGATATCGCGCCACCACTGGCTCTGGGGTGGGACGGCGACCTTGACATCGACCAAGCCCGGCTGCGCCAGGATGGTCTCTCCGCTCAGGAACTCTCCCAGCAGTTCGTTGGACACGCCGTCATAGACCTCAACGCCGAGGCCGATATCCTGGCCCTTTTTATCCAGGACGTTGACCTGGAGGGCCGCGACTTCGCTCAGGATGACTGTGCTGGTCCGACCGGATCGAACCAGCACGCGCTCACGTGAAACCGTTCCGCCCAGAATGTCGAGTTCAACCCGGTAAGACCCGGGCGGCAGCGAAACGGGTGTGTCCAGGGGTGCCTGGGCGACGAGTGCCTCGGGTATAAGACTATAGATTCTGGCTGAGAGTCCACCCGGCTGAGCCTGCTCTCCCGGAGTCTGAATGAGCAGGCTGCCGTGGGGTTCGGACTCGGCCGCAGGCTGCGCGCTACAGACGTGGCTGGAGAGAAAAAGACAGCTCAGCAGAACGGCCAGGAGCCACAGTGATTGTCTATATCCAGCCATACGAGAAAGGAGCGTCACCAGAGCCTATTTTTCCAGCGGGAGGTCCTCGCGGTTGCCCCACTCGGCCCAGGAGGCATCGTAATTACGCACCTTGTCAAAACCGAGCAACCGGAGGGTGAACAGTCCGTGCGCCGCACGGATACCACCCTGTCAATAGGTGACGACCTCACACTCGGGTCTGATCCCGACCTGCTCAAACATGGGGCGAAGTTCGTCCGCGGGTTTGAACTTTTTTGTCTTGGGGTCCACATAGTTGAGCCATTCGAGATGGACCGCGCCGGGAATCCGCCCGCCCCGCTTGGTGCCCCGGTTATTTTCGCCGGTCCACTCCGCATCCGAGCGCACATCAAGCAGCACGGTATCCGTGGCAATGGCCTCCCGGACCTGCTCCCAACGGGCGATCAGGTCGGCGTGAACCTGGGGGGTAAAGGTCGCCTTGGCCGGACGGGACGAGGCGTTGGTCACCGGCCGTCCCTCGGCCAGCCAGGCGTCCCAGCCCCCGTTCAACACTCTGACATTGCTATGACCGTAATAGTGCAGAGCCCACCAGAACCGGGTCGCGTACAGCCCGCTGAAGCCATCGTAGGCAACCACCAACGTATCATTTCCAATGCCCATCTCGCCCATGGTCTGGGCAAACTGATCCGGACCCATAATATGCGGTGCACCTTCCTTTTCCTTGAGATAATGATGGCCGCGAACGGGAATCGCCCCCGGAATATGGGCGCGGCGGTAGGCTTCACGATTATCACAATCGACGACTCGCAGGTTGTCATCCTGGAGATGCGCGGCGAGCCATTGGGTCTCTGCCAGCATGTCCGGTCGGGCATAGCCGTGGTCTGTCATGGTCCGTCTCCTTTACTGTCCCGCACTACTAACGTGAGTTCGGGCTAAGGGGCTCCAAATGGGGTAAGGTTGTTGGTGGCTAAACCAATAGCTCCCTCACCGGAGTCCCTTAGATGCCTAGCCTACTGGAAGTATTCTGTGATGTCGATGATTTCTGTCTTGCCTTTCTGCCGGGCTGGCGGCGGCAGCTCATCGCCACGGGGCCGCACCGCCGGCAGCGGGCCCGCCAACTCAGCCTGAGC
>JAJDZM010000287.1 GCA_022824615.1 Candidatus Binatia bacterium | reverse complement strand
TGCCGATCGGTCGATTGACGCCTGGCCGATGGAACAGCCCTTCCCCATTCACGAACGCATGCAGGCCATCACGCTTGACATCATTCTGCGGACCGTCTTTGGCGTGGACGAGGGTGCACTGCTCCAGAAACTGCGCTCCCTGCTGATTGAGTTTCTCAGACTCGTCGGGAATAGCCCTCTCCTTTTAATCGATTGGCTGCAAGTCAACCTGGGACCGCTCACCTCGTGGCGACGCATCGGTCAACTCGGGCATGAAATCGATACGGTGCTGTACGAGCAGATTGCCCAACGCAAAGCCGCGGCGCAAAACGGACGCACCGACATCATGGCCGTGCTCATCGAAGCCCGAGACGAGGATGGTCAGCCCATGAGCGATCAAGAACTGCGCGATGAGATGATCACCATGCTGCTGGCCGGACACGAGACCACCGCTACTTCGCTGTCCTGGGTCGTTCACCGCTTGTTACAAAACCCGGACGTTCTGGAAAAAGTTTGCGCCGAGCTCCAGCGCGTGGTCGGAGGGGGTCCCATACGGGCCGAGCACATGTCCGAGCTTGAGTATCTTGAGGCGACCATCAAAGAGACGGCCCGACTCAATCCGATTATTCCGGTCGTGGTTCGCTATCTCGAACAGCCCACCCAGATTGGGGCGTATGAAATACCCGCGGACTGTGTGGCCGCGCCGTGTATTTACCTCACCCACCGGCATCCGAAATTGTGGCCTGAGCCCGAGACGTTCAACCCCGACCGGTTTGTTGGAAAACGCGTGGACCCCTACACCTTTTTCCCCTTTGGCGGAGGAGTCCACCACTGTCTGGGTGCAGCCTTTGCCACCTATGAGATGAAGATCGTCCTGGCCCAGATGTTGTCTCGGGTCTCACTCCGGCCGGTGCCTGGACATACCGTGCGTGTTGTCCGGCGGAGTATTACGTTCGCTCCATCTGACGGCATGCCGGTAATTCGGCAAGCGGTGTAAGCCTGCCTCAATGCCTCGCAGTTTCTCACACGGGCTGCTACACATGGGCGTGTTCGGACCGCTGGGCAAAAGGGGACGCTATGAGTGACACCACCTGGGAGACGGCAAACGAAGCGGGCGCACGGCTGTATCAAAAAGGTCATTATGTCGAAGCCGAGCAACAACTCCGCACGGCCCTCCAAGAGGCGGAGAAATTTGGCCCCCAGGACTCTCGCGTCGCCGTTGTCCTGAACAACCTGGGGAGTTTATCGCATAATCAGGGCAAGCGCGCCGAAGCCACCGGCTATTATGAGCGAGCCTTGTCTATCCGAGAGGCGCACTATGGGCCCCACCATCCGTGGGTGGCGCAGAGCCTGAATAACTTGGCCTCACTATACCGGGAGCTCGGCCGCTACGCGGAAGCCGAGACCTTTCTCCAGCGCGCGCTGAAAATCGCCGAAGCCCTGGTGGGCCCCACGCATTACCGCATCACCAATTGTCTCAACAATCTGGCTGCCGTCTATATGAGCCAAGAACGCTATGCGGAGGCGGAATCGTATTTTCAGCGGTCACTGACAATCAGGCAGCAGGCACTTGGACCGACTCACCCCGCGGTCTCAACCAGCCTCAGCGGACTGGCCGAACTGGCCATCGCCCAGGGCAAGTATGCAGAGGCCGAGCCGCTCTTTCAGCAGGCACTTGAGATCCGCGAGGAGAAGCTCGGCACGGATCACCCGGCAGTGGCCGTCATCCTCGAAAAATATGTTGATTTGCTGCAAAAGCTCAGTCGCGAGGACGAAGCCGAGGAGATGGCCGCTCGGGCCAAGGCTATACGCACCAAACAGGCTCAGCCGCAGCCGGCAGAGGTCGGGCATTAGGGGAGAGAATACCCTCCCCTTGGTCCTCTCCCAGAGGGAGAGGGAAACGAGAGTCTACGCCCGGGCCGGGACCATTTCGTCCAACTGAATAATGATCCCATCCGGGTCTTTGACAAAGGCGCTACGAATTGTGCCTTCTTTGGTCTTGGCCAAGACGTGCGGCGGGGCGACAAATTCCACCCCTTTACTCTCCAGGTCTTTGTGGACTCTATTCAAGCCTTTGACCCATATCCCGAAGTGGGAGATGCCAATCTGGTCCACCAGGATCGACTTTCCGGTCGCCTTGCCCTGAGTAGGAGCGAGCAGGGCAATCACCGGGGCGTCTTCGTTGAGACCGTACGGAGTGGCTTTCTTTTTTCCGTGGCGCAGAATGGCAAACTTCACCTGTTGGTTTTTCTTCTTGTAAATCCCCTGCTGGTATTCTCCCTCTTCAACAGTGGTGCCCTGCTGGGCCACCTTGAATCCAAGCAAATCCCGATAGAAATGCATGGAACGCTCAAAATCATTAGTGCACAGGGCAACATGGGACATCCCACGTGGGTTCATATCATCCCTCCTCTTTGGCTATGTCCCGCAGAGCGGCACAGCCGGTGTTGTTTTCTTCCTGTCTATGTCAGGAGGAATCCTGGGGTCAAGAGACAAGCGCGAAAAAGTAAGGGGATTCACGCTCCGGCCAGAAGCGCTATAGTGACGGCTACAGGGAGGAGCGGGCATTGGCAGATTCGGCGCAGCGCACACCAGAAACGATTGACGTCATCGTTGTCGGGGCGGGCAATGCCGCCTTTACCGCCGCGCTGGCCGCTCGGGCTGAAGGCGCCCGGGTCCTTGTCCTCGAAAAGGCTACGCAAAAATTACGCGGCGGCAATACCCGTTTTACCGGCGGCCTGTTCCGCTGCACCTATAACGGTGTCGACGATCTGATGACGCTGATTGGGGACAATGATGATCCAAGCGATGTAGCCGTCGATCCCTATACACCCGAGGATTTTCAGCATGACATCGACCGCGTCACCGGCGGACAGGCCGACCCGGCGCTGACCCACACCTTGATTACCCGCTCGTATGAGACGGTTCGCTGGATGGCTGACCTGGGTGTGGCTTGGGAGTTTAATCGGGCAGTGGGTCCGGTCAGGATTACCGGATCCCACAAGATCAAACTCGCCCGCGGAGGCGCGCTCCGCGCCAAAGGCGAAGGCGTCCTGCTGTCCAGCACCCTGTTTCGCCTGGCGACTGAGGCAGACATTCCAGTCTGGTACGAAACCCAGGCCCAGCGCATTCTCACGGCCACGGACGGTCGCGTGACCGGTCTTACCATACGCGGTCCTGGCGGCCTGCGGACCGTCGAGTGTAAAGCCCTGGTTCTGGCCAGCGGCGGATTCCAGGCGGACCCGGAAATGCGGACGGCCTATCTCGGTCCGAGCTGGAGCGTGGTCAAGGTCAGAGGCAGCCGTTTTAATACCGGTGAGATGACGCGCGCGGCCCTGTCGGTCGGAGCGCAGAGTTATGGCGAATGGGCGGGTTGTCACGCCACGCCGATCGATGCCGACGCCCCGGCCTATGGCGACCTGCGGCTCACCGACAAGACCAACCGGCTGTCCTATCCGTTCTCGGTTATGGTCAATCTGGATGGCGAGCGCTTTGTTGACGAGGGTGAGGATTTTAATTTGTACACCTACGCCAGAATGGGGCGCGATATTTTACAGCAGCGCAGCGCAACCATCTTTCAGGTCTTTGACCAGCAGACCGTCTCGCTGCTGGAGACGCGCTATAATACCGGCACGCCCATTATCGCCGACAGTCTGACCGAGCTGGCAGATCAGATCGAGGAGCGCTACGCGGCCTTGGATTTTCGCCGGGATGCTTTCCAGGCCACGCTTGAGGCCTATAACGCCGCGGTCCAGGACGGCCCCTTCGATCCTGACCGAAAAGACGGCAAGCGGACGCGTGGTCTGCGACCGGAAAAAACCAACTGGGCGACTCGGCTCGACCAGCCGCCCTTTTGTGCCTATCCGGTCTCGCTCGGGATCACCTTTACCTTTGGCGGTCTGCGGATCAATACCGATGCAGCGGTCGTCGATCATTTGGACCGGCCCATCCCCGGCCTGTTCGCAACCGGCGAAATGACCGGCGGTTTTTTCTATCGTAACTATCCGGGCGGCTCCGGGCTGATGCGTGGCGCGGTCTTTGGCCGACTGGCCGGTACGCACGCCGCACGCTGGGCACGAGGAGAATAGTGCGGTGTTGCAAACGACCCAAGGTCCGACCGAATTCAGAGCGTTGCTCGCCCAGGAGGGATTGCTCACGGCTCCGGGCGTGTACGATGGGCTATCGGCCAAAATTGCCGAAGCCGCGGGTGTGGCGGTGTTGTATGTCAGCGGCGGCGCCATCGCGCGCAGTATGGGCTATCCCGATCTTGGCCTGGTCACCCTCACGGAAATGCAAAAGCGACTGGAAGAGATTCGAGCGGTCACCGCTCTACCGCTTATTGTGGATGCCGACACGGGCTATGGGAATGCGCTGAACGTCATTCGGACGATTCGGGCGTATGCGCGCTCCGGCGCGGCGGCCCTGCATATTGAGGACCAGGTCGAGCCCAAACGCTGCGGCCATTACGAAGGCAAACATGTCGTCGATACCACAGAGATGGTCCAGAAAATTCAGGCCGCGGTGGAAGGGTGTGGCGATAGCGGACTGGTCATCATCGCCCGGACAGACGCCCGGGCCGTTCTTGGGTTGGACGCGGCGATTGAACGGGGGAATGCCTATGCCGAGGCAGGGGCGGACATGATTTTTGTGGAAGCGCCACAATCGCTTGCAGAGATCGAACGGATAGCCCTGGAAGTCAAGGCGCCACTGATGATCAACATGTTCTGGGGCGGCAAAACACCGTTGGTTCCAGCCGAGCACCTCGCCGCCCTCGGGTACCGGATCATGATTGTTCCGTCAGACCTGCAACGCGCCGCTATCCGGGCCATGCAGCGTGCCGCCGCCGAAATTCGTGCCCACGGCCATACGGCAGCAATGGCGGAAGACATGGTCTCTTTTGCCGAACGAGAAGAGCTGATTGGCCTGGCTGAAGCGCAGGCCTTGCAGCACCGATTTCTGAAGGGCCAGGACCAGGAAAGCAAACCTTCGCACCAGAAGCGCCGGAACGTTTTCTGAAAGAGCCTCCTCCAATCGGAGAGCAAAGAGCTTCCATCTGAAATATGGACAAGACACCGCCTCAAGCCACAGCAGCCTTGTGTCACACCCTGACCCGGATGACTTTTGCGTCACTTCCGGACGAAGTTGTGACGGTTGCAAAGCGGGTCATCCTCGACGGCATTGCCGTTGCGGTGGCCGGGGCCAAGGAGCCGGGGCCAACCATTGCCGCCACGCATGTCAAAAGTCAGGGCGGAAAAGAAACGGCCACCGTTATTGGCCACGGTTTCCGAACCTCGCCTGTTCTGGCGGCGTATGCCAACGGTATCGCCATGCACGTCCTGGACTATGAGCCGATGTGGAGTCCCCCCACTCACGCCACCTCACCGACGCTGCCGGCCATTCTCGCCTTGGCCGAAGAACGACAGGCTCCGGGCCGAGAGATCATCACGGCCTTTGTTAAAGGCTGCGAGCTTCAGGGACATATTCGGCTGGCCTCCCACCAATACGCACCCGCAGAGTTTAGCGTCCATCCGCCCAGCAGCGTCGGTCTCATGGGAGCGGCGGTGGCCGCCGCCCACCTGCTGGAACTCGGTCAAGAGCAGTTACAACACGCCCTCGGGATTAGCGCATCTCGCGCGGGCGGGTTGATGGCCAATGTCGGGACTATGGCCAAGGCGACGCACTGCGGCTGGGCGACCCTATCCGGTCTGGACGCGGCCTTACTGGCATCCCACGGCTTTACCGGCAACCCGACGATTTTTGAAGCGTCAAACGGTTATGTCGAACATTTCTTTGGCGCACAATTTCAGTATGATGAATTGCTGCGCCTGGGGCAGTCCTATCGTATGGTCGATCCGGGCTTTGTGATGAAGATGTTCCCGTGTCAGTACGGCACACATTTCGGAATACTGGCCGCGCTGGAACTCCGACGTCAAATCGCCAGGCCCGACTCCATTCGGGCCATCCATATTACCGCCCCGGTCATGCCCTATGTCGATCGACCCGCTCCCCACAGTGGTCTGGACGGAAAATTCAGCTTCCAGTATACGGTTGCCGCCGCCCTGCTTGACGGCGAGGTGTCCATTCGGACCTTCTCGGATGACTATTGCGCGCAGCCCGCTCTGGCGGCCCTTTTGTCTCGGACTCACCTGACCCAGGACGAGACGATTCCCGGCGTGTTGGAAAAAATGTGGGTAGACGTTGCGGTCGAACTCCAGGACGGCCGGCGTCTGACGGCTCGGTGTAACGGCCCGCAAGGCTTTTGGGGCCAGCAGCCTCTGGCGCGAGACGAGCACATGGTCAAGATTCGCGACTGCCTCGGCGTCCACCTGACCGAAGAGCACACGCAACAATGTATTCAGCTTGTTGAACGGCTGGAAACCCTGGATGCCGCTCAGATTGCCCGGCTTATGGCGCTGATTGGGTGATATCATCAACGAACAGTCCCGGAGGACAGCATGAGCGAAAACCAAGTGCTCACCACAGTGAGCGATCATATTGGCATACTGACGCTGAATCGGCCTGAGGTCATGAACGCGTTCTCTGACACCATGCGCGGTCAGCTCCTTGCGCAACTGGAACAGTTTGCAACCGACCGGAGCGTCCGCTGCATTATCATTACCGGGGCGGGCAGAGCCTTCTGCGCCGGCGGTGACATCGCCAGCATGGCCAAGCTCCAGGACGACAACACGACCGAGGTCCTTGAGCAGCGTATGGCTCTGGGCAGCCAGGTCGTCCAGTTGCTGCGGCGTATGCCCCAACCCATTATTGCGGCGGTGAACGGCGCTGCGGCCGGCGCTGGCGCTAACCTGGCATTAAGCTGCGACTTTCGACTTGGCTCGGACAAGGCGCTCTTCTCCGAGAGCTTTGTGAAAATTGGTCTGGTGCCCGACTGGGGCGGCTTCTTCTTTTTGTCCCGCCTGGTTGGAACGGCCAAGGCCATGGAACTCATGATGACCGGCGACCGGGTCAGAGCCGAAGAAGCCTTACGGTTGGGCCTGCTGAATCAGGTCTATCCGCTTGAGAGTTTTTGGGAAGACACGCTCAATGTTGCGCGGACGCTGGCTACGGGTCCGGCCGAGACCCTGGCTCGAATCAAAGAAGGCGTCTACCTCGGCGCGAGCGCGTCGCTCGAACAAGCCCTGGCCTATGAGTACCGGGCCCAGAAAGCGGCCTTTCTGTCCGACGACGCACGCGAGGGCATGCGTGCCTTCCTGGACAAGCGTGCACCCGAATTCGGAGAAAAATCCGGGAAGAATTCGGAGTCATAACACTGGAAAGGAAATCAGCATGGCCCGTTTAGCCTATCTGGACCGAGATGACCTGCCTGAGCGTGAGCGCGATATTTTTGACGATCTTCTCAAGCAACGCGGCTCGATTGGCAATATCTTTCGGATCGTGGCGCACAGCCCGTTGCTCCTGCGTCGCATGCTGTACTTCAGCGATGGGCTGCGGAATCGGACCACGCTTGACCCGCGGTTGCGGGAACTCGCTATTATGACGGTCGGCAGGCTGACCGACTGCGAGTATGAATATACCCACCATAAAGCCTTGGCCCAACGAGTTGGGGTAAGGCCTGAACAAGTAGAAAAACTTGCGGACTGGGAGACCAGCCCGGCTTTTAACGAACACGAACGCAGCGTTATTCGCTACGCAACCGAGATGACCGAGCAGGTGCAGATTGCGGATACGACCTTTGACGCGCTCCGCGCCTTTCTCGATGAGGAACAGATCGTCGAACTCAGCTTGAATACCGCGTTCTATAATATGGTTGTCCGTTTCCTCACAGCGACCCAAGTTGATCTTGAGCCGGACGCCAAGGAAACGGGCGACTAATTCAGGTCTCGGGTACGCTACGCAGGCTCAATACAGGCCGCTGTATCGTTGCGTGGGGAATTCACCACAGTTGAGACCGCGTAGGCCTCCAGCTCGCTGGCAGGGTATGGTTGGAGAAGGGGCAGGACTTTCTGCGGGTCTTCGACCGTTGGGTCGAGCCAGCGCTCTTCGGCCTCACGAGAGATAATCACCGGCATGCGGTGATGGATGTCTGCCATGATTTCATTCGGTGTGGTGGTGATAATGGTGCACGAATGAATCGTTTCGCCGGACGGTCCAGCCCAGCGTTCCCATAAACCGGCAAACCCAAACGGCTCACCGGATTTCAGCCGAATATAATGCGGCACCTTGGACGGCCCGGTCTTTTTCCATTCATAAAAGCCATCGGCCAGAACCAGACAGCGCCGCTTCCGAATCGCCCGGCGAAAACTCGGTTTTTCCGCAATTCCTTCGGCGCGGGCGTTAATCATCCGGTTGCCAATGGCTTTGTCCTTGGCCCAGGACGGGATCAGCCCCCAACGCAGCGCCACGATCTGTGGTTCCTGCGCATGGGTCAGTGCCCACACCGGTTGGGTCGGCGCGATATTGTACCGTGCGGCTTGCGTACGAGGCATGGTTCGCGCCACAAACCGAGCCTGGAGTTGCTGCTCATCTGTCGTCAAGCTGTAGCGACCACACATACAATCCTCCTCCCTCCCATTACAGGCTCCTCGAGCCCGCGCTTCGACTTCGCCCCTAAGGGGCTACGCTCAGCACGAACGGAGGGCGGGCAACCACAGGGGGTTGCCCCGACAATGAACATTCCCTCTCCCCTGGAGGGAGAGGGCTAGGGTGAGGGGGCTATCCACAGGGGCCGCCACCCAACGTGCATCACACGCTGTTTGAGAGGGACAGGCTGCCCGCCCTTCTTTCCCGGTGGGGTTTTCGGAGACCCGACGCGCTACAACACCTCAAACAGTCCGGCCACGCCCATCCCACCACCAACACACATGGTCACCACCACGTTCTTGGCACCCCGCCGTTTGCCCTCGCGCAGAATATGCCCGACCTGACGGGCGCCGGTCATGCCGTACGGATGACCGATCGAGATGGAGCCGCCGTTCACATTATAGTTCTCCATGGAAATACCGAGTCGGTCGCGGCAATAGACCGTTTGCACGGCAAAGGCTTCGTTGAGTTCCCACAGATCAACATCGTCCATCGTCAGGTCGTGGCGCTCAAGCAGCTTCGGAATGGCGAAGACCGGACCGATCCCCATTTCATCTGGCTCACAGCCAGCGGCGACCAGCCCCTTGTAGAGGCCCATGGGCTCCAGGCCGCGCTTCTCGGCCTCTTTGGCTTCCATCAACACCACCGCGGCCGCCCCGTCGGACAACTGGCTGGAATTACCGGCGGTAATCGAGCCCTCGGTCACCGACGGAAGTGCTGAGAGGCCCTCCATATTGGTCGTGGGCCGGTTGCCCTCATCACGAGAGAGCGAGACCTCTTTTTGTGTGACCTCGCCCGTTTCCTTGTTGGTCACGTCCATGACCGTGGTGATGGGCACGATCTCGTCGTCGAATTTACCGGTCTCTTGGCCGGACGCGGTCCTCTGCTGGCTGGCCAAAGCGTACTCGTCTTGCGACTCGCGCGAGACCTGATAGCGCTGGGCGACAATCTCGGCCGTCTTTAACATGGGGAAATAGATCTCGGGCTTGTTGTCCATGAGCCAGCCGTCAACGAAATTCTTGGTATTCAGATTATTTTGGACTAGGCTGATCGACTCGACCCCGCCAGCCACCATGACATCGGCCCCATCGACGATAATTCGGTTGGCCGCGGTGCTGATCGCTTGCAGCCCGGAGGAGCAGTAGCGGTTAATGGTCATGCCGGAGGTGGTTACGGGCAGGCCGGCCTTCACGGCCGAGGTTCGCGCAATATTATGCCCGGTTGACCCTTCCGGCAGCCCACAGCCGAACACCACGTCTTCCACCTCTGTCGGGTCCACCCCTGCCCGCTCAACTGCGTTTTTAATGACATGCGCGCCCAGGGTCGCGCCGCTGGTTTTATTCAGGCTGCCCCGAAAGGCTTTGCCAATTCCAGTCCGGGCGGATGATACAATAACGGCTTCTCGCATGAATATGGCCTCCTTTTTTCCTGATCTCGTCCGACGTTTGCGTCAGCCTATCCCAGGTAGGCCCTCCCGCCAACCGTGCCCGTGCCTTGACTTCTGTCCGCTTTATTGGGAATGACGAAAGACGATCTCAGAGAGGAGAATCCCATGATCGAAGTCTACGACTTGGCCGGAGCGAACAATTTGCGCTTTAGTCCGTTCTGTTCGCGGACCAAGGCCGCCTTACGCCATAAGGGCCTGGACTATACGACGGTCCCGATTCGCTTCTGCGATAAGGACAAACTGGATTTTTCCCAGCAGAACCGGGTGCCAGTCATTACGGACAGCGGCACGGTTGTCTCGGATTCGTGGAAAATTGCCGAGTATTTGGAAGACCACTATCCGGAGGCCAAGCTCTTCCCCGGCCCAGGGATGAAAGAGGCCTGTCGGTTCTTTAATCTGTATATCGACACTACGCTCCACCCGGCGCTCTTTCCGGTCGTGGTGTATGACATCTTTGAAAAGATCGAGCCGGTGGACCGCGCCTACTTCCGGGAAAACCGCGAAGCCCGGCTCGGCGCGACGCTCGAAGACATCGCCACCAAACGCGACGCCTTTCGCCCCCGTCTCAAATCCGTCCTGGCCGACCTGGAGGCCGTCGCCCTGGGCCATGAGTATCTATTTGAGGTGTTTACCTATGCCGACGTGTGCCTGTTCGGCTCGTTCACCTTCGCGATGCGGGTGAGCGACGAGCCGCTGTTTGACGCGGCGCCGTCCCTGGCCCGCTGGTGGGAGCGGATGCAGGCGCGCTTCGAGATTTAGGCTACCGCTACGCGAGGGTGGCCTGCTTCTCCCGCTTGACCACCTTGGCCAGGACGAGGAGGGCAATCAGGTTCGGGATGGCCATCATGCCGTTCAGCGTGTCAGAGACGTCCCAGACCAGCCGCAAACCACCGGTTGCGCCAATATACAGAAAGGCCAGAAACAGCACCCGATACGGAATCACCGCCACCTTGCCGAACAGATATTCCCAGGCCTGCCCGCCATAAAAACTCCACGTCAGCATGGTGCTATAGGCAAACAGGATCAAACAGATAAAGACCAGATAGTCTCCCAAACCGGGTAGACCCTGGGCAAAGGCCGCCGCAGCCAACAGCCCCGGAGAGGTGTCCGGCTGGCCGAGAACACCCGTCACCATAATCACCAGCCCGGTAACGCTGGCGACAATCAGGGTATCCACACACACCTCCCACATGCCCCAAAAGCCCTGTCCAACCGGCGTGTTCTTGGCCTGGGCGTGCACAATGGAGGCCGAGCCCAATCCGGCCTCATTGGAAAAGATGCCGCGCGCCAGCCCGTAGCGCAGGGCCAGCATCACGGTCGCCCCGCCCCAGGCTCCAACCGGGGCGGCTGGTGTGAAGGCGGAGGTGATAATCGTTGCGAACGCGTCCGGCAGGGCCGTAGCGTAGCGCAGCAGAATCCACACGCCACCGGCCAGATAGAGCACGGCCATAAAGGGCACCAGATAGGCGGTGGTCCGACCAATGCGCCGTACCCCGCCCAGGATGACCACCGCCACCAGAGCGACCACGCATCCCCCGGCGATCGGTCGGGGCAGGCTGAAGGTTTCATGCAGACTTGCTGCCACCGTATTCGCCTGGACCATATTGCCGATACCCAGCGCGGCCGCACCGGTCAGAAAGGCATACGCGCCAGCCAGCCACTTCCGGCCCAGGCCGTCGGCAATATAATACATCGGACCACCGACAATCTCGCCGCTTTCCGCCTTGACCTGACGGTATTTCATGCCCAGCACGACCTCGCTGAACTTGGTCGCCATACCGACCCCGGCCGTTATCCACATCCAGAACAACGCCCCCGGCCCACCCCAATACATGGCCGTACTGACCCCAACGATATTCCCGACCCCGACCGTTGCCGCCATGGCCGAACTGACGGCCTGAAACGCACTCAGCTCACCGGCATCGGCTTCCGTTCGACCAGAGAGGAGGCGGCCCAGGGTTGAACGCCAGATCAAGAGAAAATGCGTCAATTGGATCCATCCCAGACGAAAGCTGAGATACACCCCGGTTCCGATCAGGAGGATCATCAGGGGCGGGCCCCAGACCACCGCGTTGACGAGATTGTTGAGGTGTTCGACGGTGCTCAGCATAGTGCCTCGTTTCCGCAGCCTCGTGCCTACGGGTTTGACCAGTCAGGCCGGAATGCCGTACAAGGGCTGCAATCCATACTTCGAGGAAACAGCATAGCCATGAAACGTGTCGGGGTCGATGTCGGAGGAACGTTTACCGATCTGATCTATGTCGATGAGGACAAGGGTGAGGTGGTGGTCTATAAGCTGCCCAGTACACCGGCTGACCCCTCTCAGGCCACGCTTGACGGGGTGGAGGCGCTGTGCGCGCACGTCGGCATTCCGGCCGCTCAGATTGACCACTTCTTTCACGGGACGACTATCGCCACCAATATCGTGCTGGAGCACGCCGGAGCGCAGGTCGGTATGCTCACGACCAAGGGGTACCGCGATATTCTGCATATCGCCCGACACAAGCGACCCTTGTCGTTCAGCCTCTACCAGGATGTGCCGTGGCAAAAACATCCCTTGGTCCGCCGGCGCTATCGACGCCCGATTAGCGAGCGCATCATTGCCCCTCAGGGCGAGGTGTTGACCCCACTTGACGAAGACGAGGTGCGTGAGGCCGTCCAACGACTCAAGCGTGAGGGCGTGGAAGCCATTGCCGTGTGCTTTCTGTTCTCCTTTCTCAACCCAGAGCACGAGCAACGCGCCAAGGAGATCATTCTTGAAGAATACCCGGAGTGTTATTTATCCGTCCGGCACGAGGTCCTGCCCCAATACCGTGAGTACGAAGGTTTCAGCACGGTCTGCCTGAATGCCTATGTCGGTCCTCAGGTCAGTCAGTACGTCCGCCGCCTCGACCGGACGATCACGGACAGAGGCATACGTGGCGGGCTTCACCTGATGACCTCGGTCGGCGGGGTCGCGACCACCGAAGGCGCGGCCCAACGCCCGGTCAACCTGCTCATGTCCGGACCGGTGGCGGGCCTGATCGGCGGGATTTGGACCGGCAAGAGTACGGGCTCGCCCAGCGTGATTACCCTTGATGTCGGCGGTACCTCCGCAGACATTGGCGTTGCGCCGGACGGGCAGATGCGCATGAAGCATCTGCTCGACACCAAAGTAGCCGGCTACCACGCCATGATTCCCATGGTCGAGATTGACGCGATTGGCGCGGGCGGGGGGAGTCTGGCCTATCTTGATGCGGGCGGCATGTTCCGGGTCGGTCCCAAGAGCGCGGGGGCAGATCCCGGTCCGGCGTGTTACGGCAGGGGCGGGAGCCTGCCGACGGCGACCGATGCGCTGGTAGTGCTCGGCCGGCTGCGAGCCGAGAATGTCCTTGGCGGCCAAGTCCAGATTCAACCTGGCCTCGCAGCAGAGGCCGTCCAACGAGAGCTGTGCCAGCCCTTGGGCCTGGGTGTGGAGGAAGCCGCCCTGGGCGCGGTTCGGATTCTCACCCAGAGTATGGTGGAAGGCATTGAGATCAGCAGCGTCCAGAAAGGTTATGACCCGCGCGACTTTGTCCTGGTTGCCGCCGGCGGAGCAGGGCCCGTGTTTGCCTGTGATATCGCCCGAGAGCTGCGCATCCCCACCGTCCTGGTTCCCCGCTATCCCGGCATTACGTCGGCGCTGGGGCTGCTGGCAACGGATATCGTGTACGAGTTTGTCACGACCGAGATGCAGCTTTTCTCGACTCTTGATCGCGACAAGCTGGCCGCGGATTTCGCTGCCCTGGAACGTCAGGCCGCCGAGCGGCTCCAGTCCGACAATCTCGGGGCGGACCAGTCGTTGATCCGCCGTATCGCTGACTGCCGCTATGTCGGCCAGGGCTATGAGCTGCGGGTTGAGTTACCCGCCGGCGAGATTACGGCCGACTGGCAACAACAGGCGACAGAGGCGTTCCACCAGGCGCACGAGCGCGAGTATGTCCGACGCTTTCCGGACAGCGATATCCAACTGGTTAATATTCGTGTCCAAGGAGTGGGCCTGATCCCCGAGTTGCGGCTGAAAGAGATTCCGACCGGGGACAGGTCTCCGGACGCAGCCCGAATCGCGACGCTCGATGTGATATTCAACAGAGACGGGACACCGGAAAAACTCGCGACCGACTTCTACGATCGAGAGCGCTTGCAGGCCGGGAATATCATCACCGGCCCCGCCATTGTTGAGCAACTCGATAGCACGGTGGTGATCAACCCAGGCTTATCCGCAGAGGTTGATCGGCACGGCATTTTGATGATCGCGTGTGAGTAAGGAACGATGAGGACTCCCCCTCACCCCGGCCCTCTCCCCCAAGGGGCGAGGGAACTGCATTAGAGGAGAGAAAGCGATGACCTCACCAAACGGACACGGCACTCCAAACGGTACGCCTCGATCGGTCGATCCAATTACCCTGCGCGTCCTGGGTGGCGCGTTTACCGCAGCGGCCAAAGAAATGGCCCACGTCCTCTACCGCATGTCCTATTCCAGCATTATCCGCGAGTCTGAAGACCTCGGCGCCGGCCTGTACGACGCCCAGGGCAACGAGATCTGCGAGAGCGACACCTCACCCATGCATGTCGGTTCCCTGCCGGCCTATATCCGTGGTTTCCTGAAACGACTCCAGGGTAATATTCACGAAGGAGACGTAATTCTGCATAACCACCCCTTCCAGGGCGCCAGCCATACCCCGGACCTGGGTATTGCGGTCCCTGTCTTCTGGCAGGGCGAGTTGATCGGTTTTGCCGCGGTCACCGCCCACCTGCTCGATATGGGCGGCGCCGCACCGGGCCTGAACGTTGATGTGGTCGATGTCTGGGCCGAGTCTCGCCTGTTTAACGGCATTAAGCTGTACAACAAAGGGATCCGCAACGACGACCTGTGGCAATTCTTTCTGGATAACGTCCGCACGCCGGAGATGAACGCCGGAGACATAGAGTCCATGATCGCCGCCTGTCAACTGGGGCGGGAACGTTTTCTGCATCTGGTCAAAAAATACGGGGGGACCACTGTGCTCGATACGGCCCACGATTTAATGGACTACTCCGAGCGGATGCTGCGCAAGGAAATCGAAAAAATTCCCGATGGAGAATATGTCGCGCCCACCCAATACCTGGACGACGACGGCCGCAACCGAGAGCAACCGCTGGCCGTGTGTGTCAAAGTCAAGGTGGAAGGCAGCGAGCTGACCATCGACCTGACCGGCTCAAGCCCTGAGGTGCCAACCGGCTATAACGTGCCGTTCGAAGGCAGCACCCTGGTCGCCTCGTACGTGATCGTGCGCAGTATCCTGCTCGATGAAGCCACCTACCCCGACCCGGTGCCACAGAACGAAGGGATTTTTCGGCCTATACGGGTCGTTGCGCCAGAGGGGACGATTTTCAATCCGCGTTTTCCGCGCGCCTGCTTCAGCCGCTTCAATCAGGTCCAATATCTGGCCGACGGCGTGAATCTCGCCCTCGCCCAGGCCGTCCCGGACAAGGTCTGCGCCGGGAATGCGGCTCATGTGCATTTTCTGAGCTATAGCGGCTTTCTGGAAGAGAAGGGCCAGTACTGGGTATATCTGGAGGTCAACGAGGGTAACTGGGGGGGTCGTCACGGTAAAGACGGGCTCGACTCAATTGCCTGTCTGATTGAGAACACCCGGAACAATCCCGTCGAAGAACTGGACCTGCGCTTTCCCATGCGCAACGAACGCTACGAATTACGCGAAGAGCCCATCGCTCCGGGCAAATGGCGCGGCGGAGTCGGTATCGTGCGCGAAAATCGTTTTCTCGTGCCGGGCTTCCTGTCCTCGGAGGCGGAACGCCATTTTGATGCGCCCAAGGGCATCTTTAACGGCGGCAACGGCAGTCGGGCGTCCATGATTAAGAACCCCGGTGTTGAGGGAGAGGAGCGCTTGTATAGCAAGGTCACCGGCTACCCCATGCAGGAAAACGAACTGCTCCAGATTAAAACCGCCAACAGCGGCGCATACGGCGACCCGTTTGAACGCGACCCGCAGCTCGTGTTGGACGACGTGCTGGACGATTTCATTACGCTTGAGATGGCGGAAAAAGACTACGGCGTAGTCATCGATCCCCAGACCATGGCTGTTGACCAAGAAGCCACCCAACGTCAGCGGGCCGCGCGCGGCGGGTGATTAAGCGGCAGGAGCAGGTCCCGTAGGTCGGCTTAGCCGTAGGCGTAAGCCGACAGCCCTCCTGGACGCCAATTCCTCTACGCTCCATTGTCACTCACGAGGGTAGACGTTGGCCGACAGCACCTCGTTTTGATATAGCGATAAACGATGAAGAATCCTGAACGCCTTTGGCCGGTTTTGCTTATCTTAATCTCTTTAGGGATAGTGGTTTATTTCATAAGCGTAACAACTACGCGAACCCTGACTGGTCTGGAAAGTGTTCTCTTACAAATTTTTGCCTTGGCGACAGGTCTTGCCGGCTCGTTTATTTTTGGTCAGCAGTCAACTCGTAGGGCAGCCAGAGAAATTATCAAACCCCACGCGCGGTCCGCGTTTCGACGCCTCCTCTCTCTCTATCGAAGCCTCTCCCGAGTAGCGAATATCCTCGCGTCATCACAGGATTTTGAGTCTCGTGAGGACTATGAAGTAATGCACGCCAAGCTTGAGGGAATTGTTGTTGAGCAATTGACTACTGCGGGCGACGCGCTAGAAGATTGGAGAGACATTGTTCCAGAAGATGTGGAAGAGTTGTACCAAAGACTCTCTTTCGACAACCCAAAGAGGGGCAGACCATGACCGAGCCGATTCGCGGAAAAGTCGCACGAGTTCTTAACCCGCGAGAAGTCGCAATCAACATAGGAGCTACAAATGGAGTAGCCGTTGGTATGTACTTCGATATTGTCGGACGAGAAGACATTAAAGACCCTGATACGGAAGAGGTATTGGGCTTTCTTGATCGTCCAAAAGTCCGAGTACAGGTCACTGAGGTTAAAGAGAGATTGTCTGTGGCATCTACATACCAGGGAGAGCGAGTTAATGTTGGGGGCAAGGGCCTCGTCAGCTTAGGCGACTTCTCCCGAGCGCTTATGCCACCCGAGTGGGTAACGAAATACGATACATTCCATACGGAAGAAAAAACTTTGGAAGAGGAAAACAGCGACGTGAAGACTGGGGACCCTGTTGTTCAAATCATCGAAGAGAGCGAAGTAGAACAGGAAAATGCTAACAGTCAGCAGAAGTTTGCATAGGCTCTCATGGGCGACGAGCGAGCGCCGTCTGTAAAATGGGACATGAGCTGGCCTACATCGACATTCTTTCTCCTCTGTTGTCTAGCCACAGACAGGTAGAGCCCCTCTGCATGCGCAGCCGCTACCCGAGTTGGACGGCCCCATAGCGCTCATAATACGCAATCCACGCCTGCCGAACTTCTGCTGAGAGGCGGTCTTTTACCAGGCTGAAAATCTCCTGCATGGTGAGAATGGCGAAGGTGCGGATGCCGAGTTCGTGTTCGAGCGCCTGAATGGCGCTGTATCGACCGACCTGCTGGGCGTCTCCCAGCAATTCCTGTCGATCAACCGCAACGACCATCCCGGCGATCCGGTGCTCGCCAAGCAGACGTATCTTTTCGAGCGCCTCGTATTTTGCCTTACCGGTGGTGACCACATCGTCAACCAACAGAATCCCGCTCGCCAGGACAAAATTTTCAGCCCCGACAATGATCTTCTCAACCGAACCGGTCTGGCTCACCTCTCCGTGGGCCTTCTCTTCTTTGCGATCATAGAGGAGAGACGCAGACTTGTGCGCGTATTCCTGAAGCCCCTCGCACAGCAGCGCCCCCAGAGTAATGCCTTTATAGGCCGGACCGAAAACATAGGCGAAGTCGTGCAGCACACCCCGCTCTACGCCTTCCAGGGCTGCCTGGCTATAGCATTTCTTGAGCGTGATGAGGCTTGCGCCGTCGGTCAGCGAGCCGAGCGAGATAAAGCTCGGGCTGGCGCGCCCGCTTTTGAGTTGAAAGAAGGAGTCTGGGTCGCTGGCAATTTTGAGCGCGTTTTTTTTGAGCAGGAGGTCAAGAAATTCACGTCTGTAGTCCACGCCACTTTTCCTTCTCTCTCAATCTGTCAATCGTTTACGCAAAATGCGGCATCACCTTGGCGGCAAACAGTTCCATGCTGCGCATGACTTGAGCATGGGGAACCATGCCGCCAGGATTGAACCAGCACACGAAGCGGCCCATGTGGAACTCCTCTTCAAGCTGTTTGAGGCGTTCGACACAGGCGGCCGGCGTCTCAAAGATGGCCATCACCTCGCTCACTTTCTCATAGGTCATGCTCCGCACCCGCTCGAATGCTTCCCGGACGCGACGCGGCTGTTTCTCCAGGCCCGAACCTTGGGACGCGGCAATGGTGGCAACCGATTCCAGAAAACGCCGGACGCTGGGTTCCAACTCCCGACGAATCCGAGCCTGACTCGGACCGACATACAGCGGACCGAGCAAGGTCACGTCTTCCCCTTCGTCGGCCGGATGTCCGGCTGCGGACCGAGTCTCGCGATAGAGCGGAATATACTCCCGCATTTTGGCGAACGGATTGACCTGCGAGGCCACAAAAATGGGATGGCCCAGCCGACCCATCAGCTCGAAGGTTTCCGTACTGTTGGCCGCGACCCGGATGGGAGGATGGGGCTGCTGGACTGGCCGCGGCACTACCGAGATATCTTCAACCTGAAAGAATTGTCCCTGGAATGAGAACCGCTCGTGGGTCCAGGCCTGGCGAATCATGTCCAGAGCCTCCAGCATCCGCTCCCGGCTTTCGGCCTGATCCACCCCGAACCCGCTGAAATGATTGGGCAGCGAGCCGCGCCCAATACCGAACTCCACCCGACCGTTGCTCAGCACGTCCAGGGTCGCAATCTCTTCGGCGATGCGAATGGGATGCGAGAGGGGTAGAAGAATAATGGCGATCCCCAGGCGGAGGGTCTGCGTCCGCTCGGCCAGGGCCGACAGGAGCAGCAGCGGAGACGGAAGAATCGACAGCTCGGGATTAAAGTGCTGCTCAACCGGCCAGACCGATTCAAACCCCAACGCCTCGGCGTGAATCGCCTGATCGAGCGTATCCCGATAGCGCTGCACGGGCGATTGGGAGCCCGTGCATGGGAGCTGGTAGTGCAGGCCAAACTTCATGGGTCTCTGAGCTCAGTCGTATTTGCGCAGTTCCAAGCGGCCAATCTGATTGCGGTGGACTTCGTCCGGCCCGTCGGCAAAGCGTAGCGTCCGGGCCGAGGCATAGGCACGCGCCAGCCCAAAGTCTTCGGCCACCCCGCCCCCGCCGTGGGCCTGCATGGCCCAGTCGATCACTTGCAGCGCCATATTCGGGGCCGCCACCTTAATCATGGCAATTTCCGCACGGGCGGCCTTGTTACCGACCGTGTCCATCATATGCGCCGCCTTGAGCGTCAGCAGCCGGGCCTGTTCAATCCGAATCCGGGCCTCGGCGATTCGCTCCAGCGTCACCGTCCGTTCAGAGACCAGCTTGCCGAACGCGGTCCGCGACTTGGCGCGGGTACACATTTTCTCCAGCGCGCGCTCGGCCTGTCCGATCAGGCGCATGCAGTGGTGAATCCGCCCAGGACCGAGGCGGCCCTGGGCAATCTCAAACCCCCGGCCCTCGCCCAGAATCATATTCGAGGCCGGCACCCGCACGTCCTTGAACTCGACCTCGGCATGACCGTGAGGGGCATCGTCATAACCAAACACGGACAGCATCCGCAGGATATTCACCCCAGGCGTGTCACGTGGGATCAGGATTTGGGACTGCTGGAGATAGCGGTTCGGATTATCGGGATCGGTCTTGCCCATGAAGATGAGAATTTTACAGCGCGGGTCGCCCATGCCCGAGGACCACCACTTGCGACCGTTGATGACATATTCATCCCCGTCGCGCACGATGCGGGATTCGATATTGGTGGCATCGGACGAAGCCACAGCCGGTTCCGTCATGGCAAAGCAGGACCGAATCTTGCCCTCGAGCAGCGGTTCCAGCCATTCCTTTTGCTGCTCAGGCGTGCCGTAGCGGGACAGCACTTCCATATTGCCGGTGTCCGGCGCCGAGCAGTTAAAGACTTCCGAGCCCCAATGCACCCGCCCCATGATCTCCGACAGGGGGGCGTATTCGAGGTTGGTCAGGCCATAGCCGTACTCGCTCTCCGGCAGAAACAGATTCCACAGCCCGGCACTCTTGGATTTTTCTTTCAACTCTTCGATAATCGGTGGAATCTGCCAACGATCCGGACCGGAGTTCAGTTGGTCCTCAAACGTCTTCTCGTTCGGATAGACGTAGTCCTCCATGAATTGAGAGACCTGTTTTCTCAGGTCCTGTACTTTTGGGGAAAAATCAAAATCCATGTCTGCCTCTCCTTCCCTTGAGTCGCACCTTTTTCTTAGATACGGAAGTCTTGTATACGAAAAAGACGAGATACCTTAGGAAATACCGCCGAGCGAGTCAAATCCGACGCAACCTGCGTCAAGAGTACGGAGAAGCTTATGCCGATTGAAGAAGGAAAAGCAGCCCCGGCGTTTACCCTACAAGATGCCGCCGGAAACAAGGTCGCCCTCAAAGACCTGCGCGGTCGCAATGTCATTGTCTATTTCTATCCCAGGGATAATACGCCCGGTTGTACCAAAGAGGCATGCGGCTTTCGGGATATGTGGCAGGACATTCAAAAACAGGACGCGGTTGTCCTTGGTGTTTCCCCGGACAGCGCCGCCTCACACCAGAAGTTTACCACGCAATACCAACTGCCGTTTACACTCCTGTGCGACCCGGACAAAAAGGTCATGGAAAAATACGGTGCCTGGGGCGAGAAGATGATGTACGGCAAAAAGATCGTAGGCGTTATTCGCTCGACGGTCTGGATTGGCCCCAACGGTAAGGTGAAAAAGCACTGGAAGCGAGTCGCCAAAGCCGCCGACCATCCAGCCAAAGTGCTCGAAGCGTTGCAGGCCGGATGAGAGCCTTTCATTAGGATCTGGCCTTGCGCACTGTCTCGATACTGATAAACATCCGCAGCGGCCGCGATGGCAACGACTGAAACCCCATGGCCGCATAGAACGCCTGGCGTCTTTCCGTGATCTCGGTGCCGCCATCCTCAATCACGTCAAGTACGACCGCCTTCAACCCGATCTGATCGGCAGCATCCACGGCACGGTTCAAGGCATCCGCAAGGAGGATACGTCCGACCCCTTGGCCCTGATAGCGACGGTCGACCGCGATCATCGAGAGATAGACGGCTGGGATACCGCCAAGTCGGGGCGCATCCTTCGTCAGCTGAACTGGCAGGTCGTTACCTTCGAGCGCATGCGCATTCAGCGCATAATAGCCGAGAATACGGGTGTATCCGCTCTCCGTGGCAACCCACACCCGTGTGAAATCTCCAGCCTGATGTTTCCTGGCGGTCCGTTTGAGAAAGTTGTCGAGTCGGGCCGTCCCGCAAGAAAAAGCCGCTCGATCGTGTTTTTGAGGATCGAGCGGCTCAATGATAATCCCTTGTGGATCAAGAGTGGACTGCGCCGTCATGCGAAGCCTGCTCTGTGCAGCGCCAGAGCCTGTCGCAAGGCATCGGTCGGCTCCGCAGGCGTATCAAGGGCGGCAAGAACCACCTCCCGATCCTCGGCAGAGAGGAGCGTTCGTTCATGATCGGCAATTGTGCTCCTGGCCTGCTCCAGTGCCGCGCTGGTCACAAACGTGGTCTCGTCGATGCCGAGCAGCGCCGCGGCCTGCTGAATTTGCGCTTTGACGCTTGGTTTGGTGCGTTGTTCCATCCGGGCCGTCTTCGGCTCATCAATGGCGGCCGTACTGTCCTGGAAGCGCAACATGATCTTCTCTCCTTTGTCTACTTTCAACGTACGGCAATCTGCCGGACATTTCTACTCCACGATAAATATAAAACTGTAAAGAATGTCGAACAGAAATTTGGGAGTGGGTTTGTCCCGATTTTCTCTCATTGAGCCCGACGAGACTGCCGCAAGGGACTATGCGGACTGAACTGGCTTGTATATAATGTGGACTTTATAGTTTCAGAGCTAAAGATCATAAAGGAGGCCTTATGCACGTTGGTTACGCCCCGGTATTTCAGAACCCTGGAAACGCCCGTTCCGATGCCGAAGTCTACCGTGAGGAGCTTCGGATCGCGGAGATGGCCGAACCCCTGGGGTTTGACTCAATTTGGTCTATCGAGCACCACTTTACGGATTACACCATGTGTCCTGACGCGGTTCAGTTCCTGTCCTATATGGCGGGCAGAACCAAGACGGCCAAGCTGGGCACCATGGTCATCGTGCTTCCCTGGCACGATCCGGTTCGGGTTGCCGAGCAAATCTCTCTGCTTGACCACGTGTCGGGCGGGCGAATGATCCTGGGCTTCGGTCGGGGTCTGGCTCGGGTCGAATATGACGGGTTTCGGATCGACCAGAACGAAGGCCGCGAACGCTTTGTCGAATACGCCGAACTCATCATCAATGGACTGGAGAAAGGCTATATGGAAGGCGGCCCGACGATCCAGCAGCCCCGCCGCGATATCCGCCCCTACCCGGCCTATTCGTTTAAGGGCCGTACCTATGCCGCGGCGGTCTCACCGGAGTCCATGCCGATCATGGCCCGGCTCGGCATCGGTCTGCTGGTCATTCCGCAAAAACCGTGGGATGTCGTCAGAGGAGATTTCGAGGTCTACCATAAAGTCTGGCAAGAAGAGAATCCCGGCACCAAGCCGCCCCAGCCGTTCTGCGGCGGTTTCTTCTATGTGGATGAAGATGCCAAGCGTGCCGAAGAGCATGCCACCAAGTGGATCGGGGCCTATTATCATACGGCCATGAATCACTATCAGATGACGGCCAAACACTTTGGTCAGAACAAGGGCTATGAGTTCTACAGCAACGTCGGAAAATATATTGAGCAGCATGGCATGGACGGAGCGGCCAGGGACTTTGTCAAACTCATGCCGTGGGGGACGCCCGATCAGGTGCTGCGGAAACTCGAATTCATTCGTGACACGATCGACATGAAAGCCATTATGTGCAACTTCAGCTACGCCGGGATGCCCTACGACGAGGCCGAGGGCAGCATGAAGTGCTTTGCCAAACATGTCCTGCCGGAACTCAAGAAGTGGGATACGACTCCGCTCCAGAACCCGGAACCGCTGAACATGCCGGCGCCTGCTGCGGCCGCAGCGTAAGCACCAATCACCCCGCGCTTATCCAATGCGCCGAATCTTGCTCGAATAAGGGCGACCCGACGGTCGCCCTTTCTATTGAGGAGGAGTTGACATGGCCGACCTCGAAACGTTTCGTACTGAGACACATCAGTGGCTGGACGCTAACGCCCCGGCTTCGATTCGTGGCGTAGGGAATACCCTGCTTGACGGGAATTGGGGCGGACGCAAGGCCAGATACTCGAATCCCGATATGAAAGTCTGGCTCGATGTCATGGCCGAGCGCGGCTGGACCGCACCCGAGTGGCCATCCCAGTACGGTGGCGGCGGGCTCTCCAAGGACGAAGCCAAGGTGTTGCAGCAAGAGATGAATACCCTGCAACTGCCAGCGCCGTTGATCGGCTTTGGCCTGACCATGATTGGTCCGACCCTCTTGCAATACGGCACTGAAGAACAAAAGCACGAACATCTGCCAGGGATTATCAAGGGCGAGATTCGCTGGTGTCAGGGCTATTCCGAACCAGGGTCGGGCAGCGACCTGGCTTCTCTCAAAACCCGGGCCATCCTGGAGGGTGACCACTACGTGATTAACGGCCAGAAAGTATGGACCTCGTTTGCCAATCTGGCCGACTGGATGTTCATGCTTGTCCGGACCGATCCCGAAGCTAAAAAACAGGAAGGCATCACCTTCATATTGGTGAACATGGAGTCCCCAGGCGTGGAAACCCGACCCATTAAACTCATTAGTGGGGCCTCCCCTTTCTGCGAGACGTTTTTGACCGATGTGAACGTCCCTGCCAAAAATGTCATCTTCGAGGTGAACAAGGGCTGGACGGTGGCCAAGTCCCTGCTGAATCATGAGCGCAATATGATTGCCTCAGCCTTCGGCACAACCGCCGGCAAGGGCCGAAGCATGCGGGACTGGGCCAAGGAGCATCTCGGACTGGACGGCGACCGGGTAGCCGACCCGGCAATCCGGGACCGTATGGCGCAGTATGAAATGGACAGTCGTGCCTTTCGACTCACCACGGAACGCGCCCGCGATGCGGCCAAAGCCGGTCGTCCTCCGGGTCCGGAAAGCTCGATGTTCAAGATATATGGCACCGAGTTGAACCAGCGTCGTCTTGAACTGTTAGTGTCAATTGCCGGCCCGCACGCCCTGGGCTGGGAAGGACCTGGATTTGAAGACCTTGAGATCACTCTCACCCGCGACTGGCTGCGTTCCCGGGGCAATACGATTGAGGGTGGAACGAGCGAGATTCAACTCAATATCATCGCCAAGCGTGTGCTGGGATTACCCGACTAGGAGAGCAGAGAAGTGGCTAGTGGACAGTGGTGAGCAGTGAGAACATGTCCACCAACCACTCACCACTAATCACTCACCACTTTTCCCTTGAAGGAGAGGTATTGTGGCACTTGTGCTGACTGAAGATCAGGAACTTTTGGCGCAGACCGCGCGAGATTTCGTTCGCACCAACTCCCCAATCAGCCGGCTGCGCGCGCTGCGCGACGCTCAAGATAGTGTGGGCTTCTCGCGGGATATGTGGCAGGAGATGGCCCAACTCGGGTGGGCGGGCATTCTGATTCCCGAGGAATATGGCGGAGCTGGCATGGGCTTGGTCGATCTTGCGGTTGTGCTGGAAGCCGTGGGCCGCAATCTTGCTCCGGAGCCCTTTCTTTCAACCGTCTTACTCGGCGGTCAATTGCTTGCGGACGCTGGCAGCCCTGAACAAAAGCAGATTTGGCTCCCTGGCATCGCGACGGGTGAAAAGATTCTTGCGCTTGCCTATCAGGAGGCGCGCAGCCGCTATGACCTGAATCGGGCTTCCACGCAGGCCGCAGCCGAAGGAGAGGCCTGGAGGCTGTCGGGCGAAAAGATGCAGGTTCTGGATGGACAGAACGCGGACGCGCTGATTGTCTCGGCCCGCACCGCAGGCGAGGATAACGACCCGGACGGCATCACCCTTTTTCTGCTCGCGCCAGATATGCCCGGTGTGGCGATCAGCCCCCAGACTCGGGTTGATAATCGTGCCGCGGCGCTGGTCACTCTCGACGGAGTAAAAGTCGGTGCCGAGTCCGTTGTCGGGACAGTCGGTCACGGCTTTCAGACGCTTTCACATATTGTTGATCTCGCCACGGTCGGCCTGTGCGCCGAGATGCTGGGCGGGATGAGTCAGATTTTCGACGATACGCTCGCCTATCTCAAAACACGCGAACAATTCGGAGTGGTCATCGGCTCATTTCAGGCCCTCAAACATCGGGCAGCAGAAGTTTTCATGGAGATTGAGTTGTGTCGCTCGACCGTGATGGCCGCGGCAAACGCCGCGGATGCCGGCGAGAGTGACCTGGCCCTGCTGGTCTCCCTGGCCAAAGCCCGCTGCTCCGATGCTTTTATCCTGGCGACTAACGAGGGGGTTCAAATGCACGGCGGCATTGGCATGACCGACGAGCACGATGCCGGCCTGTATATGAAACGCGCCCGCGCCGCGGAGATGACCTTTGGCGATGCCGCCTGGCATCGGGACCGCTGGGCACGGCTACGGGGCTATTGAGCGTCACGCAAGAGTAAGCGGCCTGGGCAAACGTCCGATTCGCCGACAAGGTTTAATCCAGCGTCTGGACCCATCCATCGGCCGTTCTTTTTCGTCCTGGACGCTTCCGCGGGTCTTTTTCGTGGCGCGGTTTTCTTGGCGGACGCTTATAATCAGATGGCTGCCGGGTTTCGACGACTCGGGACTCGCTCTTTCTGTCACGCGATGCAGGCACAGGACGCGTATACGGCGTATCGCTCTCATAGGTTTCTGGACGATAGACTGTTGTCCTCACAAAGAGTTGAGTAAAGTAGTACTCGCCGGCTGGTCCTTGGGCAATTCCAACTCCAGTGAGGTCATAGGAGCCTTCAATGTTGCGGCGGTGACCGGGGCTCTCCAACCAATCGGCGACAGCTCCGACATTGGGTAATACTGCCGGAACCATAGCAACATTCTCACCAACCCCAGCACCCGCAATGAATCCAGCTATCTTTTTCCTGCGACTTTCAATTCCTCCGTGGCCAAACCCAACCCGCCCGGTCGCCATATCCCGACTATGACGGCGGGCAATAGCAGAAATTTCCGGATTGAAGGATAAAGGCTTCAGCCCCTGCGCAACCCGATGCTCGTTGACCAGCCTGTGGACGTAGTGTTCAAGTTCGTCTGCAATTGCAGCCGCCACACTGACAGAGATAGCGAGTCCAATGCTTGAAAGGAAAACAATAATCAAGCGAATGGCAAATATGTGACACAACCACGACATTGTCACACCACATCCCATGACCCACCCCGGCCCTGCAGGCCACCCCTCCAAGGAGGGGATAGGGGAACTCCATGACTCAATCGACCCAACAGACTCAATCGACCTAACGACTTCCCTACCCCGTAATTACCGACTCCGGCGACTGCCCTGCGGCAACCCGTTCGATATTGGCAAAACCGAACGCAATCCGGCGACTCCAGGTATCCAGCGTGACCCCGGCAATATGTGAGGTCAGCACTACGTTGTCCAGCGCTAACAGCGGGCTGTCGGTTTCCAGAGGCTCGGCAGTAAAAACGTCCAGCCCGGCCCCGGCGATACGATTGTTTTGCAGCGCTTCGATGAGTGCGGGTTCGTCTATTACCGGTCCACGGGACGTATTAACGAGAATGGCTGAGGGTTTCATCAGGCTGAGCGTCCGAGCATTAATGAGTCCCTTGGTCTCGGCGGTCAGCGGCGTATGAACAGAAATGACATCTGCTCGTTGCAGCAGATCGTCCAGCGCCAGCCGTTCAGCACCGACCTCTTGCTCAATGGCGGCTGGCGCCTGGACCGTGTCGTAATAGAGAATGTTTGCCTGAAACCCTTTCGCAATCCGCGCAAACTCCCGGCCAATACGGCCGAACCCAATAACGCCTACTGTCTTATTGCGCAACTCGCGCATCTGAAGCGTTTCTCGTGCCCCAATCCACTGCCCTGCGTGCAGGGTGTTGTGGTGGAGGGGAAGTTTTTTGAAGACCGCCAAAATTAAGAGAATGGCATGCTCGGCCACGGTTGGTGCGTTGGCTCCGCCGTTATTGGCAACCGGCACTCCGAGTTTCTGGAAAAGTTCCAGGTCGATCCATTCATAACCCGCACTCAGCATCTGAAACAGCTTGAGATGTTTTGCCGCATTCAGTTCGTCGGCAGTGGGGTTTCCCGGATAGGCCAGGATGAAGTCTGCTTGCGCTATTTTCTCCAAGCGCGTGTCAGATGGAGAGCTTTGCTCCAAAAAATCTATGAGAAAGCCCTCCGGCAGTTGCTCATTGACCATGTGGATAACTTCGGGCGGGACTAACCCGCGGGAGTGAAGAAAAACGATAGTGTGTTGTTTCGTCATGTAACGCTCCTGTGGGTCGATTGAGTCCATTGAGTCCATTGGGTCCATTGGGTCCGTTGGGTCATGTAGTCTCCCATCCCCTCCTTGGAGAGGTGGCGCGTAGCGCCGGGGTGGGTTCATGGTCTCGGCGGGTATGAACCTCCTCCGGGTCGCTTTACCGCCCCTGAAAGCGCGGGGGACGTTTTTCGAGAAAGGCCTGACGGCCTTCCTGAAAGTCTTCTGTTTGGTGTGACAACAGATAAGCCTGGCCCTGGTACTCATACGCCCGTTCGGGTGGAGCATCCCAGCCGTGAATAACGGCCGACTTGGTAAAGCCGTAGGTTTGCGTCGGTCCCTGGGCTAATTCGCTCGCGAGTTCCATTGTGGCTTCTTCCAGTTTTTCTAAGGGCACGACACGGTTGGCCAGCCCCCAGCGTTCCGCTTCCTGGGCGGAGAGTTGGGTGCCGAGCAGCGCCCACTCCAGGGCTTTGCCGATACCCACAAACTGTTGCAGCAGGCTGGAGCCGGTCGCGATGCCGCGCTTGACGAACGGAATACACAGGGTTGCCGAATCGGCCATCACGCGCAGGTCACAGCCCAGAGCAAGGTTAAAGCCGGCCCCGTGCGCGTGGCCGTTAATCATGCCGATGACCGGTTTGGACAGGGCACGCATCTTGGCCACCACCAGAGGCCAGCGGCCTTCACCCTGGACGTAGTGCTTGACCGTGTCCGCGAATCTGCGCTCCGGTTGGTCGGGTTCGGCCATACCCTTGAGATCGTCACCGGCACAGAAGGCCCGTCCCGCCCCGGTCAGGGTCACGGCCCGGACCGAGTCGTCATAATCACACGCCTCAAACGCCTGGAGCAGTTCCAGGCCGACCCGAATATTAATCGCGTTCAGGCGTTCGGGACGATTCAGGGTAATGCGACAAATACCGTGGTCGTGGTCAACCAGCAGATAACGAAAATCCATGGGCTTCCTCCTGAGAGCGACCGGCGCGCCCTCCTACTGCGGCCAGAAGGTATCGGCAATTGCCTGGAGCTTTTTCGTCAGTTTTTCGGGTGTCATTCCCCAGTTGGGTGGTACGATACACATGGAGTTGGCCCGTTGCCACAAGGGTTCAATCCGCTCCCGGACCTGGTCCGGCGTGCCGTGTGCGCCGAAGGCCCGGACCATTTCGTCCGGCACGTATTGCGCGGCCTGCACGCAGTTCATCGTCTTGGAGGCTTCACTGATTTTACGTGCCTCGGCTCCGAAGCCGTGCGCCTCAAAATAGGGATAGTACTGGCTGAAGCCGGAGTAGAAGGCCAGCCAGGGCTTGGCATCGCGCAGGGCCGTTTTCTCATCCGAGTCAATGGACACCGTCACCCAGGGCTGAAAATGAATCGCGGCGGGGTCGCGTCCGGTGCGCGCCGCACCGACGGCTACGGATTCCTGGGCTTGGCCCAAGGACCATTCGACCGACCAGACCGGATGCCCGATCAAGCCGTCAGCCACTTCGCCCGTCAATTCGCACATGCGCTGGCGCAGGGCCGCAATCCAGACGGGAATCCGTTCGCGATACGGTGGGAGCGTGGGTTGATAGGCATCAAACTTGAGTTGATAGAACTGTCCCTCCCAGGGCGGCATCTCCCCGGAGCGGGCGCCGTCCTCAACGTGCCGCAGAATATGCACGACCTCGCGCAGCCGTGACACCGGCTTGTCGTACGGCATCCCGAAATAGCCGTTGGTCCAGTGTTTGGGTCCGGTACCCAGCCCCAGAATGAAGCGGCCTTTGGACAGGTGGTCGAGATCAAGCGACGTGACTGCGGTCTCAAACGGGCTGCGCGTCAGGCCGATCGCAATGCCGGTGGCGAGTTCAAGGCGTGTTGTCGAGACCGCCGCGGCCGCCAGCGGTGCAAACGGCGAGCCATACACCTGGGGAACGGTCACCCCGGCAAGGCCGCGGTCTTCCAGCTTTTTGACGGCAGTGGCAAAATCCGGTTCAAGCGCCGGAATCACAAACGACCAGTATTTTCGATCCATAGAATGGCCCTCCTCTTTCCCGCACACGGAACAGTGACGAAGGCCATTCTTATATCATCCGTCTCGGTCGTGCATGCCCTGTCCCTATTTGACGTGAACCTGACTTGGACGCCAGGCAGGGCAGAAGAGTTTCCCGCGCCCTTGACGCTGGCTGTCCTCGCTCTTTGCAGGGCGAGGACACCAAACGAGTCCTATGCGGCGTCCTTGTGGCAATCAATCTCAAGCGCTTTTCGTACCCCGTTCCCGTAGGCGGGATCAGCCTTGTCGAAATGTATGAGCTGCTTGTCGATAATGCCCTGTGGAACCCCCTGCATGGCTTGAGCGATATTACTGAAAAGGCGATGTTTCTGGGCGTCATCAAACAAGCGGAAGAGGTT
>JAJDZM010000093.1 GCA_022824615.1 Candidatus Binatia bacterium | reverse complement strand
CCCAGCCCTCTCCCTCCAGGGGAGAGGGAGTAGAAATTCCCTCCCCCTGAAGGGGAGGGCCAGGGAGGGGGGCCGCCTCTTGAGCGTAGCCGGGTCCGGCCAGCCACAGGCCGACCAGCAGCAGCCCCAGCGCGCGCCTGCGCGCAAAATGCATCGTTGCCAACACACTGCAATACTATACGGGCCGGGTCAGGTGAGGCAATGCCAACGGAGGCAACCCACCGGCCACCCATCGACACCCCGGCGAGTCCCCTTTATAGGGAATCCATGGACGAATATCACGCCTTGGCCCACGCCGCGGTTGCCGCCTTGCAGGCCGCCGCTCAGCCCACATGGACCGATGTCCTCGCAGCCGTCGGCGGAGTCGGAGTGGGGGTGGTGCAATGCGGCTTGATCCATATCGGGCTGCGCCGCATGGGCGAGGCTACCGCCGACCGCAAAGCCCAGCATGAAGAATCCATGGTCGCCCTTCAGCACCAGCACGAAGAATCCATGGTCGCACTGAAGACCCTGATTGAACGCACCGCCCCCCGGAACCGGCGACAGGCTCGGGCCACCCCTCCGAGGAGGGGAGAGGGAAAACCCCACCCATCTCAATTCCCCCCCCCGATTTGCTGTACCAAGGCCGTCATCGACGCCACGATATCCGCCCTGAACGCCTCATAGGCCCCAGCCACGGCCACCGCCGAGATGCCGACCACAATGGCGTATTCCAGGGCCGATACCGCCCGACGACTGCCAAGATAGCGGGCGAACTGTTGGGTGCAGCGTTTGATGTTGTCCATACCTTGCTCTTTTCTGGTCCTGCCGGCAGCGTGCAGCCTCAGTGCATGCCTCCATGCTACTAGGCTCAGGGAGTAGGAGCCGCCTTCCCTATCTTACCCGCCTCAGTTTTTACATTCTGCCCTATTTTTTCAACCGCCAATTCCACCTCATCTGTAAAAGTAGTGACTATTCCTGCCAGGGCCAGAGAGATGACCCCAATCAAAATCGCATACTCCAAGGCCGACACGGCACGGGTATTGCGCACATACTGAATGAACTGTTTTCCGTAACGAATAATGCTCTGCATAGCTGTTTCCTTTCCTGCGGTTCGGGGTTTGCGTTTCGTCCTTGTGGGGCCGTTTTTTATTCGTACCTGTGACTGTCCTCCTCCTTTCTCCTCAGTTCACTTGGGCCACCAGAGTACGCAAGAAGCCGCCTTGCCAGCCCGCGTGGGGAGCGCTATGGTGAGGCACCAAACCTGGAGCCGCTGCCATGAGTGTCGAATTGATCAGTGTGCTGATAGCCGTCCTCGCCGTTGGGGCCACCCTGGCCGGCTTGATCGTGAGCGGGCAACGCGCCCTGCGGGCCGAACTCGCCGCCCAGCGCACCGAGTTGACTGCCCTGCGCCACGACTTCACCGCCGAACTCGCCACCCTCCGCCAAGAGGTCAACACGGAGTTCGCCGCCCAGCGACAAGGGATCACCGAACTGCGCGAACAGATCGCGGAGCTGCGCGAGCGTATGGCCCATCTGGCCGGGCTGCTCGATGGCCTGCGCGAGGCCATTGCCTTCCAGCGCGGCGCTGCCTGACACCGGGCCGGTACTGCAACGTTCATCATCCGTTCCACTCCAATCCCCCCCACTCAGAGTATACGCCGGAACCGGAGGATCTGCTGGCCAATCTGCCGAAAGGCGTTGCGGAGGTCTTCGGCGGTAGCCTCTTCGGAGATAAAGGCATACTGTCCCGGGTCGTATTCACGACGGCCCGCACAGTTCTCAATGCGACTCCTAATGGACCCAAAGTGAGCTTCCGCTGCGCTCAGGATCGCAACAATAAACACCGCGATGCCATCCTTCTTGGCGGCGGTGCAGGCGGTCCGGAAATGACTATTCGCCGTGCTCTCCTCGTAGAAGTTATCTCTCCCATCGGTCAGCAGCAGCAGCGCTTTCATCGCGTGCTCGTGCTGGCTCAGGTCTATGGGATGTTCGGAGTCGTCGCTCCAGACGGTGCGCCAGGTCGGGGCCAGCAGTCGGTGGCCCCACGTCAGGCCGAGCGTCGAATAGGTCGAGCCCCCGTCCGCGTCCAAGGCGGCAAGGTGGCTCTTGACGGTATCGATATCGGTTGTCAGCGGCAGGATTTCATTGTCGCGGTGGCAGTTATCCTGCGGCGACCACCGCCACGGCCTCTCGCCTTTGCTGTTCGGATGGTTATAGTGTTCTCTGTCAGGGTCATAACAAAAGTCCTGATTCGAGTAGCACGAGAAAGCGATGCTGCTATCCCGCCTATTGTTCTGGTACTCGTTCTGGGGTGTGGGCGAGTAAAACCCCATATTGAACGGCGTGACCGTGGGTAGCACGGCGGTCAGGCCGGGCGGGTTCTGGCCGGAGGTTGCACGCTGGTCCACACAGCCCTTCCAGGGTTCTGGCCAAGTGGTCGGCAGGGTGTAGGATTCGCTCGATCTGTTTTCATTGTCGGGGTTGGGGTAATGCTGCTGGAGCGGATACTGGGCATATCCCTTGTCTGTCCAGCGCGTTCGGGTGGCCTGGTCGAACTTGACCCGGTAGTGCCAGGGCACGATGCCGACCGCAAGGGTGTCACTGCCAGCGGCCAGCATATTGACCATCTCTTTGGCGACATCTTTGACGACCTTGATACGCTTGATACGCTTCTCGACACCTCCCTCTGAGGATACGATCGTCGTCCGCATTGAGCCGGTGATATCGAGAGCCAGCGCCAACTCAATGAGGCCACCGCCGCTGGCCACCTGCTCGGTCCCGCTCTTCACCTGGGTCTCGCTGGCCACCGCGTCCCACAGCCACGTGCCGAAGATCGCGCCGCCGAGTTCGGCCGTCGCAGTGAGGTATACCGTGCCGTACGCGCTGTTGGGTTCAAGCGTGATCTCCAAGGTGTCTTCTACCTGCTCGCGGGAGCCTTCCGGGATATTGGCCAGGATATAGCGCTTGGCAGTGGGCAGCAGCGCCGCCGTGACCGCGTCCTTTTTCAGGCCGGGGTCAAGCGTTTTCATGGCTTTGGTGACGGCGACGCTGGCCGCATCGGAGGCGACTTTGAGCAGGTCGCGCTGATAGACCAGCCAGACATGGTCGCTGGCAAAGGCGATGCCGGCCAGGCTCATGAGGGTGAACAGGGCCGCGGTCAGGGCCGTGCCGGCCGCCCGCCGGTCGCGGAGGAAGCGGGGGAGTACCCACCCCGGCCTTCGGCCACCCCTCCCAAGAGGGGAGCTGTTCCCATCCCCTCCTTGGACGTGTGATGCGTATTGCAGCGTCAGCGGCGGGGTGGGTTTGACGACCGGGCGGCTGGGTTGGAACGTTGCGCTTTCTGTCCTGTTGTACTGTGTCATGATGGAATCCCTAAGACTGCTGGAGAACTGGCGCAATATCGGAGCGGGTGGGCAGGATATGGTGGTAGCGCGCCACTTCGTCCGCTTGTTTGACGCAGACCTCAGCCACGATAACAATCTCGTCGTCCTCCAGCTTCAGAGCCTCGGGAGGCGTTGCCGTGTTGTTCTCTCCGGCAACTTGGCTGCATGAGGCCAGGCCGGTGTCAGCCGCGGCGTTCGGACCGACGGCAATCACTTTGTTCCACAGCATGGTGGGCTTCTGTGGGGCGGTTTGACCCTCGACGGCGGTGACCACGAACACCGTGGCGGCTTGGGGGAAAAATTCCCTGTGCAGGAATTTGGCCAGCGCCTCAATCTGGGTGGCGGCCGGCTGGGCTTCCAGGCTCACATACTCGGCGACGGTGACTGCGGTGTTCAGCCCGACCGGCGGCGCGGTGGCCCGCACGTACAGCTCGAAGGCCAGGACCGAGACAGTGATGAGGGCGACGGCCCCGAGCGCGCTTTCCAGGGCGGCAGCGCCGCGCTCATTTCGTATGAAGTCCAGCCAGTTCTTCATGACACCCGCTCCATCATTCATGTTGGGCATGACACATCACTTGGTTCGTTGCGCCGAACTGCTACGGTCAAGGCATCCACGTCAGGAGTGCCGAAGAGACGCTGCGCCACCACTTTGACGACCACCATGTCGCAGGCATTACCGCCGAGCCCGGCGTTGCCGCCCTGCGACGGCGTGCCGTTCAGCATGTCGGTCGGGCTGTTGTAGACCTTAACATCCAGGCAAAAGTCTACCGGGGGGTCATCCTGATCCGGAGTCTTACGGCACACGCCTTGACCGGCCAACTCGAAACTGGGCAGATCACCGACTTCGGCCTGGACCCATTCCCGTAATTGTGTCCGCAGTTCCGGTATGTCGGCGGCCGCGCCGGCGCGCAGCGCATTGGCATAGGCGACCCGGTAGGCGGCGCGCTGGGTCAGGTCGCGGACAAAAACAGACTGGACGATCTCGAACACCCCGACCAGACAAATGATGAGGGGGATGACGGCAATGGCGCTCTCCAGGGCAACGGTGCCGCGGCGGCAGGTGAGGAACCAAGTGAGATGGGTGGGGGGTGATGCAGCGGGCGTTGGCGAGCGGCGATTCCTGAGAAAGAGACGAGGCAGAACTGAAACACGACCGATATGAGGCATACGTGATCCCTCCTGTACGGCTCCCTGTTACGCATACGTGCGGATGGGCAGGGTGACCCGAACGACCGTGCCGCGGTGGTGCATGGAGTTCATCGCGATACTGCCCCCATATTTCTCTACCAGATTTTTGGCGATCGTCAGCCCCATGCCCAAAGCCCCCTCGCGGGTGGTGTAGAACGGCTGAAAGACTTTCTTGCGGCGTTCGGGTCGAATACCGATGCCGTTATCGGAGACGGTCACCGTGACGTTGTCGTTCTCCTGTTTGGTCTCCACCCGAATAATGCCTTTCTTCTGGCCGCGCTCCTGAATCGCCAAGGCGGCATTGTCCAGAATGTTGGTCAGCATCAGGGTCACATCGGATTCTGAGACCGGCAGGCTCGGCAGCGGATTCAACTCCTTGACGACTAACGACCGGCCTTTGGCCTGGATGGTGTCGGCGATTTCGTCGAGGTAATCGTTGAGGTCGATTTGGGCGTAGCCCTCGTCGCGTTTGGGTGCCAAGGCGGGCAGGCGCTTGGCCAAGGCCACGATATCGTTGGTCTGGGTGTGGATGCTGGCGACGACCGCGGCGACGGCGTCCCGGTCTCCGTCCGAGGTGTCGGCAAACTCTGCCCCGTCGGCAAATTCTGCCCCATTGTCCGCCGGCTGGTCCGGCAGGTCGTCGGCGAGCATCTCGGGGTCGGCAGCCTCCGCGCCATTGTCCGCCGGCTGGTCCGGCAGGTCGGTGAGCATCTCGGTGCTGCTGTTGATGCGCTCGGCCAGGGCCACCAGCCGCTCGGCGGCGATGTCCACTCCGACCTGATAGGCGGTAAACGCTGCGGTTGCGGTCGGGTCTCGCTCTTCCGCGTCGAACTGCCCGGCTTTCATGAGGTCGACGGTCAGGCGTTCGAGCCCTTCGTCCGGTCCGGGTGTGGCCTGTTCTCTCAGCAGCAGCGGGTTTGGTTGCTGCCGGGACGCCATGCTGGACGCCAGACTGTCTTTGCGCGGCTGGCCTTTGCCCCTGGACGGCATTCTGACCGCGATGGTCAGCCACATCACCCAGAGCACCACACCGGTGCCGACGATGCCGCGCTCGTACCAGGCGGCCAAGGCCTCGGTTCGGTCGATCTCAGACTCCAAGCCCTTGATGATGGTTTCGCCCAGGTCACCGACCTGATCGGAGGTCGCCTCCTGGAATATCTCCTCGGTCGGGGCTTGTTTTTCGAGCAGGACCTGGCCGTGCGCGACAAAATTCATGGCGGAGTTGACCAAGGCGGGGTGCTGGGTCGCAATACTGTCGCCCAGTTCGGCCAGCACCCGTGTCAGCCGCTCTTTTTCCGGGGGAGCCGGGCTCGCCAGATAGGTGTTGATCTCGTCGGTGACGGTCGCCACGTTCTTGATAAAAGCCGAGTTGGCCCCACGGGTCTGCATTTGTTGCATGACATTGGTGGCAGCCAACGGCAGGTAACGCACAGAATTGCGCAGCACCGCATAGCCGGTTTTGAAGCGCTCAATGCGCTCTTCCTTGGCGGTCAGGGCGCTCAGGTAGGCACCCGTGGTGTTGGCCAGCCGGTTCGGCAGGCTGGGGATGCCCTGGATGGTATCGGTCAGGGTCTCTTTGAGGCGTTCCATCCGGGGAATGAATTGGGTCAGGGAGTCGAAGTCGGCAAAGGGGTCGGAGCGGACGCGGGCCACTTCGACACTCCACTGGGATTCGAGGTGCTGAAGCTGCCGCACGGTGGAAATGGCCAGGTGATGCTCGCCGGCTTTGGCCTGCGCGGCCATCCAGTAAAATCCGGCGGCGGTTCCGATCAGAGCGACGGACAGGAAGATGCCGATGGTCATGGATTTGGATCTCATGGTGATGACTCCTCAGTCATTGCGGTGTGGGTTATCGTCCCGAACGCCCCGAACGCCCCGAACGTCCGGCTGCTTCGCTTTCGGCGGCGGGTTTGGCGGCTCGACCCGTACGGAGCGGGGGGGCCTTGCCGTTTTGGGAAATGGTTTCGGCGATGTCCGCGGGAGGACTCCCCTCAACGGTCTCTACCACAGAGATTTCTTGGAGGCCGTTCGGCGCGGGACTCTGCCCGAGGTGTCCGTTGCGACTGTCTTCCTGGAACTCGGCAGACAGCGGGCTCTCTCCAAGGTCAAAGCGGTAATTGCTTTCTCGATACTCTCCTGCCAGCGTCTTGATGAAGGCCACGATAGCCTCTTTGTCTTCGTCCGGGGCTTCTCGTCCGAGCTGGAACTCGAACATGGCATCGACCGCGTCGCGCAGGGTCCCGGCGCTGCCGTCGTGCAGATAGGGGGCGGTATGAGCGGCCATGCGCAGGCTGGGGACCTTGAAGGCGTGTTTGTCGACCTCGTTTCCGGTCACGTTGAAGCGTCCCAGGTCGGCGTCGGTGATATTGCCCCGCTTTCTGAAATAGTCGTTAATGACCCCAAAGACCTGGAACATATTGCCGCCGACATTGGCCCCTTGATGGCAGGACACACAGCCGTAGCGCTTGAACAAGGCGTAGCCCTCTTTCTCCTGTTCGTTGATGGCTCCAACGTTGCCTCTGAGCCATTGGTCGAAACGACTGTTGGGCGTGATCAGGGAACGCTGGAACTCGGCAATGGCATCTTTGATGTTCTCGCGAGAAATAATCTGAGAATCATTGGGATAGGCCTGCTGAAACATGCGGGGATAGTCTTTATCCTGAAAGAGTTTGGTCACGACATCGGGCCAGATGCTTTCCATCTCGATGCGGCTCTGGAGCGGGCCGTCAACCTGCTCTTTGAGGGTATGTGCCCGGCCGTCCCAGAACTGCTTGAAATTGTAGGCGGAGTTGAACACGGTGGGCGCGTTCACGAGCCCGGTCCGGCCCTCAATGCCGGTGGACACGACCTGTCCGTCATCCCCACCGGCGCTCAGGTCGTGGCAGGTGGCGCAGGAGATGGTGTCGTTCTTGGACAATCTCGGTTCGTGGAACAGCAGCCTGCCGAGTTCGGCTTTGGCTTCGTTCACCTCAATCATGACCGGGAGCGGCTTGATCGGCTCTGCCGCTGCTCCATATTCGGCGGACCCGAGGCTGAGTGCCAGACTGAGGCCGAACGCCCGCAGTAGGCGGTGAGACGGCTTGGGGGTCGTTTGCCTTGTATGCATCATACCTTTCCTCACTCAGTGACCGGCGTTTGCTCCGTCCCGCGTGTGGTGCTGTTTTTGAGCAGTTGTGACAACTCGGCCCTGTCGCCTTCCGCCCAGTAGGTGGCGCTGTGGCTGGCATGGAGTTGGCGGGCTTCGTCTATGCGGCCCGCCTCGACGAGTGTCCGCATCAGGTTGGCCGTGATGAGCGGATGCGACGCCACTGTCAGCGCTGCTCTGTAGTGTTGCTCGGCCAGGGGGTAATCGCCTTCGAGCGCGGCCACGACCGCCAGACCGTTCATGACCCAGGACTCGACAGGCGAGCCTTGGGCTGGTTCGGCCGCGGCGAGGAAGTGGGTCTTGGCCGCGGCGAAGTCTTCTCGCCCCAGACTCGCCCGCCCGGCACCGAGCAGGGCCTCGGCCTTGAGGGCCGGTCGCGTCGCCAGTGTACTGGCTTCGGTGAACAGGGCATCGGCGGTCGCAAAGTCGCCCGCGTGCAGGGCCATATAGGCGAGCCCGAGTTTCGGTTCCGGGGCGCTCGGGAAGGAGGTGGACAGGCGTTCATACATCCGTCCCGCAGCAATGGGCTGGCCGGTTTTGACGGCGACGGACGACACTTCCAGACCACGGTCCAACATCTGCTGTTGGGCCGGGTTCAACGCTTCTCTTCCGACTGTGGCGCTGCTACACGCGCTCAGAGAAGAGAAGAGAAGAGAAGAGAAGAGAAGAGAAGAGAAGAGAAGAGAAGAGAAAATCTTCATGTTTCATGGTGTATGTCAAGTCCAGACGGACTCGGTTCGATGCATTGCCCTGAGAATCCCTACCAGACGTTACCCAAGTGTCTTAAACAGTGAGTCATGGCCGGACGTCCCTCAACGTCGTTCAGCTTGCCAGTTAAAACGTATACTGTCTGTATTCTTCCCGCATACTAAAATATATCCTGCTTGTATGTCAACCCCCAGTTAAGATATACCCTGTTTGTATGTCAGATATCTGCGGCAGAGGAGGGAATTATTTGCTTGGGCCGTGATGTTGACAATGATAAATACAGGTGATATGTATACATAGGTTTTCTGAAATGTAGATCATTTTAAGGGGTGTGGAATGACAGCAGGTCTCACAAAAGCAGAGCAATACGAGAAGACCAGAACCACACTACTGGACATTGCCCGTGAACTCTTTGCCGAGCGAGGCTATGCTGCCACCTCCACGAGCGATATTGTGGACCGCGCCAAGGTGACCAGAGGGGCGCTGTATTATCATTTTCTGGACAAGGAAGCCTTATTCAAAGCCGTTTTTGAGCAGTTTCGACAAACTCGGACGCAGGCGCTTCTGGCGCGTATACAAGATGCTAAGGGCAGCATCTGGGAGCGGCTTGTCGAGACCGGGCTCTCCGTTGCTATTGAATCCATGTCTAAAGAGGACGCGCAGCGTATCATTTTCACTGACGGCCCGTCCGTGTTATCCCCGGACATCTGGCATAAAAACGTACCGGCCATGCATTTCATCGTGCATGGCTTCGAGCAGTTGAGAGCAGAAGGCTTTATCGAAGACAAGGTCCCGTGCCAAGCGCTCGCCCGTCTGGTGTGGGGGGCTCTCCTCGAAGCGGGAGTCTATGTCGCCCACGCAGACGACCCGGGCGGGGCTCAGGACGAGATGCTCCATGGGCTACAGTACTGGTTCGGAAAACTGCGGATCAAGTAGTTTCTCTTGACTTCCTCCCCCCCTCGCCGTAGTATGGGCGGAATCCTTATTTTTCAAAGCTTTGGCCACGCTTGTCGGCCTGCCCATAAATTCTTTTGGATCAACTAAGCAGAAGCAGTTCTGTCGGAGCAGTCAATCCTTTCCCTTGCCTTCTCATGCGTTAGGATGAAGGCAAAGTTGCGTCCTGTCGTGTTCTGATGCTGTTCATGTAAAGGGGGCTGAGGCGTCTTATGGAAAAAAAGAAAAACGGAAAAACGGCGACGGTTTCGCAGACCCTCCGAAAAACTTCCCTACAGACAGCGGCGCGGCAGTCTGAGAAATCCATCCTGATAAAAGCCCAGGCTGTCACCCCTGCTGCTTCAACGCCACAAGGGGAGAAACCGGCACGAGAAATGGAAATCATGTCCATTCTTGAAGATATGGATATTGAGACGGTTGATGTGCTTGAGGAAAGGAACTCCACCAGCATTGGAGAAGAGGAGACCGCTGCTCCTGAGACGGCGAAACAGGACGAAGAGAGCTGGGGAGAGAGAGTGGTCACGGCTGGGGAGCCAGTGACGGGAGACACGTCAGACCCTGTCCGGATGTATCTCCAGGAGATGGGCAATATCCCCCTCCTGAGCCGTGAGGAGGAGGTGGCGATCGCAAAAGAGATTGAGGCTGGGGAGAAATGCATTCGCCAGGAGATCTTCTCCACCCCTTTGGCGCTCCAATATATCTTATCTCTGGGGAGTCGGCTCAAACAGGACGAAACAGAAGCGCGGCGTATTTTTGGCGACGAAGAAGAGGATGCCGATACGTCCGGCAAGGAAGACCAGCGCATTACGCTCTTTCTGGGCCGTATGGGACCGCTCAAACGCCTGGCCGGAGAGCGGGAAAAGGCAACAACATTGTCTCGCAAGCGGAGTCCGGTCGCAGAGCGAGAGAAGGCACTGAAGCGGCTGGGCACCCTCCGCGAGAAGATCAGGGTTTCACTGGACAGTCTGCCTTTGGGGCGGCGTCATATTACGGTGGTGACCGATAAACTCAAGGAAGTCGGCGTCATGCTGGACAAGCATGAGCGGACCATCCGCAGACAAGAGTCCGCCCTGAATTGCAAGGCGTCTGAGATTCTCGCCCTGGCACGTGAGTCCACATCAAAGAATGGACGGACCCGTCCGAGAGCGGGAGAGAGCGGTGGAAAGGCCCAGGCACAGAAAATCCAAGAAGCCAGTCAGACCATCAAGGACGCCCGCAAAGCAATTCAGTACCTTGAGAGGCAGCTTGGCACAAATCGAGAAGAGCTGCGGCAGGCCCTGAAGACGATTGCGCGCGGAGAAGCCCAGGCGCAAGAAGGCAAGCGCCGTCTCATTGAAGCCAATCTGCGCCTGGTGGTGAGTATTGCCAAACGCTATGTCAACCGCGGGCTGGGATTTCTGGACCTGATTCAGGAGGGTAATATCGGTCTGATGCGCGCGGTTGAAAAATTTGAGTATCAACGCGGCTATAAATTCTCGACCTATGCAACGTGGTGGATTCGACAGTCGGTGAGTCGCGCCATCGCCGACCAGGCCCGGACGATTCGCATCCCGGTCCATATGATTGAGACGATCAATAAGGTGCTGCGGACCTCTCGCTACCTGGTCCAACAGCTCGGCCGGGAACCTTCGCCGGAAGAGATTGCCGCCCAGATGGAAGTGCCGGCGGACAAAGTCCGGAAAGTCCTCAAAATCGTCAAAGAGCCGGTCTCCCTGGAGACGCCAATTGGCGATGATGAGGAAAGTTCGCTGGGAGATTTTGTTGAAGATCGGCAGACCCTCTCTCCGGCAGACGCGGCGATGGCCCTCAGTTTAGAGGAACAGACACGCAAAGTCCTCGCCACCCTGACGCCGCGCGAGGAGCAGATCCTGCGTATGCGGTTCGGCATTGACGAAAAGACAGATTACACACTTGAAGAAGTGGGACAGCGCTTTGCCGTGACCCGTGAGCGCATCCGTCAGATTGAGGCCAAAGCCTTACGGAAATTACGCAACCCAACCCGAGCGAAGAGTCTGGAAGCCTTTATCGATAGCTAACATTGAGTCCCTTGAGTCCGGCCCAACAGACCCAACAGACCCAACAGACCCAACAGACCCCATAGACCCAACAGACCCCATAGACCCAATTGGAGGAACGAGTGAATTCGAAAGACCTGGAACAACAACTCAAACGGTGGCGAGAAGAGCGTGGCCGCAAGCCGGTCCAGCAGTCTTCTCCCACCGCAGATAAACGCACCGTTCGCGTCAACGGCCAGAATGTTGTTGTTGTGAAGCGCTCCCGGAGCAAATCCTCGGGACAAATTCCCTCACAAACCCCGTCCTGAGCCTAGAGCAAATCACGAGGCTGTGTAGTGCGTCTCTCTTCTCCTAGAGGAGTGATACCCATTGTGTGGCGGTCCCTACGGACAGCAGGCCCGGCCCCCTCACCCTAGCCCTCTCCCTCCAGGGGAGAGGGAATGTATATGGTAGGGGCAACCCTTGTGGTTGCCCGGCCTGCGCCGGGACCTCCGTTCGTGCTGAGCGGAGTCCCATAGGGGCGAAGGAGAAGGATGGGCAGCCGGTCCGGTACCGGACCAGTTAATCTGCATCACACGTCCTAGAGGAGTGCGCCCTCCCAGGCCGTTTGGGACAGGCCCTTGTCCTTCCCGACGAGCGCGGACTGGCATGGCTCCAACTTATCGTGAAACGCTCTAGCCAAAGAGTACCTTCCGGACCGCCGCACAGAACGCCGTTGTTGAGGCGGACCCGCCTTGGTCAGGCGGCAGGGTCTCGCCGCTGGCGTACACCTGCGCGATTGCGTCCTCAAGGCGTTGGGCCTCGTCGGTCCAGCCGAGATAGTCGAGCAGCAGCGCGACGGAGAGTAGGGTTGCGGTCGGATTAATGATGTTCTGGCCGGCAATATCGGGTGCGGAGCCGTGGACGGACTCAAAATAGGCGTAGGTGTCGCCGTAACACCCGCTCGGTGCGAGTCCGAGGCCGCCAATGGTGCCGGCGGCAACGTCGGACAGGATATCGCCGTACAAATTCGGCATGACAACGACGTCAAACTGTGACGGGCTGGCGACGAGACGCCGCGCAAAATCATCGACAATGTATTGCTCATAGTCCAGGTCGGGATATGCTTTGGCCGTTGCTTCAACCACTTCACGGAATAAGCCGTCACTTTTCCGCAGCATATTGTACTTGCTGGTACAGGTGACGAGCCCCCTCCCACCCTGGGCTTTGCGTTTACGCGCCAGTTCAAAGGCAAAGCGGGCAATGCGGCGGGAGCCGTGCTCGGTAATCGCTTTAATGGCAAACAGGCCCTGAGCCGTGGTATCGAGCGGTTTACGCGTGATCGCACTCGTCAAGCCGAGCGGCGCAAGCGTATTCAGGTCGCCCTCAACCCCCATATACAGGTCTTCCAGGTTTTCCCGGACCACTACAAAATCAATGGATTCCGGGTTTTTGAGTGGGCTTCGAAACCCCGGCCGCCAGCGTGCCGGGCGAACATTAGCATACGTCTGCTTGCCCCAGCGCAGGTATCCGATCCCGCCGGTCGTGCCATTGGTCGAGCCAAAGAGAGTCGAGTCCGATTGGTCAATGGCTTCGCGTAGCGCGCGCTCAAAGCCCTTTCGTGAGCCGTACTGCTTCACTCCCTCTTCACCTGATGGAAACTCGGTGAAGCGCAGGTCCAGCGCAAAGTTTTTCAGGATTTCGACTGTGGGTGCCATTGCCTCGGGTGCCGCATCATCACCGGGAATCACCACAACGCGCTTTGCCATACTGTTGTCCTCTCTGTTAGCTCAACCGCACATCACGATAGTTCTTACCAGGAACAATTTTTCCAAGAACGGCCGGCATCCGCGCACCGGTTGCACTCGGGACGTTCGAGGGCAGGCCGTGCACAGTGGCGTAGGCTAAAACGGCAAATGCCAAGGCTTCCAACGACTGGCTCTCATAGCCGGTCTCTTCAAGCAGTCGAACACGGACATTAGGCAGGGCCTGAGCAAATTGCGCTCGCAGAGTCGGGTTAAGCGCCCCACCACCGGTGAGGTAGACCTCGGCGAGCGGGCCGTGCGGCAGGATAAAGTCGTGATACGCTCGGGCCATACTCGTGGCGGTAACGGCGCTTGCCGTCGCCACCTGGTCGTTGGGAGACAGCTTGAGTTGCGCGGCGCGTTTGAGGAATCGCTCGGCAAACGGCGCGCCGAACTCTTCCCGGCCGGTCGACTTGGGCGGCCGCCGGGCAAAGTACCGATGCCGGAGCAGTTCGTCCGAAAGACGGGCGTGTACGCTCCCGGCTTTGGCCATTCGGCCGTTCCGGTCGTACCACTGCTTGCCCTGGGTAACGGTGTGGACAATGGTGTCGATCAACATATTCCCAGGACCGGTATCAAAGGCCAGCAGGTCTTGTTTTGCGAAACGCGGCGGCAGGTAGGTGAGGTTGGCAATCCCACCGATATTATGCACGGCCACCGCACGGCCGGACTGTTGAAACAGAAACGCGTGCACATAAGGCACGAGCGGCGCACCCTCGCCGCCCAGCGCCACGTCTGCCGGCCGAAAGTCGGCTATGGTGGTGATACCGGTCCGTTGCGCAATGACGGCAGGTTCTCCAATCTGGAGGGTTGAACCGGGTCCGGGTCGCTGGTGGGGGTTGTGATAAATCGTATGTCCGTGGGAGCCGATGGCATCGACCTGCTCCCACGAGACAGCCGCATGTTCGCACAGCTTGAGTGCCGCTCGGGCAAACAACTCGCCGAGGAGCGCGTTGACTTGTGAGACTTCACCGGCATCGATCCGGGCTCCCTGGCTGACGCTCAACAAACGGGCTCTCACCGGTCGGGAGTAGGGGAATGAGCGGAAGGCCCGTTGTTGAATACGGAAGCGGCCCCTCACGCGGGCAATATCGACCAGCACGGCATCAATCCCATCATGGGACGTGCCGGACATCAGGCCGATAACCGTCCGTTTTGACATGCAGCTTCCTGCGGGAGAATACCCTCATCCAGGGGGACGCGATGGTGAAACACTGGGGAGCCCAGGGAGAAGAGGCCCTCCTCCCTGGATGTGCGTAGTATGGTGTTCAGTCAGTCAGATCAAACTGAAAGACGGCATCCATGCCCTTGGCCGCCTCGGCATTGAACCCCTCCGGCATGCCGTCAATGACTGCCTGGACGGTTTCCAGCGGCGGGCTGCCGGCCTCCGGCGGCGAAAAGAGGTTTTGGAGCCTGAGCGCCAGACCCATATCTCCGGCAATTTTCAGCTTGCCGCTCATAAACGCCATTTGGCCGTTGAGCTTGCCGTTGATCTTTTCCAGGTAATCACTCTCCTTCATGGTGAGAGTAATATTCGGGGACGCATGGGCGCCCATCTGCACCTCGATGCTTTCGTTCGCGATACGGAAATGGTACTGGGTGGCCATCGCGGCTTCCTCCTCATAAGTCCAGAATAGAGACACGCTACCATAGATCATTGTACTGAGAAACTATAGATCGTACTGGTGTATACAGAGAGGAAGGAATGAACATGACACACTGTGACAAAGAGGGAACGGGTCCTTCAACAGATAGACAGAAGGCGACACGTTCCCTCTTTACGGCACGGGAACGTCACCGGGCCGGGCTGATGCTCCTTTTTGTGAGCCTGTTCATGGGAACACTCGGCCACGCTCAGGAGAACAGACTTCAGGACGCCCTGGCCCAGGTCGCCAATGAATCAACGCTCGAAATTACCACTATAGGACGGAAGAGTGGCAAGCCGCGGACAAAACCGATCTGGTTTGTCTACGACCAGGGAGCTTTGTATATCCAATCCGGACAAGAGGGGAAAACCCATTGGTATCGCAACCTGCAAAAAAACCCACAGATGCAGTTGAAAATCGGCCAACTCACCCTCACCGGAAGGGCACAATTTATGACAGACACGGCTGAGAGCGAACGGGTCCACGATCTCTTTCGCTCAAAATATTCTCTCGCGCGGGTGGCCGGATTTGTCGGGTCCTCAATCGGGCATGGCAAGGTCATTCTGGTTGAAGACCTGGCTGAAGCTCCGCCACAAGAGTAAGCGCCGTATGCACGTCAATGTCGTCATTGTTGCCGCGGGAAAAGGCACGCGGCTGCAAAGCGAGCTGCCCAAACCGTTTCTGTCTATTGCCGGGAGTCCGATTCTCGTGCATACCCTGCGGCGTTTTGCCTCCATTGAGACGGTCCGGCGCATAGTCGTTGTCGTTGCTGCCGAACGCGAGGCTCTTTGCCGGGAGGTACTCCACACGCACGGTCCCTGGCCACAACCGATTACCGTTGTCCACGGAGGAGCGGAGCGGCAGGATTCGGTCCGGAACGGTTTGGCCGCGCTTGAGACGCAGTGCGAGGTCGTGGTGATTCATGACGCGGCCCGGCCGTTTATCAGGGTGGAGGCGATTCAGCGCAGTATTGACGCGGCGGCCAAAGCGGGCAGCGCGGTTGTGGCGACCCCCGTCCGCGATACCGTTAAACGGGCCGACGCACAGCACACGATCCGTGAGACGGTCTCCCGGCACGACCTGTGGCTGGCGCAAACCCCACAGACATTCCGGGTCGAAGTAATTCGAGCAGCCCACCGCTGGGCGCAGCAACGGAGTATCACGGGAACGGACGATGCCAGCCTGGTCGAGCAAATGGGCCGGCCCGTCCGCCTCGTTCCCGGCGACGCGCTCAATTTTAAGATTACAACACCGGATGACCTGGCTCTCGCCCAGGCAGTGCTGCAGATTGGGAGCTCGTCCTGAATGGAGAAGAACCGTTTAAGATTCAGCCACTACAATGAGGATAATTTGAAGGTTGGACACAAGAACCAGTCTCACCTATGGGTGAAACGGTTGAGGAACTGCGAGAAGACATAAGGTATTTTCTTCATGCGTTCCGTTGTCCGATCCTTGAAGGAAAAGAAACAGACGGAGGATCAACCCTTTTTCCTAACGATACGGACGAGGCAATAAATGAGGGCCATTATTTCGAACTTATGGACCGAGCGTCTGTCGCCCTGGATTACGTCTATCAATTTCTTGGCAGCCATCCGCTGATAAGGAAAGACAGAACGCTGCAAGGCATGTATCAAAAAGCCGAAGAAGCTTTGGCCGAACTCTGTCAACAAGCCGGCCGGCTGGAGTTTGATAGAAGCGGCAGCTAACCAGACAAATCCAGCAGTGCTGATTCCAGCTCCCTTACCCGACGGAGACGTGAAGACCGCTGCAAAATATTCACGCATGTTCAGTCTCACACCCGTCGCTGTGCAAGATCGCTATCTGCGTAGGACTGCGCGGCCACTCTGACCAAAGAGGTTCGGGGTCGGGCTCTTGGCCTGCGCTTCTTCCTGCGTAATAAGCCCTCGTGTAGCGAGGTCAACAAGCGCCCGGTCCATGGTCTGCATCCCGTCCTTTTGGCCAACCTGGAGGGCTGAGAGGATTTGGTGCCCCTTACCCTCGCGGATCAGTGTGCGGACTGCCGTGCTGCCCATCAGAATTTCCAAGGCCGCGACGCGCCCCCCGCCTTTCTTTTGACATAAAGTCTGGGTGACGATGGCTTCAATCGAGTCGGCAAACTGAGTTCGAATCTGAGGTTGCTGAGCGGCTGGAAAGACGTCGATAATCCGGTCAACGGCCTGCGCCACGCCTGGCGCGTGTAAAGTACTCAAAACGAGATGACCGGTTTCGGCGGCCGTGAGAGCGAGTTGGATGGTTTCCAGGTCGCGCATTTCGCCAACCAGAATAATGTCGGGATCTTCGCGTAAGACCGCCCGCAGCGCATTGGCAAACGAGTGGGTGTGAACGCCGAGTTCGCGCTGATTGACGAGGCATTTCTTGGACTGATGAGTGAATTCGATGGGATCTTCAATCGTGACGATGTGACCTTCGACGGTCTCGTTGAGATGATTGACCATGGCAGCCAGGGTGGTCGATTTTCCACAGCCGGTTGGACCGGTCACCAGGATCAGCCCTTTTCTCCGCGTACACAGTTGGCTGAGAATCGACGGTAGCCCGAGTTCCTCGAACGAGGCAATCTGCGTTGGAATGGCCCGAAACACCGCACCCTCGCCATGTTGCTGCATAAAGACATTCACCCGAAAGCGCCCCGCGTCACCCAGGTCACAGGAGAAGTCGAGTTCGAGACTCTCCTCGAACATCTTTCGCTGACCCTCATCCATAATGTCGTACACGAGAGCGTGGACTTCATCCCGGGACAGCGAGGCGTGCTCAAGTTGCTTCATGATCCCGTCGAGCCGAATCATGGGTGGTGCTCCACTGCTGAGGTGGATGTCAGAAGCGCCTGATTGGACGGCGCGGGTAAGGAGTGCGGTTACATCCGTTGACATAAGAACCTCCGGCTGTAGAACAACATGCGCTCGCCTCTTTCCCCGCAACTGTACGCAGAAGAAGAATACGGGACAAGGACGCTTGCGGGAGTGTGAGGATGGCCTGCCGTTTCTCTCTATGCACTCGCGGTCGCCTGTGGTAAGCCAGACCTTCTATTCTCCCTGCCAGCAGGAAAAGGAGACTCCACGATGGGATATGAGGCCATTATCTACGAGCAGGTGGAAGACAAGATTGTCCGCATGACGCTGAATCGTCCGGAGAAACTGAACGCCATGAGTCGCCAACTCTTGTCCGAGTTGGACGCGGCCCTGGAGGAGTTTGAAACGGACAATGATGCCAGTGTCCTGATCATTCGTGGGGCCGGGCGGGCCTTCTGCGCGGGCTACGATCTCCAGCCGGTTTCGGGGCCGGGGGGAGGCTTTACCGTCACCAGTGACCGCTGGGGATTGCGCAAGATCGTTGCCCGCTGGCAGCGTCTATGGAACCTGCCAAAACCGACGATTGCCCAAGTCCACGGCTATTGTTTGGCCGGAGCGACGGAGTTTGTCGGGCATTGTGACTTGGTCTTTGCAGCAGACGATGCCCAGTTCGGCCACCCCGCCGGACGCTCGCTTGGAGTGCTCCCGTCGCTGGCCATGTGGCCCTACCTGATGGGGATGCGCAAGACCAAAGAGTTTCTCTTTACCGGGGATTCCATGACCGCGGCTGAGGCGCTGGAAAATGGCCTGATTAACCACGTCTATCCGAAACAGGAGTTGGAGGACGAGGTGCTGCGTTACGCCCGTCGTGTTGCCGCGGTGCCGGTTGACCTGCTGACGCTCCATAAGGCGGCGACCAATCGCTTTTTTGAGGCCATGGGTCTGTATGCGGCTGAACAGTCGGCAACGGAATTCGACGTAATCGCCCATCAGACCGTAACAGTCAAAAATGAGGTCAAGAAAATGATGGAACGCGGTCTCAAAGAAGCCCTGCGTGAGCGTGACAAGCCGTTCGCCAAGAAATAGCATGGACAGCCGGCTGATGGACGGGCGCCGCATCTACCTGATGCGCCATGGGGAAACCCTGTATCAACGTGTGGCAAACGAGGGGGCGCTGGGTAATGGGGCCCTGACCGAACGGGGGCAGGAGCAGGTCGCAGCGGTCGCTTTGCTCTTTCGGGGGGTGCCGCTTGATGCGATTTACGCCAGCCCGCTTGAACGGGCGTATGACACCGCCCAGGTCATTGCCAAGGAAAAAGAGCTGGACATTCAGGTCGCGCCGGAACTGAGCGAGATCATCCCGAGTGACACGGTCTTAGCCCAAAAAAGCCTGGCCGATATATTTAAGGAGATTCAGGCATTCTTTAAGAATACGGACTCTGACTGGGATGAATCCTATCTGGGCGGAGAGAGTTTCCGCCAGGTCTATGCCCGTGCCGGGCACCTCCTCCAGACCCTCTTGGCCAAAGATGATTGGCAGACCATTCTCCTTGTTGCGCACGGGGGCGTGAACAACGCTTTTTTGGCTCATGCTACAGGGGTTACGCAGGGACGGATTTTTAATATCGAGCAGGACTTCGGCTGTATCAATATTATTGACTTTGTTCACGGGCGACCCTTTCTCCGCCTCGCCAATTTTACCCTCTACGATCAACTCAAGATTCACCTGCGAGAGCACAGCCTGGATATTATTCTCAACTTGTTGCGGGGGCGGGGCATTATTGATGCTGATTGACCATGAAGAGTCTGGCTTGGCTTTTGTAAGGATAAAAACTTTTCATCGTCGAAAAAAAGAATGACAAACCTCTTGACTTGACCTTCCACTTTCTTTAATTAGTCTGAATAAACTAGTTTATGGGGGTGTGACATTAGTGTTCAACTTGTCATTTTAGGGCTGTTATCCGAGAAGCCGTTTCATGGTTATGAACTGCGGCAGGAGGTCGAGCACCGGCTGTACGCCAAGTATATCAACCTGAGTGGTGGCTCGCTCTACTATAATCTCGGGCAGCTTGAACAGGCCGGCTATGTGGAAAAGACCAAGGTCGAGCAAAAGGGCAACTATCCGGCTCGGCAGGTCTACCAAATCACGCCGGCCGGCCACGACTATTTGCGGGCCGAGTTGCGGCGTCAACTGTTCGACACCAAAGAGCGAACCAAAGTCTTTGACCCCTTGAACGCCGCCCTTGCCTTTAGTCATCTGCTTGACGGCTCGGAACTGCGTGATGCACTCCAGAGCCAACTTGAGTGGACCCACCGGCGTCTGGCCTGGGTCACCGAGCAGCAAACCTACTGGAATGAGCAGGGTGTCACACTTCCGCAAGCCCAGATTATTGCGCATGGACTGACGTACTTGGAAGGAGAAATTCATTGGCTTGAGGAATTCCTGGCCACAATCGATGGACAGAACGGTCGGGAATTGAAGGCAGATGGACCAATGCGCGTCTCCTCTTCGGAGAGAGAAGCGGTATAGGAAAAAACGCACACACAGGAGGAGGGTTCAGAATGGAAGGTTTAAGTGTTCTCGATATGATCCAGCAGGGGTGGTATATCACCTATCCCCTGATCATCATGTCGATGGTTGTCATCACCATCATTTTTGAACGGATAGTTGCCCTACGCGGATTGATCGGTGGGACCTTGCAGATTGCCGGTGGTCTGGTTGGCGTCTTACAGAAGGGTGATTTTCAAGGAGCTATGACCTCCGCTGAGGAGCAGGCGGACAAACCGGCGGGCCGGATATTTCGTGATGTCCTTGCTCAACAAGAGGGCGAATCGCTCGAATATTTGTCTGAAATCATTGAGGACCGGCGCTTCGAGGAGATCGAGGCGCTCAAAGGCAGCATCTGGGTGCTGGGAACGGTGGGGGTGAGTGCCCCGTTCATCGGACTCCTCGGTACCGTCATCGGGATTATCAAATCCTTCACAAATATGGCGGTTGAGGGCAGTGGTGGTTTTGCTGTGGTTGCTGGTGGTATTTCTGAGGCCCTGGTTGCAACGGCTCTTGGGCTCGCAGTCGGGATCGTTGCGGTGGTCTTCTATAACTATTTTCATACCAAGCTTGAGCGGGTCGAGGCAGCAATGACGATCAGTTCGGATCGCGTACTCGAAGCAGTCCGCCTTGGAAGGAAAGCTCATGGGAATGACTAACCCACGCAAGAAGAGCGGGAGTGGATCCGATATTATGGCCGAGATCAATATCGTTCCCTTGTGCGACATCTTTTTGGTGCTACTGATCATCTTTATGGTAACCAGTGTGGCGATGGTTCAATCCGGCGCAGAGATTAACCTGCCCGAGGTACAGGAAACCGAATCGGAGCCACGGCAGATTGTGATTACGGTGACACCCCAAAAGGAAATTTTTGTGAACGCCAGACCGGTGACCATGGCCGATCTTGAGGTGGCCATTCGGCAGCAAGTCACCGCCAAGCCGGATGTCCCGGTTGTGCTCGAAGGGGATAAGGACGTCATTTTAGGAGAGGCGGTCAAAATTCTCTCTATTGCCCAACGAGCGGGAGCGGCTCAGGTCGCGATTGCGGCCCGGCAGACCGGTTAAGGAGTCCGTCGCAATCACTGAAGGAGGGGAAGGTCATGGCTTCGCCCGAAGAGAACCCAAACACATCCGAGAGCACGTCAGTCGAGCGGAAAATTCAAGAGGATATGTGGCTGTATCGGGGTGGAGGATTTAGCCGAAATGCGCGCTGGTTCGCCTTCTCGACGGCGGCCCATATTCTCATTTTGTCCATCTTTGCCACCACGGCCGTGACCATCATGAAAGAGCCGGAAATGGTTCGGGTCAATGCCCTGCCGCTCACACAGGAAGAGCTGGACGCCATGGCGGAAGAGGAGATGCCGGACGATTGGGAAGGTGAACCCTCGCTCGAGGATATTCCCGGCATCCTGACCATGGAGGATCTCGCGCCGAATAGGGCACGCCCAACCGGTCCGTCATCCACCGGTCCGCTCCAGGCCCCTATCCAACGGGCGGCGATTCCCGTCTTCTCGGGTATCGGGCCAGTGACGATTGAGGTCCAGCGCGCTGACAGTAGTTTTTCCGGTATCGACACCCAGCTCAGCGGTCTGGTTGGCGCGGGGGACCTCGGCGGGGGCGGAGGATTCGGAGACTATGGACGGGGGCTACGCAAGGTTGGTCTTGATGTCGCCCTGGTGATTGACGCCACAGACAGCATGCAGTTTGTGATCGATTCGGTGCGTGACCGCTTGACGAAGCTGGTAACGTTATTGCGAAAGCTCGTCCCGACCTCCCGGATCGGTGTGGTGGCCTATCGGGACAGGGGCGAAGAATATGTCACAAAATGGGTTGACTTAAGTTTTTCCACACCCAAGCTCAAAGGCTTTTTGGCCAATCTGCACTCTGACGGTGGCGGCGACTGGCCGGAAGCGGTGTATGAAGGCATGGACGCGGCCATGAATGATTTGAGCTGGCGGAAACGCTCACGCCGGGTGGTCATTATCGCCGCCGGCTCACCGCCCCATCCGGAAAGCATGGGTAGCGTGCTGGGTTTGGCGCAAGGGTTCCAGGCGCGCGGTGGAGTAGTCAGCGTGATGGACCTGGCCGATAAGATGCACGAGGACTTTGAGTACGCGCTCTGGGAGCAGACCGGAAAAATTATGAATGTCGCCTTTCAGCCAACGCCGTTGCCGAGTTTCTACCGCGAATTCCGGCATACCATGGCGTCTGTGGCCCGGGCTGGCGGGGGTGACTTTATCCCGCTGACTGAGGAAAAGGCATTGACCAGGAACATCATTATTATGACCTTTGGTTCGCGCTGGGAAGTGGAGATGGCAAGATACTTACGGGACTTGGAGTAGAATGCAGTCCGGTGGTTGATAGAGCGTGATACCAGAAAACCCTGTAGGCAAGCGCTTCTCTTCGTGCAGGGGGGGATGAACGGCGGGAGCTTTGAACGCAAGGCCATAACATAAGGGACAGGGTCAAAAAAGGAGTGTTAAGCGTGCGGCGTCTGGTTTCCATTGTCGGTATGATCTCTCTGAGCCTGACCCTGGGCTGGCTGAATTCCGAGGTCGAGGCGGCGTCTATTGCTGAACTCTCTACCAAGGCGAAGCAGGCCCGGGGCAAGGCCAATGCGCTCAAACAGGGGAGTTGGGATGCGCAGGCCAAGCTGCAAGCCATTCAAATCCTGGGTCCGGTTGCCCTGGAGTTTGTTGCGCTCCCCAATTTGGCCCAAGCAGTTAAAACCCCAGCGAGCAAAAAAGCCATTCGCGATATCTACGAGACGCTCCAGGGTCCGCTCAACGATATCTATACCGGTAGTTTCAAGCGCGTTGACCAGATGACGCAGGATGTTATTGCGCGGGATGGCGACCTGGAGGCCGTGCAGGATTCACAGGAGTACCGCGCCGAACAAGGGGTGGCTGCGCGCGCCTTATATTTCTTGAACTGGCTGAACTACATCGGCTCGTTCACGTTCGATGGGAAGAAAAAGGAAACCCTGCTGACCAAAGCCATGAACGGCTTTGGTGAATTCGCGGTTGGCGATCAGGCCTCACGGCTCAAGAACGAGAGCCTGTTCGGCCGAGCGCTGAGCGAGCGCGAACTTGAGAAGTTTGACTGGGCCATACGGGATTTTGAACTGCTGCTCAAACAGCCCGGCGTGTCTGCCGATATGAAACGAAAGGCCCAGAGGGCGCTGGAGCAGACGCGGCGCTATGCCAAGCGTGGTGGGAAGGGCCAACCTTCTCCGACGGAGTTGGCGCAAGCCCAATTCCAGCAGGCAAAAAATATTGCCAAGCAGAGTCGAAATGCGAGCGGCAAGAAGCGCAGCCAGTTGCGCGGTCAACTCCTGGCCTTGATTCTTGAACTCCGCAAGGCCGGCGGCAAGTGGCAGGACCGCGCCGATGCGTTGATACAGGCAGAGCTGACGCGCGAGGAAGAACTCGTCATCGCCGAGCAGGAAAACCCGTTTCCGCCCTGGTTAAAGGCCAAGGAGCATATGCAGAAACGACGCTTTGCCAAGGCGGTTCCTTTTCTTGAGGAAGTCATTGCTTCAAACGACCCCAACGCTGCGGTGTATCAGACAGACGCGCAATACTATCTTGGCGTTGGGTTGTATGAACAACGTCGCTATCGACAAGCCATCAACACCCTGGACACCTTTCTCAGCAACGGGGGGGCAAAGACCAAGCACGCGGCTGACGCGGAATACTTTCAGTTCAAGTCGGCGGAGTCGTTATACGCCCGGGACCAAAGCGCGCAGAACGGGAGGCTGTATGTACAAGCGATTCGCGACTTCGCGCGGAAATACCCCAAGCACCGGTCCATCTACGAAGCCCACTTCCGGCTGGGTGAGTATTACCAGGAGCAAGAGGAGTATTTGAGAGCGGCCGATGCGTATAAAAAGGTACGCGGCGCGCCGGCGTTCCGGGTGCGAGCCGACTATGCCACGCTCCAGTCGTACTTCGAGGTGCTGCACGCGATTGAAGACGGCGATACCAGTAGTGGGCTGAGCGAAGACGAACTCCGCCAGCGGATTGGTACCAGCCTGGACGCCTACTGGAAGAACAGCGCGACACTGGCCAAGAGCAGTCCCAGACTGGTGAAGCGAGACCCCTATCGCGAATATCCGGGCAAGGTCAGCGTGATGCACGCGGTCTATTTGAGCCACGACATGGACGCCAACGCCGAACAGATCGTTTCTTTTCTGGAAGGCTTTGAAGAGAAATATCCGAAGCAGCCCGAGGCGTTTGAAACCGTTGCCCGGACCCGGCTGGTCGCCCTGCAGAAGACCGGACGCTATGCCGAACTCGCCAGAGACGTGGACACGATTTTAGAGCGTTATCAGGCCGACAAACAGGAGGAACTCCTGGCCGGCCTGGCCGGCGTGCTGGAAAAAGACATCCGTAAACTCCGCCGTCAGGATGATAAGGACAACGAACTTATTGCCAAGCAGACGCTGACGCGCCTGCATGAAGCCTGGCTCAAGAACGATGGCAAATTTGCGGAGGATCAGTCCCCGGATCGCTTCCACTATGATCTCGCTCAGCTCTATCTCGACACCCAGCAATACGACAAGGCTGAAATTATCTATAAAGACCTGGAGCAAAAGCAGGGTGCCTATGCGCTGGTCGCTATTGTTGGACTCGCCCAGGTTTCTGAGGTGCGGGGGGATAATAAACGGGCGCTTTCCCTGTGGGAGGCCATGCTCAAGGGGACCCAGGTTGGTGACCCGCTGTGGTTTCGTGGGACGTTTGAAGTGGCCCGGCTGAATGACACCCTCGGCAATGCGGACCAAGCCTGTAAGGCGGTCAGCAGCGCTCAAAGAATGCTGAAACGGCTTGGTGATGCCAATCTCAAGACCAAGATTCAGGATTTTGCCAGTCAAACGTGTGGGGCCTAAGCGCCTCTTCGTTCTCTGTCATCTTCCCAGGGGGTACGCTCGCGTGCCCCTTCGCGCTTCTGTCTCAGAGGAAAGTCCCGACTCATGAAAATCGCTGACAACGCCGTAAATCCACGTTCCGCCTTCCACTGGGGCGGCTATGCGCCTCGGGTCATGAAGGGTCGTTTGGTCGCCATGGATGCCACGCCCGAGGACCCGGAGCCCTCTCCTCTGGGGCGCTCCTATGTCGAGGCGGTCAATGACGCGCTCCGCATCCGCCAACCTATGGTGCGGGAAGGCTGGCTCAGGAACGGCCCGGGCGGTGGTACTCGTGGGGGCGAGCCTTTTGTCGCGCTCAGTTGGGAGCGGGCGCTTGATCTTGTGTCCGCTGAACTCGAACGTATCCGGAGCACATTCAGCAACCGGACGATTTATGCCGGCTCGTACGGCTGGGGCAGTGCCGGTTCCTTCCATTTCCCCCAAGGACAACTGCATCGCTTCCTCAATCTCTTCGGTGGCTTTGTCCGTTCCATCAACACCTACAGTCATGCCGCGGCCGATGTGGCCATGCCCTATATTGCCGGGAATTTTTTTCGTCTGCTGGTCGAGCAGGCCTCGTGGCAGACGATTGCCCAACATTCCGAGCTTGTGGTGGCATTTGGCGGAATGCCCCTCAAAAACGCGCAGGTGGCCTATGGCGGAGTGGCCCGGCATCGAACTCGAGAGGGCCTGGAGGCATGTCGGCAGGCGGGTGTCGAATTCCTGAACATCGGTCCGGTGAAAAACGACGCGGCCGACTTTCTGCGGGCCGAATGGCTGACCCCGCGCCCCAATACCGACGTGGCGCTGATGCTCGGTCTGGCTCATACTCTGGTCAAAGAAGGGCTGGCCGATTTTGAATTCCTGACGCGACACTGTGTCGGCTTTGAAAAATTTCGACCGTATCTCATGGGCGAAAACGATGGGCAGCCCAAGGATGCGCACTGGGCGGCCGCTATCACCGGCCTGGAGGCTGAGACGATTACCACGCTGGCCCGACGGATGGCCGCCAAGCGCACGCTGATCACGATAGCCTGGTCCCTCCAGCGGGCGGATCATGGCGAGCAGAGCTATTGGATGGCCATCACCCTGGCCGCCATGTTGGGACAGGTCGGACTCCCGGGCGGAGGGTTTGGCTATGGCTACTCGTCCGTCGCTACGGTCGGAAACCCGTCCTCTCGCATTCCCTGGGCCACACTCGACCGCTGTGTCCACCCGGTCGACGATGTCATCCCGGTTGCCAGGATTGCCGACCTGTTGCTGAATCCGAACACGGAATTCGACTATAACGGACGCCGCGCGACCTATCCTGATATTCGCCTGATCTACTGGGTCGGCGGTAACGTCTTCCATCACCATCAGGACTTGAACCGCCTGCTCCGGGCCTGGCAAAAGCCGGAAACCATTATCGTCCATGAGCCATGGTGGACGCCCATGGCGCGCCACGCGGATATCATCCTCCCGGCAACGACCCCGCTCGAACGCAACGATATGGTCTGCACGCCCCGCGACGGCTTTATCGTGGCCAATAAACAGGCGATGGAGCCGGTCGGCGGGGCACGGAACGATCATGATATTTTTGCGGACCTGGCCGAACGCCTCGGCTTTCGGGAAGGGTTTACCGAAGGACGGGACGAAGCCGGTTGGCTGCGCCACCTCTATGCGCTCTCCCGCGAGCGGGCGAAGGAATATGGTTTTACTCTGCCTGACTTTGAGCAGTTTTGGACGGACGGTTATTTCGAACTGCCACCCCCATCTGAGCCCCGGCCTTTTCTGTCCGCTTTTCGGTCTGATCCCGATGCCCATCCGTTAGACACGCCGTCCGGGAGGATTGAGCTCTGGTCAGAACGGATTGCGTCGTATCACTACGACGATTGTCCACCTCACCCGACCTGGATGGAACCGGCCGAATGGCTGGGAAGTGAGAAAGCCGTATCCTACCCCCTCCATCTGATTTCCAATCAGCCGGTCGGGCGCCTGCACAGCCAACTCGACCAGGGGTCGGTCAGCCGCAGTTCGAAAGTCGCCGAACGCGAACCCCTATGGATCCATCCGGTCGATGCCCAAGCGCGTGGGCTCAGTGAAGGCGATCTTGTCCGGGTCTTTAATGACCGGGGGCAATGTCTGGCCGGGGTGCGCATTACCGCCAATATCCAACCGAGCGTGGTCCAGCTTCCTACCGGAGCCTGGTATGACCCGCTCGAACCGGGATTGCCGGGGTCATTGGAAAAACACGGCAACCCCAATGTGCTCACTCTGGACAAAGGCACGTCAAAGCTGGGTCAGGGGCCCAGTGCGCACACGACTTTGGTTCAGGTCGAACGCTACCGGGACGACCCACCGCCCGTGACCGCGTTCGTTCCCCCGGAAATAAAGAGGGAACGGGTCTTTCAATAGCTGGTGGTTGGACACGTTTCCTCTTTTCGTCAGGAATGGGCAGAGTCTGGGTGTAGCGCTACGGGCTCGCCTAAAAGTCGATACTGAACCCCTCGTTCGCCTGGGTGCGCTCTTCAATAAGAAACCCCCGCGCACCCGTATAGGAGCCAGGTGGGAAAGAGAGATAGCCACGGATCTCCGCGCCGGGCGCAATGGTCTGATCCGTAAGGACAGGAGTCGGACCGTCTTCGCTTGCTTCCAGCGGTCTCACGCGTTCGCCAGACTCGGCGCGTAACGAGACCTTATTGGCTTTAATCAGATAGGAGCGGTCAGTTCCGTTGTGAATCTTTACTTCCACCACAAAGTTTTCACTGTTCCGAACGCGCTCCCACCTGTCGTCCGCGGCTCTACGCATGTCGTCCGTGGTCCTGCGCATGGCGGACGAACCTCTGCCCGGCGGGACGACAATCTCCGGGGCTATTGCGTTTAATGGCCGGACCTGGACTTCCACATTCTGCGGCTGAGCCTGAAGAAGGAACTCTGGAAAAACGGATAAGACGCAGGTCCCGAGTACAATCAGGCAAAGACGACAGCGGGAAAGCATGACCGTGATCGAGTGGGTGATTTTTAAGCAGTTTCTCATGGCAGGGTCCTTTATAACAGTTTATGAAGCAGACTCGAAGGAGGCTTTTGCTGCTATGAGAAAAGAAAAGCCCACAACACCTAGACAATCCTCGGACAAATATGCTACCAACGCGCCACTATCCTGCCGGTTTTATTCTTCTTGGCCAGATGCTGAGTGCGACCCGAATAAATTTCCTCCCTCATTTTTATTTTGGCCTCGGCCGAAGCCCATCTTATCAGGGGTAACCTCTCCGATGTCCACTCAAAAATTGACTCTCGAGAGCATTCGCATTACCTGGATAGTATTTGCGGTCGTCTGTTTCGCCTTTGTCAGCGATGTGCGTGCTGAGGAGCCCATCAAGCCGATTCTAGAAGAGATTGAGGTTAATGTCGAAAAGCTGATGCTCGGACGGATGCTGTTCTATGACCCGAGATTATCAAAGGACAATACCGTATCATGCCACAGTTGTCACAATCTCGGCTCTGGTGGTGACGATGGCCGTAAGGTTTCCATCCGGATTGGGGGGAGGTCAGGAGTCATCAACACCCCGACTGTGTTTAATTCCGGTTTGAACTTTAAGCAGTTCTGGGACGGACGAGCGAAGACGGTCGAAGACCTGATTGACATCCATGTGCAGTCGCCGATCTATATGAGAAGTACATGGCCGACGGTCGTCTCCAAGTTCTACCAGCACGAAAGCTACCCCGACCGCTTCAAGCTCCTCTATCCAGACGGTATTAATCGCAAGAACATCAAGAACGCGCTCGGTGCATTTATCAAATCTCTCATCACCCCGGACAGCCGCTTCGACCAGTATCTAGGGGGTGATGACACAGCCCTGAGCACGCTGGAGAAGCACGGCTATGCCCTGTTCAAGAGCTACGGTTGCGCCTCCTGTCACCAAGGCGTGAATGCGGGAGGCAACATGTTCCGGGTTTTCGGTGTGGTCAACGATTACTTCAAGAATCGGGACGACATCACCGATACCGACCTCGGCCGCTACAATGTTACCGGACAGGCCGCTGACCGTCATGTCTTCAAGGTCCCAAGCCTGCGAATGGCGATCCTGACCGAGCCCTATCTTCACGACGGAAGCGCTGTAACCCTGCGTGATGCGGTCGACGTCATGTTCGAGTTCCAGTTGGGGCGTGAGGCGTCCGACGGGGACAAGGAGGCGATCGTCGCATTCATCAAGACGCTGGTTGGTGAATCCATAGATTTATCACCCTAAAATTCTGCGCGGTCATTCTCGGTATATGCCTGCCGGCTGACAGTATCGAGTGTTCCGTACGTGACGGCTTCATCAAGAGCCGGATTTCTTATCGATTTCCGGTAATATGTCAATTTGAAAATTTCATCAATAAAAACCACAATTTACCTTGGTGCTGTCCTCATTTGAGCCGAAGTAGCCTCATGAGGACAGGAGCCAAAATCTGATAGAATTGACATGGAAACTGTATATATGTATTTTAGCTCGGCATACAGACCAAATGTATTCCGAATCCAGTATCGTTACGATGTCAGCTGCATGGGCCCTAAGCGTATGCAGCTAGCTACCGGTCTTACTCTGCCCCTCTTGAACATGTGATGCCTGTTAGCGGATGGTCCAGTACGGGGGTCCATTACCACGCCGTATTGGTTGGTGCCCAACACGCAAGCTTTGTAGCAAATCCCTCACCGTTTAGAAGGAGAAGACAGCAATGAAAAAACGAGTTGGAAAGGTCATGATATTTTGCTGTATCGGGCTATTTGGGATTACAGTCGGACCAGTGAAGGCGCAGGAAGGACAGGGAAATAGGTTGATGAATTGGGTGCTCGGAGTACAGGCACAAGAGGCCGCTGCCCAAGGGGAGGAAGGGAGCGAAAGCAGTGTGACACCCAGTCACGTGTTTCAAGCGACATTAGATGTCCTCTCGGAAATCGAAATCCTGAGGAACGAGTTGGCCGTCGACGATTACCCCAGCGAGGCTGAACTCCAGGAGGGCCGCTCCCCGTTTCATGCATACGCTAAAACTCTCGAAGTTATGGGGAAAGTAGCTCGTGTTCAAAGAAAACTTGGGATGATTCCGGCCGATTCTGGACAGATACCCGTCAAGAATATTGTCCCGACGGATGTCTTGGGTGTCGTGCAGACCATCCTCGAAGAGATCCGGAGAATAAAGGGACAACTCGTCATTGAGACTGAGATCGAACCTGCTCCCTTTGCCGGTGGCAAGACACCGTCACTCGTCTATAAAAATCTGGGGGATGCATCATTCTTGCTGGACGGGCTTGTGGGTCGGTCCACAACGCCAAACGATGTCTTTGGGAATGTGATGCACATCCACGACGACATGGATCTCATCGCTGCCAAGCTCGGAGCCTCCCTCGAACTCGAGCCGCCCGCAGTGGGGGGTCGGAAACGCCCACAGGAGGTCGCCCAACAGATGCTCAGAGCCACCTACAAGGTCATTGGCCTTCAGAACAGGCTGGGCATGGAGGCATCCAGCGTTCCGAATCTGACGCTTGTGCGCATAACCCCGACAGAGGTCTATGAGATTACTAACATCCTGCTGGCGGAGATGACCCGGATCAAGCTGCACTTGGACATTAACCTGCCCCACGAGGCTCGTGATGAGCCACGGAACAAAAGACCGACCGATGTGTTCGCTCAGGCTCTGAGACTCGTCAAGAACCTGGACATCCTGACTGTAGCGGCCGCCCAGGCCGAGTAGGTCAGGCGAAGCTTTTCGCTTTTGTCGGATACTGAAAGAGCAAAGTCTGAATCTGTAGAAGGAGAGGTTAATGAGAGTACTGACCAAGATTATGGCCCTGACCCTCAGTCTCACCGCCGTTACCAGTGCTGGTGTCGCCGCCGACGGAATTCCGCATCGTCAGGTCGCCGATATGCTCTACGAGTTGGCCTTTGCCAATCGCAAGGTCTATACGAGGGATATTGTACAGCGGCTCTCCAACGAAGAATCGGTTGTCACCGCCTCGGAGCACTTCAGAGACGAGAAGGGGCTTCCGTTACCGGCGCAGATGTTCCGTTTCGCCGCCGAGGAACTCTTGGATGAAGCCGGTGAAACCGGAGACTTCTGGCTCGCACTACGTGCGCTCACCCCGATCAACGAGGCGATGGGTCCAATCACCCCTGTGGAGGAGCAGGGCCTCCAGTACGTGAAGGCCAATCCTGAGGAGCGTTTCTATGCCGAGGAGAACTTCTTCGGTAAGCAAAGCTTCGTGGCCATCTATGCGGATGTGGCGAATGTCGAGGCGTGTGTCACATGCCACAACAGCCACCCCAAGTCGCCGCGGAACGACTTTAAGCTCGGTGACGTGATGGGTGGCGTTATCATCCGCCTCTTCGTGACGGAGTAGCCGCAGATGTGTGCAACCATCGAGCGTTTTGCTCTGGCGTGCTTACACTAAAGATGCAGGCGCTCATACGTGCAGGTTAGCTCACGAAACTCAAGCTGCCCCAGACGCTGCTTTGCTCACTTGGGCATCGGGATTACCTTCGGCAAACGCTTCCGGTAACTACCCGAGCCCGCAGGGACATACTCAGCGATCGAGGATTTTGAGAGGGAAGCTGTGAGTATCTATCAAACCACCATGGCGAAAGCCATTGAGACGGTCCATCAGATGATTTGTCAGACATTCCGCGCGCCTCGATGGGGATGCGCATTGTTGGCGGGAGTATGCCTCCTCCTGCTGGCTCCTGCACCGCTGAAGGCGGAACTGCCGCTCTCCCAAATATCAACGAAGCTGTCGCTCTCGGCCAGCCTGCGTACACGGGGTGAATTCTGGGACTGGTTTGAGGGCACCTCTGGCGATTCTTCGTATGCCTATGCGGCCACCGTCGCCAAGCTGGGGTTCAAGTGGACCGATGACTCTTTTGACCTGTATGTCGAGACGCAAAACACGGCTGTGATGGGGCTTCCCGACGACGCCGTTGGCCCCGCCCCACAAGGCGCATTCGGTTTGGGGCACGTCTACCTGGCCCATAATCGCCGGCAGAACGATGCTGTAGTCTTTCTCAAGCAGGCGCATCTGACTCTCAAGAAGCTGGGGATACCGGGGCTGAAGCTCAAAGGCGGGCGGTTGCTATTCGCAGCAGGCGCGGAGGTGATGAGCAAGGACCCCACGATTGACTGGGTCAAACGCTTCCGCGTATCGCAGCGTATGATCGGCCCCTTTGCCTGGTCGCACACCGGACGCTCTTTCGACGGTTTTACGGCCAGCTACACCAAGGGGGCGTATAGCCTCACCGTCCACGGTTCCCATCCAACCCAAGGCGGGTTCGACCTGGCCGGGGTGAAGACTATTGACGACATCGACGTCCTTTACACCGGGTTCAACGTGACAAAGCCGGCGTTTGCGGAAACGAGCGACGCGCGGCTGTTCTATATCTACTATGCCGACGGCCGCGGGCTGCGGCCGACCGATAATCGGCCCGCCGTGGTGCGTAACACCGACCGGCGTCATATCACGGTGCATGCCTATGGTGGCAATCTGGTCCACGTCATTCCGACCGGCGCGGGACCGATCGACCTGATGGGTTTGGGCATCGGGCAGGGCGGCGACTGGGGCCGGCAGGATCATCACGGCTGGGCGTTTGCCGCCGAGGCCGGCTGGCAACCCAAGGGATTGCCGTGGAAGCCCTGGTTCCGGATTGGGTATAACCGCAGTTCGGGCGACGACGACCCCAACGACAACGACCACGATACCTTTTTCCAGATGCTGCCAACCGCTCGGGTCTATTCGTTTTCTACCTTCTATAATCTGATGAACAATGAAGACATCTTCTTCCAGCTGATTCTACGTCCATTCAAAGGGTTAGTCTGGCGTACGGACTTTCACTATATTCGCGTCAGCGAGAAGAATGACCTGTGGTACCAGGGTGCGGGTGCCACCCTTGAAGACCGTCAGGCCGGCTTCGGCTTTGTCGGCCGTCCGGTCTTTGGCAAGCGTGACCTGTTCCAGATCATCGAAACCACCCTCAACTACACGATCAACGAGCATGTTAACGTACACGTCTTCTTTGCGCATGCGTTTGGCGACAGTATCGTCAACCACATCTATACTGGTAGTGATGCCAACTTCGGCTTCATCGAGCTAAACCTCAAAATATAGCCCCCGCAGGCATCTACGATCCCCGAGAAGCACGACGCAGGCTTTCCCCTCTCCGCAGAGTCTCAGAAAAGGACTCAGCATCGAGAATGTCTTCCAAGCGAAAGGGACAGGTAGCGGGAAAGCGTGTCACTGTCAGACCGGTTTGGTTAGCGGTGCTCCGGCGGGCGCGGGGATATTGACGCTTGACAAATTCTGGGAGCTGAGGGCGCAGACTGGGGCTGTCTTGAAGCAAGTCGGCAAGCGCATCTCGCGCATTGTCAATACTGTCTCGCCAGCTTCCTGAGCGACGTTGCTTTTGCTTGGCCCATTTCAAGAGGTGGATGAGAAGATTCTCCAGATGGCTTTCGACTGCGCGCCGTTCACTCCGCCCCATGTCTTCCAACTTCTCCGCGAGCATCTCATAATCAATCTGGTCAAACTGACGAGCCCGAAGACGGGCCGCTTGTTCAAGGAGCCACGCATGGTAGTCGTGCTCAGAGAGTGGTGGTTTTGCTGCTGGAACGGCCATAACATTTCCTTGTTCAGGTCGTTTCGTGCTATTTCGCATCCATATATTTCACTGGTACCAATCTGTGGCCGAGCATATCGACGGCCGCTCCGCATTGCTCAAGCGCGATATAGCCCAGTAATGGCTCGTATTCGCCGTTCTCCGGCTTCATGTCTATGAACAGCACTTCATTGTAAATAGATCGAAAGCCTTCCACGGTGATTTTTACCGGGCCGCAGACTGTTCCTTGAACGGCTTCTTGAGTCGCTGTTTGCAGTTCAACCGTCTCCTCCGAAGCAAACGCGCCGAACCGGCTCTTCCAGCGTGACGGTAAGGTGAGATAGCTTGCTCCGGTATCAACCAAGGCGTCCAGTTTCATGGACGAGCCGGCTTCGGAGAAATTCTCGATGTCCACTGTTGCGACTATTCTTCCCATTGCGTATTAACTCCCGGTCGTTCTCTGCGGATTACCAGTCGGATAAAAAAAAGGAAAGGTCTCAACCTTCGTTCTGTCTCCGAGCATCCTGAGCGTAGCCGAGCGAAGTCGAAGGACGCTACCCTTCCCCTCAGAGGGGAACTCCGCTACATATACCGCGCTATGCCAACACAGGTGGACTCTCCGGGAATTCTGTATTTTATCGACCAGGGCGGGAATATAATGTATCTCATTATCGCCCTGTCCATTTTCGCGCTGGCTATTGTCCTTACGAAGTTTTGGAGCTTGGCGCGATTTCGCTCGCAGCTCAATCGACTGTGCGAGCGCCTGCACCTCCTCATTCAGGGATCTGGAGGCCAGCTTGACCAAGACGGCACCCTGAATGCAGCCCTCCAGGTTTGCCGCGAGCACAACACGCCGCTCGGCCGACTGTTCGAGACGGCCTTCCTGCATCGCTTTGAGGAACGAACGGAGCTGACGCGACGCCTGGAACGATTTGGAGGCGAGGTGGTGGCCGGGCTGGAGGCGTATATGACGGCCCTGGCAAGCGTGGTCGGGGTCGCACCCATGCTGGGCTTCCTGGGTACGATTATTGGCCTGGTTGAAGCCTTTATGAGTTGGGAGACGCTGGGGGACCAAATTACCGTTGGCGTTCTGGCCGGTGGTATTTATAAGGCCATGTTGACCACGGCGGCAGGGCTGACGGTCGCCATCCCTTACTATCTTTTGTACAACCACCTGACCTCACGCATACAACGTTTGACCCGTCTGACCGAGACGCGTACCGAAGAACTCCTCGATGCACTGACCGGGACGCCCGCGCAAGAAGCCCTCCCGGAGGCCGTACCGCTACAGGAGCCAACTCGTCATGCAGTTTAAGCGCAAAGCGAAAATCTTGACGAGTATGGAGCCGCTGGCGCTCACTGATATCATCATCAATATGTTCATCTTCTTCTTCATCACGTTCAGCTTTCTGGCAACCTTTCAGAAAACACGCGAAGGCCAGGTCGATGTGAGCCTGCCCAAGGCCGCATCGGCAAAACCTCCGGCTGAAAAAAAACGCCTGAGCGTGAGCTTGAAGAAAGATGGTCAACTCTTCTTAGGCGAGACACCGACGACTATTGCCGAACTCGAAGCCCGCTTTAAGGCCGAAAAGAGCCAAGGCGCAGACGTGACACTTGTTATTCGGGCGGACGGCGATGTCACCCATAATCGAGTCGTTCAGGTCATGGACCTGGCTCGCACCGAAGGGCTCGGTCGTTTGGCTATTGCGACCCAGAGCAGGTAGGAGCTAGGGAAGATAAGGCCCGGCCTGGACCCGAATAGTCAAGCCAATATCCAGACCCCACTCAGGCATGTCCCCCTGGCAAGAACACAATCTGGCGGCAATCACCCGTCGCCTCGCTCCACTCCGCCGCTCTCCACAGGGCGTCCTCTTTGAGCGACGATCTGCCTACAACCATGTCGTCATCCGCAGAAAGCATAATCAGTTGCTGCTGTGCTATCGACACCAGCAGAGTCGCGTTGAAGAAGTCCAATCCCGGCTCGACCCCCGCTCTCCCTTGGACCTCCTCTCCCCTTACACTCAGGCTATGGTGTTAGCCCTGGTGTGGTGTGCTCAACCACGGCGTATTCTTTTGATCGGCCTTGGGGGCGGGCGGCTGCAAATGGTATTGCACCATGTTTTTGAAAACGCGCAACTCGATAGCGTTGAACTTGATCCCCTCGTTGTTGACATTGCTACCCGCTTCTTTGGGTTTTTCCCGGACGAGCGTCAGCGCGCTGTGATTGCCGATGGCAGGTCGTATGTACGCGCACGAGCGGCTGGGACAACCTACGACCTTATCATGCTGGACGCCTACCGAGCCGAAGGGGTTACTCCCCATCTTTTGACCTACGATTTCTACGCTGAATGCCGTGCGTGCCTGGGTCCCCACGGGCTGGTCGTTTCCAACCTGCACTCTTCTACACCAGTGTATGATACCGCGCGCAGGACGTTTGCCGCGGCCTTCCGGTATACGACTGCCTGCTCGGTACCGAGTGGCAATGTCGTTGTGATGGGCAGTGATGCGGTTTCCCTGGACCCCAGGCTAATACGGAAGCGAGCCGCTCTGGCAGAGCGCTCCGGGACAAGCGGTCTGCCGCTTGCAGCCTGGGCAAAGAATGTCTCTTTCCGTGCCCCCTACCGAAGGGAGACATCTATTCTGCAGGATAGCGGGCTTTCGACGTGAATCGTCGGCGTGGATCTCGCTGTCGCTTTTTCATCGCTTGCTTCCATCGCTGCACGTTTTCAGATACAACCCTTGCAAACGCAATCCGACTTGCCCGTAAGGCCACCACATGTCTGCCAAACATCGTTTGTATCTCCGGGTTGGGGATCATGTGATCCATCGCCACTATGAAGAATGGGGGACGGGTGAGGTGGTTGAGGAAATGACATCGGTCCTGGAAGGGGGGACCTGCTTAGCGCGGGTGAACTTTGAGGATGGTCAGCAGCGCACCTTTGATAATAACCTCGATAGCCAGTCCTGTTGTTATTTTTTTGGGATACGTCTCCATCAGCACCCGTTGTTAGCTCCGGACGGTGACCCTGATTTCGCCGTGGCGTCTCAGAAGCCTGTGAAGCGACGTCAACGGCCAAAGCCTACAGCCAAGCGTCTCCCCCGAGGCTAGACGATTTATTCGTTCGTCTCGGACGCGGTTTCGGGCGGTGCTGAGGCAGCTTCCAGGGCCTCCCCTTTGGGGCCGGTCCGTCCGACCTGCCTCAGCGCAAGCGTTCTGACAGTATCGGGATTCACCCATGGCAGGCCCATCGCACAGGGTTTTGCCATGCCCTCCTCCTCAACCTCCTCGTACTGCGGAAAGCCTTCCTTGCCGAAGTTGACCATCATCCGTTTGCCCATCCGTACGTTCTCCTCATGATCTTGATGGTCTATTCATGGCCCTTCTGTGACACAGGGTCAAGTCCGCCCGTCCATGCCGGCAAAGAGAGAACGTGTCTTTCAATAGACCAAGGTTGGGCACGTTCCCTCTCTATGCCCTCTAGCAAAAAGATAGCCCAATCGGTAGCCTAGACGACAAATCTACTCTTCGGGCGAGGAATACGACGCGATGAAACCGGTTGCGGAAAATGTGAAGCTGGCCGAGGTCGAACTGGCAGTGCTACAGGCGTGGGACAGACACGATATTTTCAAGAAGACCTTGGCCAAAACCCAGGCGCAACCGCCCTTTATTTTCTATGACGGCCCACCCTTTGCGACTGGATTGCCGCACTACGGACATTTATTGGCTGGGACGATTAAAGATATTATCCCCCGTTTTTGGACCATGCGCGGGCGGTATGTGGACCGTCGATTTGGCTGGGACTGTCACGGTCTGCCGGTCGAGATGGAAATCGAACAGGCTCTCGGGGTGAGTGGCAAAGCCGAGATCGAAAAATTCGGAATTGCCAATTTCAATAATGAATGCCGGAAGATTGTTCTGCGCTACACTCAGGAGTGGGAAAAAACGGTGCGGCGGATGGGCCGCTGGGTCGATTTCCGGAATGACTATCGGACCATGGACGCCTCCTTTATGGAGACCGTGTGGTGGGTCTTCCAGCAGATGTGGGACCAGGATTTGGTCTATGAAGGCTATAAGGTCCTGCCGTTTTCCACCCGGCTGGGAACAGTGCTGTCAAATTTTGAAGCCAACTTGAACTATAAAGATGTTCAAGACCCGGCCATCACGGTTCGCTTTGCCGCCGAAGGCGAAGAGCAGGTCTTTTTTATTGCCTGGACCACCACGCCCTGGACCCTGCCGTCGAATCTGGCCTTAGCCGTCGGCTCTGACATAGACTATGTGAAGGTCCGCGACCACGCGGATAAGGTCGGCTATATTATGGCCGAGGCCCGGCTCAAGACCTACTTCCCCAAAGAAGACAGCTACACCATTGAGGCCCGCTATCGGGGCAAGGACCTCACCGGCCGGACGTTTACCCCGCTGTTTCCCTATTTTGTCGATCAGAAGGAGGCCGGCGCCTTTCGGGTCATCGAGTCCGAGCATGTGACCACCGAAGACGGGACCGGCATCGTTCATATGGCCCCGGCCTTTGGGGAAGAGGATTTTTATGCCTGCCAAAAGGCGGGCATTCCCTTGGTAAATCCGGTCGATGATGACGGCCGGTTTACCCCGGTCGTCAGGGATTTTGCGGGCCTGCACGTCAAGGAAGCCGACCCCAAAATCATTCAGCAGCTCAAGCAGGCAAAACAACTCGTTCACCAGGGCACGATCCAGCACAGTTATCCCTTCTGTTGGCGCAGCGAGACCCCACTTATCTATAAGGCCGTCACGACCTGGTTTGTCCGGGTTGAAGCCTTTCGTGAGCGACTGGTGAAAAATAATCAGCTAACGACCTGGGTCCCGGATCATCTGCGAGACGGGCGCTTTGGCAACTGGCTGGAGAACGCGCGCGACTGGGCGATTAGCCGCAATCGGTACTGGGGGACGCCGCTGCCGATTTGGAAAAACGAGACCGGCTCCGAAGTCGTGTGTCTGGGCAGCATTGATGAACTCGCCAAGCGGACCGGCACGCGGGTGGACGACCTCCACCGTGAATTTGTCGATGAACTGACGTTTCCCGATTCAACCGGGACCGGCGTCATGCGGCGGGTGCCGCAGGTGTTCGACTGCTGGTTCGAGAGCGGTTCGATGCCCTACGCGCAAATTCACTATCCATTTGAGAACGCAGAACAGTTCTCACGGGTGTTTCCCGCAGACTTTGTTGCCGAAGGGCTGGACCAGACCCGAGGCTGGTTTTACACCCTGGTGGTCGTTGCTGCCGCACTGTTTGACAAGCCGGCTTTCCACAACGTTGTTGTCAACGGGATGGTGCTGGCCGAAGACGGCAAGAAGATGAGCAAACGGCTCAAGAACTATCCTGAGCCCGAAGAGATTCTGGGCGAGCATGGGGCCGATGCCCTGCGCCTCTATCTGATCAACTCGCCCCTGGTCCGGGCCGAGGAACTCCGCTTTAGTGAGCGCGGCGTGCGGGATACGGTCCGCCGCCTGCTCCTGCCCTGGTGGAACGCCTATAAATTCTTTGTCACGTATGCCTTGGTTGACGAGTGGCGCCCGTCACACGCGCTGGAGGAGCCCTCACCGAATATTCTGGATCGCTGGATCCTTTCTCGCAAACAGACCCTCATTCGCCGGGTCAGTACCGAGATGGAGCAGTATCGGCTGTATAACGTGGTCCCCGCGCTGCTGGATTTTCTCAACGAGTTGACCAATTGGTATGTCCGTCTCAACCGGCGTCGTTTTTGGAGTGAGGACGATGTGGCTGACAAGCAGTTCGCCTATCAGGCCCTGTACGATGTCCTGCTGACATTTTCCAAGCTCATGGCCCCGTTTACGCCGTTTCTGGCAGACGCCATTTATACCAATCTGGTCACGCTCCAAGAGGCTGGGACAGAAGAGAGTGTGCATCTCGAACCGTTCCCCGATTACGATGAAAGCCAGGTGGACACTCGGCTCGAAGATGCCGTGGCTCGGATGCAGCGGGTGATCTTGCTGGGGCGGAGTTTACGGAACGAACGGAAGGTCAAAGTCCGCATCCCGCTCCAAACGCTGACGGTCCTCCATCGTCAACAAGCGATTCTTGATGAGCTACGTCCCTTGGAAGGCTATATACAGGAAGAATTGAACGTCAAAGAGGTCGCCTACAGCACAGCGGAAGCTGAGAAAGTCACGCTCAGCGCAAAGCCGAACGCGCAGGTCCTCGGCCCTCGCTTTGGAAAATTCTTTGTTCAAATTCGCAAACGAATTACTGATCTGACTATCGATCAGATGCTCATACTTGAGGCGGGAGACTCGATTCAACTTAATGGGGACGCCTTCCAGCCCGAGGAGATTCAGATCCTGCGCCACGCTCGCGAAGGGTTGCCGGATGTCCGTTCGGACCGATTTATCTCTATCGATTTTCCGTGCGAGCTGAACGACAGCCTGATAGCGGAAGGGTTGGCACGTGAGGTTGTGCATTATATTCAACAGCTCCGCAAGGAAGCCGGCTATCAGGTAGAAGACCGTATTGCAGTAACCTATGAAGCGGATGGGCGCTTACATGATGCCATTACGCAACACAAAACCTATATCCAACAAGAGACCCTCGCCCACGCCCTGGTACATCGCCAGCCAAGTGGAGACCAGGTCCAGAGTGTAGAGATTGATGGCGCGAATCTGACGGTTGGGGTGCAGCGCGAGTCGGCCTGACTGCTACTCAGTGATTGATCCCTTTCTATCTATTAGCACGGGGTGGGATGGGCCACGTTTTGGCGTCCTGCTGCCGAATCCCATGCAACTTCCCCTTGTGATATTGACCCAATACCAGGGGCCGATTAAGGTGGAAAAGGTAAGGATTTGTTCCGGTCTTCAGAGAAAGCAAAAGAGAAGATCGTAGTCTGGGAGGTCAGAGATGTACACGAAAAGCGGAATCCGATGGGGTGGTGTCCTGGTGCTGACAGCGTTTCTTGTGAGCGCCTGCTCTCAACCCCTCTCAACCCGAGAGAAAAGCACACTGGGGGGCGCAGGACTCGGGGCCGCAACTGGCGCAATTATCGGGGCTGTCGTGGGGAGTCCTGGGGCTGGAGCCGCCATTGGTGGGGCGCTGGGAGGCGTCACCGGCGCAGTCGTTGGCGACAAAATGCAGAATCAAGAAACTCAGCAGCAGAACCAGCAGCTTCAGCTTGAGCAGCAACGGCGGGAGCTTGAGCAGCAGCGGCAGGAACTCGAAGAACTCAAACGGCAACAAGAATACTAAACCGGAGAAAGTGTTAGCTATGAGAAAGATTGTCCTTCCTCTGCTGCCGTGCATGCTGGTCTTTGTGGTCGGCTGCTCACAGCCCTTGTCGACTCGAGAGAAGGCTACGCTGGGAGGTGCGGGTCTCGGGGCCGCCACCGGTGCGATTATTGGTGCTGCTGTGGGAAATCCGGGGGCCGGGGCTGCCATTGGTGGGGCGCTGGGGGGTGTCACTGGCGCAGTCGCCGGTGATCGATTTCAGAAACGCGATACTGAACTCGCGGCGAACCAGCAGCAAATTGAGCGGCAACGCCAAGAGATAGCACGCAACCGCCAACTGCTTGAAGAACTCAAGCGGCGCAATCTTGAGGCACGGGAGACTGAGCGCGGTGTGGTGGTCAATCTTCCAGATGTCCTGTTTGAATTCGGACGGTCTGATCTGACCGGTGATGCGCAGGGTCGAGTCCAGGGCATTGCTGATGTGCTGAATAATCAGGCTCAGGGACGACGGGTCTCAATTGAAGGGCATACCGACGCTATTGGCAGCGAAGAAGCAAACCAACTCTTGTCTGAAAGACGAGCAGCCAGTGTCGCCGGTGCCTTGACGACATCGGGGGTCGACCAGGCCCGGGTGACAACAACGGGCTACGGCGAACGGTATCCGGTTGCACCCAATACTAATCCCGATGGGTCGGATAACTCAGCGGGACGAGCTCAAAATCGCCGGGTTGAGGTGGTGATTGAAAACTAGCGGTCTGCTACGGATGAGGGGGTTGCTCATGGATGTGAGCCACCCCTTACTTGTGAGAACGATTGCTCATTCCAGCACTTCTTCTTGAACGTCCGCCTCTTCCCCATGCTCTGAGGCGTCTGCGCTCTCCTCTTCCGGTTCCGACTTCTCCCAGAAATCTTTCGGATTCTTATCGAACCGGGAAAAAACATAATCCCGCAGGGTAAAGACGGTCTCCCCCCCCTCCTGCATGGCAAAGTGCTTTTCCGTTTCCTCGTGGGTTGTCTGACCGAGAAAGACGGTCGCGAGTTTTCCGCCCGCCTCATCTGTTGCGACAAGAGTGAGAGCGGGACTATCGAGTCCATACAGACTCAAGTCTTCCGGGTTGTCCGCGGCAATTTCGAATCCGCGTAGTTCTCGCAGGTCAGCCACAAATTGGCTGAGGGTTGCCGTCTTGAGCGTCCCTTCAGATTTTCTATCAATTTCCCACGTGTTCTCTTCCCCTCGTGAGAGCGTAAACCCCTCTCTCCCCTCGCGCGTCACCACGACTTGGGTAATTTTCCCTTCCGGTATGCTAATAACGCTCTTATCTCGAAAATCGGTGACTGACTTACTCAGATCTTTCAGCAGACCGGTACGCACAAGGTAAAGCGTTTCTCCGTCGGCGCGCTTGAGGTAGCGTTGCGTTGTCCCGGCCTCCACGCTTTTCTCGTCTCCAACCGATAGCGTCCGTTTTGCGTCTTCCCCAAGGTGGAGCGAAACGGTCAGTTGAGCCGGGTCAAGGCCAAAGGCTGACAGGTCGAGCAACGGTTGCTCAACGAAGTCTTCCGCCCGCATACCTTCCAGGGTCGAGAGGTAGGTTTGGACGGCGGTCGTATCGACCGCGTGTGAAGTACGGTTTTCAAACGTCCAACCATCATCCGTCTTGCCCAAAACAATGCTTGTCTCGGCGGTGTTGATGGCTATCCGGGTGACGCTGTCTCTCTCAAACGGTAGCACCGTTTTGTCTCGCAGTTCCTTGACTTCTTTGGTGAGCCCCAAACGAAACGCCTGGCGGGTGAGGTGGAGCTGTGGGTCACCTTCTTTCTGAACATAGGCGGAAAACCCCACTGGCGTGTCTTTGCCAATCGACACTTTTGGCAGTGTCGTGCTGTCCTGCAGAGCAATACGCAGAACGACGAGCGGCTGAGCCAGGCCGTACAGGGCGAGATCGACCGGCTCTTCGGGGGTCAGACTGCGAGTGACCTCTTCGTCTACTATGGTGGTCAGCATATTATTGACCGCAGTATCGTCGGCTTTCGCCTGGATAGGAGCCGTAATGTCCCACTCCCCCGCTGCGGTCTGTTGCAGGCGGATTTCTCGCTCGGGATAGATCAGGGTCAGCGTATCCACCGCCTCCTTCTCGAACGTCAAAATCGTCGGTTTTTCGGCCTCCTGTTTGGCTTTTGGTAGCTCAACAAAATAGACATACGCCCCCAGACCCAGGAGGACGACCAGCATGAGAATAGTTCGTGGTACACTCATAACTAGCGGAGAGACAGGCCGGTTATCGCCGTCGCCACCACGTGGCGAGCCCGGCAATGAGCAGTATCTCGGGCAGAATCAGGACGGACAGATAAAAGACCGTCGTTCCTTGGTCGGCAGTGAGTTGAACACGTGAAGCGCGAATCGTCCGGGGGCGGATGGAGATCAGCTCTTCTTCCCCGACCAGCCAGCTCACGGTGTTCAGCAACAGGTCTCGGTTAAAATACTGACCGAGAAACTGATTGTTGGCAAAACCGGCATTGCCAAAGACCACCATCCGGGCGGTATCCGTAAGCTCCTCACCTATTTCTTTCAGATCCGCTGTGACTGCAGTAGCCAGCGAGATAGGGCCTTGACGATCATGATCGTCGAGTCGCACGCTTTGGTTTTGGAATACCTCCTCAAGGTCGGTTTCCGCCCAGGCGTTCGGCCCGGTCTTGACCAAGCTGACCGAGGTAATTCCAGACCGGCCGTTGGCGTCCGCTTCAACCGAGCGGGAAATGCCGTAGGTCGTCAGCGCCGCCGAGCCGCGACGGCTCAGGTCCGTCGTGATCGGATGTTCCCCATAGGTCTGGGCCAAGGGAGTGAGGGTAAACGTCCGACCGCGCAACAGCTGGAGTTGTTCATCGACGATGACATCGTTACCGACCTGAATCCCCCACTGGGCCAGGTACGGAACCAATTCCGGCGTTGCCCGCGGGTTGAGTAAGAAGAGGGCGGCCCCGGCCTTTTTCAAATAGGTATCGATCAACCGGGTCTCATGCTCCAGGAGGGAACGCTGTGCCCCGGCAACGATCAGCAGATTAGCCTCTTCCGGCACGGACGTATCCGGCGCAAGGACCAGCGTGTTGACGGTATAGCCCTCGTTTTCAAGTGCAGTCCTGAGTTGCCCATAACTCCCGGCTTCCTGGAGATCCTGGCTGCTGGGCTCGCCATGCCCTTCGAGAAAGTAAACGGTTTTCTTGTCGGGACGGGAGATTTTGATGATGCCGTTGGTCAGGTCTTCTTCTGTTGTCTTGTTAATGAGATTGGTCTGGTCCCCATAGCGCAACACAATGGTTGGAATCGTGGTGACCTGGAATCGCTCGGCCAAGTCCGGTCGCTGGTCAGGGTCGATGATCCGCGAGGAAATTTTATCCGACTCATACCCATAGCTGCTCAGCAGTTCGCGCAACTGTGGGTCCGAACCGGCTTGGACAAAGGCGTCAATTTCAAGCTTTTTATCCAATTGGCGCAGAACGCCCTCTGACTGCGGGGAAAGACTATAGACATTGGCCTCGGTCAAGTCGAAACGGTGATGGTGGCGGGTGGACAGATAATTCACCAGGATAAGGATGCCGATAAAGAGCAGAGAATAGACCGCGGCGCTGGCCCCGTATTTGGTCGAGCGCTCACCAAGAAAGGTTCTGACCGACCCTCTGGACGAGACGAGTGCACCAATCACGGCAACGAGGCCGGCCAACGTGTGCACCAGAACATAGGCGGAAAAATGGCGAGTCAGAAAATAGGCCACTCCGGCAAACAGCAACAGAATGACCCCGACCACCCCGTAAAACGAACCAAGACGCGCCATAGCACTACCTCCAGCGCAGCGATTCAACCGAACGCTGGGTCAAAAACAGGGACAGCAGGATCAGACTGGCGAAGTACACCAAATCTTGGGTGTCGATGAGACCGTTGACCATTTCGGCAAAGTGCTCGGTGACGGATAAATAGCGCAAGAGAGGTCCGAGCACCTCACCGGCGGTATCGGCTGGCCAGCCGATAATATACAGCAGCAGAGTGGCCACCAGCCCGCTCACTGCGGCTATGATCTGGTTTTCGGTAAACGACGAGGTGAGGAGTCCGACGGCGACAAAGGAAGTCGCCAATAATAACAAGCCCAGATAGCCGGCCAGCAGGACTCCAATCTCCGGATTGCCAAACGCAATCAGCACTGCCGGGTATACTCCGGTCAGGCCAAGCATGATGCAAATAAACAGAAACGAGGCCAGGAATTTGCCCAACACAATCTCGCCCGTGCGGAGCGGAGAGGTCAGGAGGAGTTCGTAGGTGCCACCTTTTTTTTCTTCTGCATAGGCGCGCATCGTGATCATGGGAACGAGAATGACCAGCACAATGGACAGATTATGCATCAGCGGGGCAATAACAAACTCGTTCAGATTCAGCTGGTCTTCCGCTCCCTGCTGGAGTTGGGTGTAAATACTGAGCAGCACATTAAAGCGGGAGAGCAGGTTAAAGAAAAACCACCCACCCAACAAGAGAAATCCGGTCAGGACGACATAGGCAATGGGCGAGACAAAGTATGCCCGCAGCTCTTTGCGAACGATGGTGAATACATTTCTCATTCCGCGGCCTCCTCCACCGTTTCTGCCGCTCCCGGCTCTTCCTGTGCAATGGCTTTGAGAAATACGTCTTCGAGCGTCTGGTCTTGGGCAAGATTCGCCAGCATATCTTCGGCCACGACTTTTCCGGCATTAATAATGACGACTTTCTCACACACCTGAGCGACTTCGGGCAGGATATGCGTAGACAGGATAACGGTATGCTCGCCGGCAAGCTCCTTAATCAAGGATCGGATGCCAATAATCTGCTGCGGGTCGAGGCCGACCGTTGGCTCATCCAGAATGAGAACACTTGGATTATGGATAATCGCTTGAGCCAGGCCCACCCGCTGTCGATAGCCTTTTGAAAGATAACCGGTGACCCGATAGGCGACGTCAGTCAGGCCACAGCGCGCCAACACATGGTCCAGGGCGTCCGGGATATCTGCGCGTGCCATACCTTTAATACGGGCGACAAAACGCAGATACGCGGTGACCGTCATATCGTTATAGAGCGGTGGGGATTCCGGGAGATACCCGATCCGTTTGCGGGCCTCAAAGGACTCATCAAAGATATCGAATCCCGCGACTTTGACGGTTCCCGCTGTTGCCGGCATAAAGCCCGTAATAATGCGCATGGTCGTGGTTTTCCCAGAACCGTTCGGTCCGAGAAAGCCGAGGATCTGACCTGACTCAGCCTGGAAGGAGATGTCAGACACCGCGGTCAAGTCACCGTAGCGCTTAGTAAGATTTTGTACTTCTATCATGGTCTTGTTACGCCTGAGAATGGATAATACACGGGATGATAAAAATCCACTTTTGGCAGGAATCTTTAAGACGGGTTTCCCCTCTTGTCAAGTTGACCAAGGGCACGGGGGCTGCACTTTCCGCTGTTGGACGGGAAAACTCCGGTGACATTCACGCCCTTTTCATTTTTTCTTCCTAACGAGTGAGGGTCTGTTAGGAAAGGGGTGGGCTCGATACTATGACCTGGAGCAGGTCCTCATATTTTCTGCGGTTGTGTGCTGAATAGTCATGTCTCCTTTCACGTCTTATCCTAAGGATGCTGGAAAACGGTGGCAGTAAGCGATTGGGAACTCGTCCGGCGCTGCAAGCAGGATGACCGTCAGGCGTTTCAAGAACTGGTTGAGCGGTATCAGCGAAAGGCGGTGGCAATTGCGCTGGGAATGCTCCACGACCGTGAGGATGCCCTTGAGGTCGCCCAAGAAGCGTTCACCAAGGTTTTTACGAGTATCAGCAAGTTTAAAGAAGAGTCCAGTTTTTACACCTGGCTGTATCGAATCATTGTAAATCTATCTATTGACCGCCAGCGCCAGCGTAGCCGACGCTCAATGTTCGAGCGACATCCGTCAAGGGGAGATGACGATGACGATTGGGTTGAGAGTATTCCAGATACGCACGGCCTTGATCCTTCAGATCTCGTTGCCGAGCGCGAACGTGGACAGCATATTCGGGCCGCTATTGACGAGTTGACGCCCGCTCATAAAGCGGTCATATTACTACGGGCAGTCGAAGGGCTGTCCTACGAAGAGATCAGTCAGGTGTTGCAGTGTTCCAGGGGAACGGTGATGAGCCGCTTGCACTATGCAAGAAAAAAGCTGCAGAAACGTCTAGGACACGACCTCTAACCAAGACTTCCGACCTATGATTCGTCTCTCTTGTCAGACACCGCCTCCCGCCTTTCCCCGCACCATCAGGTGGGAAGCTCGTTAATCAGGATAGCGCAGCATATGGCGAGTTGTTCTCACCCCTCACAACTCATTTCTCTTGTGTATGACAACGAGCTTGACGAGGCTCGGCGTGACGAAGCCACTTCTCAGATCGCCGACTGCCCGGAGTGCGCCCACCGGCTGCAACTGCTCGAACGCACGCACGAGACGCTGAGTCAGACCCTCGACGAGGAAGTCGCTCGTGTTGATTTCTCGGATTTCTGGCCGCGGATTGAACAGGGAGTAGCAGCCCAACCTGTATCTCTGACGAGTCAGTGGGCGAGTCGTTTTCGACTCTGGCGTATGCAGTGGCACGCCCCCTTTTCGTGGCATGTTCCGGCGTGGGCAACGGCTGTGGGACTCTTTCTCTTCACCGCGGCTGTCTCCACTCAACTTCCAACTTCGAGAGGAGCCGTGCAGATCCCGGCTACCAAGAAGCCAGTGAGAGTAGCCCTCAACAATCAGGCGCAGATCGAATCTCTCTCCGCGACCTCGACCGTCCTGGTCTGGAACGAGCCGACGAGCAATGCCACAGTCATCTGGGTCGATGAGATGCCGGGGGAAGAGCTGCCATGAATATGCGCTACCTGTCTTTTTCTGTGTCAGCCACCCTCGTGTTTTTCCTTTGCATCACCTCAGTTGCCTTGGGGGATATGGTTCATATTCGTGTTGAGACCGTTCTGGCAACCGACGCCTCACAGGAATTTGATAATCGTCTGACCGGGATGCGTTCTCAACTTTTGGCCTTCCGCTATTCTGCCTATCGCCTGGTTCAGGAGGAGCGTCGCAAAGTCGAGTTTGGCAAACAGGTCAACTTCTCTTTGCCCGGTGGACGATTTCTCCAGGTCGTTCCAAAAGAGTATGTGAATGAACAGATTGCGCTTCACGTGATGCTGATGGAAGGCGCCTCTCCTTCTCCGCTGATGAGCACGCTGCTATCAATTCCGAATCGCGGCATGCTTTTTGTCGGTGGGCGCAAACACCAAGGCGGGACACTCATCATTCGTATTGGTGCAGCGGCGGACACTCTCCCCCCCACCATCATCAAGACGGAAGAATAACCTCGCTCCCTCCAGACGCGACGCTTCTGGCAATCCGTGAGCTACCTCACTTGACAACGGTTATCCCAGCAGGTGGTAGCCGATACTCACCAGACCACCGAGGGGCCATACATACCACGCAAACAGGTGAAACCGCTCTTGTTGGACGAGGTGGAGGATGAGGGCAATCGCCGCATAGCCGACGCTGCCGGCAACAACCATACCTGCAACGTAGGGACCGAGTGGCGGGAGAGCCTGTTCCTCCAGCTTCGCCACTTCCAGCAGGGTTGCCCCAAGAATAGCCGGGATGGATATAAGCAAAGAGAAGCGCGCCGCCAGTTCCCGCTTGAGGCCAAGGAGAATGCCCCCCGTAATCGTCGCTCCAGAACGAGATATGCCTGGGATAACGGCGAAGCCCTGCAGGATACCGATGACGAGCGCGTGGCGTGCGCGCATTTGCGTTGTTGAGTTGTGGACCTCTTGGCCCTTTCCCCACCAGAGAAAGCAACCTGTCAGGAGGAGCATACAACCGACGACATCAGGACGGATAAAAAAGGAAATGAAAAAGGTATCGATACACAGCCCGAGGAGGGCAGTCGGTATCAAGGCCAGAACGATATAGACAACGGTTTGTCTTTCGCGCCCGGAGAAAACGCTCGGCGAAGGGGGGGCAGCGCGGAAGAGGCCGGTACACAGTCCGTAAATGTCGTGACGGAAATAGGTCAGGAGCGCGCCCGCGGTCGCAACATGAAGGGCGACATTATACAGAAGATCAATTTCTCCTGAACCGCCAAAGAAGTATTGGACAAGGACGAGATGGCCGGAAGAAGAAACAGGCAGAAACTCAGTTAAGCCTTGCAGGACAGCAAGCAGGCAGGCGTCGAAATATCCCATGGCACATGCTTCCGATAGAGAGACCAGCGATAAGTTGCCTCCCTTTGTTTCGTCCGTTTGGAGGGAAGGGAAGTGGAGCACATGCCCCTGCTCTCGTCCGTGCTGTTTCAGTCCGTTTCTGGCTCTGGCTGAAAGAGGGGTAAGGATGCCTCAATGTCCCGAAGGAGTGGCGCGGACGAGTCCTTTGCTGAGAGCAGCGGCGTCTTCAGCGGCCACTCAATGCCAATGTCTGGATCATTCCAGGCCAAGCAAATTTTATCATTCGGGTCGTAAAAATCCGTACACTTATAGACAATTTGAGCGCGTTCACTCAGGACAGCAAAGCCGTGGGCAAAACCGGGTGGAATATAGAGCTGACGAAAATTTTTTGCCGAAAGGATAACGCTTGTCCATTGGGCAAAGGTTGCTGAGCCTCGTCGAATATCCACCGCCACGTCAAAAATTTCACCCTCCAAGGCTCGTATCAGCTTTCCTTGAGGATGCTGCATCTGGGCGTGGAGCCCGCGGAGCGTGCCGCACGATGATTGAGAATGGTTATCCTGAACAAAAGTCGCCTTGATCCCTCCCTCTCTATAGGTACGGGCGTGGTAGGTTTCGAGGAAGAAGCCGCGGGCATCGTGGTACACGTCCGGTTCAACCACCGTCACACCTGGGAGTCTGGTCGGGAGAAAGTGCATGTCTGCTCTCTTCATGAGGATTCATGCTGAATCAAACGGAGCAGATATTGGCCGTAGGCATTGCCCTTCATGCTCTTAGCCTGCTGGAGCACTTCCGTTTCAGAAATATACCCCATGGTGTAGGCAATTTCTTCGACACAGGCGACCATCAGGCCCTGCCGGTCTTGCAGGGCCTGAATAAAATTCGAGGCGTGAAGCAGTGATTCATGGGTTCCGGTATCCAACCAGGCGATGCCTCGACCAAGTTTTTCCACATGCAGACCTCCCAGGCGGAGATAGGCCCGATTCACATCCGTAATTTCCAATTCGCCCCGGTGTGAGGGCCTGAGGTCTGCGGCAATAGAGACAATCTGATTGTCATAGAAATAGAGACCGGTGACCGCGTAGCTTGAGCGCGGTTTGGCCGGTTTCTCTTCAAGACCGATGGCCCGTCCTTGAGTGTCGAATTCCACGACCCCGTACTGTTCAGGGTTGCGGACTTGATAGGCAAAAATGGTCGCCCCACTCGTCTGCTGGGTCGCGACACGCAGCGAGTCCGGAAAGCCGTGGCCATAGAAGATGTTATCCCCGAGAACAAGCGCAACCGCGTCACCGCCGATGAAATCACGGCCAATCAGAAAGGCCTGAGCAATGCCCTCGGGACGAGGTTGCGTCGCATAGCTAATATCCATACCAAGCCACCGACCGTCTTTCAGGAGACGCTGGAAGCCCTTCTGCTCATGCGGGGTGGTAATGACCAGAACCTGACGAATCCCCGCCAGCATCAGCGTAGAGAGCGGGTAATAGATCATCGGCTTGTCGTAGATGGGCATGAGCTGCTTGCTGACTGCCCGGGTAATGGGATACAGCCGTGTCCCGGAGCCACCGGCGAGGATAATGCCTTTCATGATCTATCCTTTGTCAGAGGCGCAGCACCTAACCCCAGACGCTCGCGGTTATACCTGTCCGCCTCAATAGCTTCACACCACCGCCGATTGTCCACATACCAACGGATCGTCTGTGCCAGGCCACGCTCGAACGTGTAGCGTGGCCGCCAACCGAGCTGGGTTCTGATTTTTGTGGCGTCGATGGCATAGCGTCGATCATGGCCGGGACGATCGGTCACAAAGGTCATCAGCTCGGAGTAGGCTGGAATGCCTCGCTGCTTAAGAGCCGCATTTTTTGAGGCCGGTAGCAGTGCCTCAAGAATGGTACAGACCTGCTCCACAACCGCACGATTGGTCCGCTCATTTCCCCCCCCGATATGATATTGTTCGCCACTCTTGCCCTGCCGCAAAACAAGCAAGATGCCCCGACAGTGGTCTTCAACGTACAGCCAGTCACGGACGTGTTGTCCATCGCCGTAGATTGGAAGGGATTTGCCCTCAAGGGCGTTCAGAATCATCAGCGGGATGAGTTTTTCCGGAAACTGATAGGGGCCATAATTATTGGAACAACTCGTGATCAGCGTGTGCAGACCATACGTCTCGTAATAGGCGCGGGCAAAATGATCGGCGCTCGCCTTTGAGGCGGAATACGGCGAATTCGGCGCGTATGGGCTGGATTCGGAAAAGCGGCCCAGCGGCCCAAGGCTGCCGTATACTTCGTCTGTCGAGACGTGCAAAAAGCGGAACTGTCCCTGGACGGACGGGGAAGCCGCATATTTTCGGGCCTCCTCCAGCAAATAAAATGTTCCAAGCAGATTCGTTTCAACAAACGGCCAGGGATTGTCAATGGAACGGTCCACATGGGTCTCCGCGGCGCAGTTCACCACGGCCTGAGGCCGATACGTCCGGAATAATTCCGCCACCGCCGTCTGCTCGGTGATATCGGTCCGGGAAAAGGTCACACGCGGATTGTGGAGGACGTCTTCAAGATTGTTCAGACTGCCGGCATACGTCAACTTATCAACGATGATGACAGAGGCCGTTGTTTCGGCCAGGGCGAGGCGAACCAGATTGCTCCCGATAAACCCTGCCCCGCCAGTGATCAACATGGTCTCCATACGTGCTCATGCCTATGTCTATGGAGTCTATTGAGTCAATAGGGTCAATGGGGTCTGTTGGGTCTATAGCGTCTGTTGAGTCAAGGACTCAAAGGACCCAAGAGACTCCATAGACTCAACGGACTCACAAGTCGGCGGGTATTGGTAGAAGGCTGGCCAGCACCTCGTGATAGCTGGTTGGGTTCAGGCGAAACGTCGGGTGGTCTCGGTCAACTCCGGTGTAATAGCGGAGCAGGATCAGATAGCGCCGAACCAATTCCGGTAGCAGAAAATTTTGACGCACATGTTCCTGAGCCTGCCGGCCGAGTCGTGCCGTTTGCTCTGGCTCATCAAGAATCCGGGCCATTTTCGTTGCAATTGCCTCAACGTCCATGGGTTCAACCAGATAACCCGTCTGCCCGTCAATGACTTGTTGCACAATCCCCCCGACACGCGAGCCAATAACCGGGGTTCCCTGCCACAACGCCTCGGACACGACCAGGCCAAAGCCTTCGCGGGTTGAGATATGGACGAAGCCCCGGGCCAGACGCATCAGCGAACCGACGACCTGATCGTTGTTTTCAACATTGACCCAGAAACGGATATCAGGGTCAGCGCCGGCTTGCGCTTGCAGTTGCTCCAGCATGGCCTCACCCTCCGGGTCATCGGTTGCGGTGTTGCCCAGAAAGATGAGATAGGGCATCGGGTCATAGGTCTTGTGCTGACGCAGGCGTTTGAAAGCACTCAGGATAGACGCCTGATTTTTATGGATATCATAGCGTGAAATGGCAGCGAGAATCGGACGGTCGGGGTCGATCACATGCTGCCGGAACAGTGGGGCGAGCACCTCTTTGGCACGGGTTTCGGTATACTGCTGATTTTTTTCCACCCGCGGGTCTATGCACGGCGTAATCTGGTATTGGGGAATCTGTAATCCCGGTCCGACAAACTCGGGCATGGTAAAAATCGCACCCGCATACTGGTTGAGGTAGGGGGCCAGGAAACGCCACACCGTCGGGTTCGGCGTTGACGTGTCAATATGGCACCGCCACAGCACATTGCCCATGAGCAGGCCACTCATAATCAGCGCCGCAGGTTGGGGATCGTGGACAACAATCAGATCAGATTCTATTGCGGCATTTTGAGCGTGGGCGGCCAGATTATCCAAATAGGTTTCAAACAGTTCCTGAAGAGAAATCGGCTGGTCTACGCCCTGGAGCGTGTTGTGAAACTTCTTGGTGACATGAAAAAACGCCTCATGGCCCTGGATGGTAAACCAGCGGGCGTGAACACCGAGTGAGCGGGCAAGCGGAATCACACTCCGCAGCATCTCCGCCACCCCACCGCCCACAAAGGTCGAGTTGATATTTGCCCAGCCTTTCCCTTCAACGGGAGCGGCAAGCTGCTTGAGCGCATCGACCCCTTCCTGGCCGATATAGGGCTCGTATTCGTCAATCGTCAGGATTGATTCTGGTGCGTATTCTTCCAGCCTGGCAGGCGCATCACTCATGGTGTCTGTCCTTATGACCGCCCCGTCCTGTGTGACGAGCGTCTGCGGTTCCGCCGCGAAAACCCTTCCATCTTAATTACGCGTAAATATTGCCCCATACCATGTGGAATCGGAGCCGACCAGAAAATCTGGCGCTATACAAAGTCTCAATCGAGGCGGGTTGTCAATGGGGGAACAGGGGAGGGCTGGTGCTCAGGTCGCAAAAGGTCCATCACCGTCTTGACGGGGTGGAATGTACTGCCCGGCACTTCCACAAAGACCGTATTCCAGTGCGCCATCGCACCGTTCCACAGCCCCGGTAATTCCAGGGCCCGCAGGGAACGTCCGTCTTTTGATTTCTCGGAGATAAATCCGGTCGCGGGGTCGACGAACTGAGTTAACGGAAAGGGGCGTCCGCGATAGTCTCGCACACCACAGACGAGATCAACCGGATTGAAGTGGGTGGCCGCCTGCCAGCGATCTCGTTGCTCTGCGTTTGTCATATCGATCTGGGAAGCCTCGACGATTTGGAGCGAGGTGGCGCCGTTGGCCTGTCTGACCCAGAAAGGCCCCCCACCCGGCTCTCCGGTATTTTTCACCACTCCACACACGCGCAACGGCCGATCGAGTTGAGCAATGAGAAAATCACACTGGCGCAGCATTGCGGTGCGCTCAAAGTCTTGAGGCAGGACAAGCGACAATTGGTCCTGAGCAAAGCAACGAGCGGCATCAATAGCGATACGCGTGGCGGGCGACTCACTGGGGAGGGGGGCTTTGAGTTGTGCGATATGAAAAAACGCCTGTTGCTGGAGGTGGAGAAGATAGCCGCACAGGAGCTTTTTATACCGGTAGGTATCGGGCTTGAGTCGGTCGGGCAGGACATTGTCGATGTTCTTAATAAAAACGATATCCCCTTGAAGGTCGGCCAGGTTTTCCAGTAGAGCGCCGTGCCCGCCGGGACGAAAAGTAAGGACACCGCTACTATCCCTGATCGGGACGTTGTCTGAGTCCACGGCGATGGTGTCTGTCGCGGGCTTCTGAATAGAGTACGAAATATCGAGTTGAGCGCCCCGCTGAGCGTAGCGGTGGCGCACGCCGTCAAGATACGTCTGAATAACCTGCCGGTGGGGTGCGGGAACCGTGAAGTGCAGCCGCGCAACGGAGGAGGCATCTCGGACATACTCCAGCGCTTCAACCAGATGTTCCTCAAAAGCGGTCCGGCTATGGTCTCCGTAGGTGTGAAATGGCACGAGTCCTTTGGGCAGGTTGGCATAGTTCAATCCTGCTGGAGTGAGGAGGTAGGTGAGGAGCGTGTGATATTGCCCCTGACTCAGGAGTCCCTCCAGTGTGTGGCCGTCCCTGTGTAAGACTGTCCGCAGTTCCTGGGCAAAAGCAAAGTGGTCAAGCTGACCGAGAAAGCGATGAAACGCCTGACAGTCGGCATCGCCCTCGGCCGCTTTCCTGGCCAGCACCTGATTCGAGAGCAACTCCGGCTGCTGGGCAAAAGAGAGCAGGAGTTGAAACATCCGACTAGCCGCACCCGAGGCAGGAACAAATTTGATCAGGCGTCCTGCTGCGGCAGCCTCGGCATGCAACTGGGCGAGTCGATCTGTCTCTGCTGGTATGCGGGCAATCCCATCACCGAGCGTACCCGGTCGCTCCAACTGAGTGGGAGGGAAACCCTGCTGAAACTGCCGAATATGGGTCGCAACCGTCTCGGGTAACATCCCGCGGGCCTGGAGCTCTGCACGGTCCTCAGCGGTCAGCTCATAGTGCATAGTCACCACTATTCACTCACTCCCATCCCTTGTAAACTTCCTCTCAGCCCACTCACCAAGGAGAACCGTATGGCCGTTGAGATTCCTGTCCTCACACAACAATTACAAGCGTTCTGTCTGAGCCATTATGGCCAAGACGCGACCGTCCACCAGGTCGAGGCCATGCCTGGTCATGCCGGGCTAAGTTTTGGCTTTACCGTGACCTATGAAAAAGACGGCCAAGCTGAAAACGAATCTCTGGTCATGCGCCTGCCGCCCAAAGGCGTTCGCCAAAGTGGGAATACCGATGTCCTGCGCCAAGCACCTTTACTGCGCGCGCTCAAGAAGAACGGAGTGCCTGTCCCTGAGGTGCGTTGGGCCGGAGACGACCTGCGCTGGTTCGAGGTGCCGTACCTGATGGTCGAACGCCTGCCCGGTCGCACCTTCCACGTCTGGGAACCCGACGCGTCGTTTAGCCGGGACGCCGAGGCCGTCGCGCATCTCTACCGGCAGGGGGTGCAGGCTTTAATCCAGGTCCACCAACTCGATTGGAAGACCGAACTGGCCGGCTGGGAAACGCCCCGCTCACTCGAACAGGAAATCCGCTTCTGGGACCCCATTTTAGCCAAAGCCGCAGAGCCGGAATGGATCACCTGGGGCGAAGAGGTGCGTACTCTCCTGCTGGCCCACCAGCCCACAGACCCTCCGGTCGGCCTCTTTCACGGCGACTATCAGGGGACCAATCTGCTGTTTGACCAACAATCCGCGGGCGAGCAACTGGTGGCCCTCCTGGATTGGGAGATTTCCGGTATCAGCGGGCATCTGCTCGATCTCGGCTGGCTGCTGGTCTTTATTGACCCGGAAAGCTGGGATGCCGAACGCCATCCAATATCAACCATCCCGCCGATTGACGAACTCGTGGCGCTGTACGAAGAAGGCATGCAACGCAAAGTTCCCGATATCAATTGGTATCGTGCCTTGGCCGGCTATCGCTTTGGCGCGATCAGTTGCTTTAACGTGATGCTGCACCGTCGCGGCAAGCGCCACGATCCCGAATGGGACCTGATCGCCCCGTCGGTCAAGACGCTTTTTGGCCGGGCCAAGGAGTTGCTGCTCAGGGGAGGACGGCATGGCTGAGCACAAACCATGCTCCCTGCGTTGGCCCTCGGTGTTATGGGATTCGGGTATCGTCAGGCTGTGCCGCGCTGGATGACGCTGGCCAAGTGGGACTCTGACCGCCAAGGGATCCCAGGCCATATGACGCGACCTGGGACAGATAGTGTTGGAGGTCAAACAGTCTTCCGACCGGACGGAAGAGCGGGTGGCGGCTATTTTAGCCGGGACCCGTCAACATTGCCCCCTACTCTACTCCGGTAATCACAAAGTTCTGCGAAGCCTGTTGCCAGTCAACAAGGACATTTCTTCCTTGTCGCGGGAAATCCGGTAGCCTATAGGCTCCACTGACTCCCCTCAGGAACTCTGTCCCCAGCGTGGTCACGGTAAACGTGGCCCGGCCGAACTCCCGGCCATTGGCTAAGGCGCGCACCGTATGCACGCCGTTGCCCAGCAGATTCCAGTTGAACAGCAGGCCAAAGCCGTTATTCGTATCACCACAGACCCCCGCCGTATCGCTCCGAATGGTCCCATATCCAGCCTGCAATCGCATCCCGTTAATTTCAATCTCCACCCGCTGAGCGTCACACACCCAACCGGAAAATAAGCCGATACCGCTCTGGAACGACGCATTGCTCGGGTTTTCCAAGGCACCGACCAAACCGGGCGTCGCCTGCGGAGCGGCGGCTCTTGGCGGCCTCGCTCCGCTGCCCGGCGTAATCACGAAATTCTGCAAAGTCTGTTGCCATTCAATGCGAGCCGTCTGACCATCGCTTGGAAAATCGCGCAACGTGTAAGCTCCAGCGGCCCCTCGCAGGAATTCTTCCCCCAGCGTGGTCACGGTAAACGTGGCCCGGCCAAATTCCTGACCATCGGCCAGGGCGCGTACAGTATGCGTTCCATTGCCGAGCAGATTCCAATTGAAGAGAAGCGTAAAGCCGTTATTGCTGTCTCCACAAACGCCAGTCGTGTCACTCCGAATGGTCCTGTACGCGGCATTCAGCCGTGTCGTACCGTTAATTTCAATCTCAACCCGCAAGGCGTCGCATACCCAACCGGAGAACAGCCCGATGCCGCTCTGGAACGCCCCGGAGGAGGGGTTCTCCAGGACACCGGTTAAGCCCGACCGGCGGTAGATGACGCCAAAATCGGCATCCCTCAGCCAAACCGATGCCTGGCCCTGGGGCGTAATGCGGTCGGCTGCCAATGGCTGCCGGACCAGAGAAAACCCGGTCGGAACGCTCGTGTCATCCTTGGAAAACACCAGTGCCGCATCGTCGCCCGTATAGCCGGGCACGCCGTAGCTGCCCGCCACTGTCGTAATGGTCGCCACATTTCCGGTATTCAGATTGGCGGTGTAGACAGTGGATTGATTCCGAGCTTCGTCAAAAACATCAAAGGTCAGGAAATTATCACTGGTCTGACTCAGGGATGGATAGGCGATATTGAGGCCGGGTATGGGCCGGATCAAGGGCAAGTTTGTGCCTGTAGCCAGATGCAAGGCGTACAGGCTCCATTGTCTCAGTTGGGAACCATCGGCGAAGTTTATCGCGTTCAGAGCGTCGTAGATGACCCACTGCCCGTCATTGGTGAAATCCATGGCGTCGACACGGAGGATGGTATCGGTTGCCGGGCCATCGTAGGACGGCGCCGTGAGGGTGAAGGTCCGGTCTCGACCGGTTTCCACATCAAGAACAGTGATCCGGTTATCTGCATTGCCCTGAGCGTCCCGAAAGACAAATCCGTAAAAGCGGCTGTCGGGTGACATGGCAACCGAAGCAACAAGACCCGGAAAACCGGCGCACCATTCCCCACTCCCATCTGTTCCGATCAAGCAGAGGTCATTTTGGGCATTGACAAAGACGGCTAACTCGCCATTGCGGGAGACAGAGGGCCGAGCCGCAGCCACGACCGCGTTGGCGAGTTGTATACCGTGGGCCTCGTCGCCGCGCGCGTCTTCCAACCGCCCCAGCCGGAACTGACCGGATTGGTCACGATATATAAACAGGCTGGCATCCGGCCCCTGAACGGTGGGAATATCCGGTAGGTCCGGCGTGGGAGGGACGGCCCCAATCTCGACAGCATCAAACGCCTCGGCTGTTTTCCGGGTCTGGGTTGACTCCGTTCTAAAAATATCTTCCGCGGCTTGAATACAGGCCAGACGGGCGTCAATAAACTGCGAGTTTCGGGTCAGATAGACGGTCAGTGCGCGGTAGAAAATTCGCTCGGCATCGCGCAAGCCTATGGCCCCGTCAAGACCCGCTGCGAGCAGATAATACGCCCGGTTGATAATACTGCTATTGATATGAACGCCGCCGTTGTCTTGATCCAGTGGTAGTTCAACAAACTCGCTCATTCTGGTCGGATAAGGTCGCCCAGCAGAAAAGGTGAAAGCGGCGGGGTTGGCCATATTGCGCATGAACCGCCGGTCGCCAAGAACTTGGCCCATAATCCAATCCGGCCTGCCCGTAGTCCGGGCTTCGATCATTTCTCCAAAGATGTCTGAAAAAGCCTCATTCAGCGCTCCTGGCTGGTTTCGATAGACCAAATCCGCCGAGTACTGGATGACGCTGTGAGTCAGTTCGTGGCCAACAACGTCAAGCGCTCCAGCATATGGTAATCCATCGCCAAATGCTATCAGATTAAGACCAGGGTTATAGAACGCATTCCGAAAATTCTGACCAAGACGCACCATCGCGTGAATTGATGCCCCCTCACCGTTATAAGAGTCCCGACTGTGCCGCTCTCTATAATAGTCGTAAGCTTGAGAAAGGTTGTACGACGCGCTGACTGCATCAGGCAGCCACCCGGAGGTTGAACTTCTCGAATTGACGACCGGAGCGGGAGGGATGAGATCGGCAACGATCTCAGGGTCGGATGTTGGCGGCTGGTTCTGTGCATCGTAAATCCAGATAACGCCACGCTCTCTTGGGTCTGCGTTGGGATCGAACATGGATTTGCTGGTATCGAACATCCAGAAAAAACCGTCTTGCTGCCAGACATTGAGCGGACGGGTGATGCCGAACAAATCTGTACCTGATCCGGAGACATGCTGGTGCATGATTTGGCTATAGGCGGTCAACTCGTCTCCGTTGATAGCGTCAATGACCACTAGCCAATGGGAGGTCAAATCGATATCCAACTCCAGTTTCCAGGCCAGTCGGGGCGGAGTGTCGCCGGGAGCGTAAATAATGAGTTCGGATGCGCTGACCTCGGCCTTGTCTCCGTCGGTCAGCGCAGTGCGGGCGTATTCGATGGCGGTGACTTCGTCAATGACCGGAACCGTGTCGAGCTTTTTGGGAGTGGGTACGAACGCCCCATTCAGCAAATCAACATGGCCGTTCGGGTCAAGATGGACAATCAACTCGGCCGGCCACACGAGCAGGCCCTTATACGTCTGGTCAAAACGCAGATGGGTCTGGCTCAGGTCGTCGGTCTGCTGCCGGGTCAGTGTGAGTTCGGCCTGCGGGTCGTCAAGGCGGAGCAGAGCACGATTCGTCTGGAGAAATGTCCGGGCCGTTGCCTCGTGGGTCTCTTTGCCAGAGAAAAAACTGGAGAAGAAACCGGACTGGGCACGCTCCATCGCCTTGCCCTTAATCTGTAGGGGCGTTCCAACAGCAGGACGGAGCCGAACGGAGACAGCCTCTTGGAGGCGGGCTCGCAGTCGGGACAGCGCGTTGCTCTGTCCCGGGGTAGGCTGCGTTGCCGTCCGTTGCGTTGCGGTTTGGAGTCCCAGATGTTGGCGGAGACGCCGGGCCAACTCGGTCGCACGGGGGTCAGGGTCGGTCTCTGCGGACGACTCGCTTGTCGGAGCAATCGCGTTGGGTGGAGACAGCGGATGGAAATGAAAGGCCGGGCTATTGCCGTCGGCGAGATTCTGACTCACCAGGAGCGTCGTCAGCAGAACGATCCCGCCACATAGCCATTGAGTCGCTTTTCCCTGACGCTGCCAAAAATGCTTGCTCCAGTCGGGCATCGCTCTCCCTCGTGAACCATTAATTCCGGCGGGAGTGCCGGGCCGTGTCAACCACACAGTACGGAACTGAAGTGAGTCCTGCGTATTCACCACGGCGCAGGTCATGACTCCCGCGCCTGTAGTGGCTGTTCTATTCAGCAGGCGACCCGACTTAACGGGTTCCGTACTGACGGTTGACCAAGTGCGGAGATGCTGGACGCAGGGGAAAATGTCAACGCGGGGCGGGGATGATATCAGACTGGAAGGTTATTGCGTGGTGCGTATGGTGGACAGTTGTTGCAGGATCTCGCCCGTCCAGGCATCAATCATTACCTCCCACCCTTCCGCTAAATTCAGCAAGGCCAGGACGCGATAGGCCAGACGTGGGGCTTTGCCTTCCGTCGTAAAAATCACGAGGTCAGCCTGGCATTTGAGACACCCAGTGAGAGGTTGCCCAAGGTGGTCCACAGCCCGCTGTAACGCCGTCTGTTCTGTTAGCTCCGGGTCGGTAGACAAATTGTGCGGAGTTGGAATATAGCGCCCCTGGATGAGGTAGACTTGGGTGTCGGCGTTCAGGTGCACAACCACCTCGGCCGCCCAGACAGGGACATCATGAAAGGTCTGTTGCAGACGGACGTGGGTCAGCCCCAGAGCGTCGGTCTTGACTGAGTGTACTCGGAACTCGTTGGTGGGCTGAGCGAGTCGGAAATCGGCTCGGTAGGCGTGAACGAACGCACGAGCCAAGTCTCCAAATTGCTTGCTCGCTTGCAGTTGGGCAAAATCCGGGTCGTGCTCCAGGTGCTCGGAAAGATTCGGGGCCTTCAAAAAAGTGATTGTTCCCAGTCGCGGGTCACGGCGAATTTCTGCCCGCGCCGGTAAGGGCTGCACTGAGGCTGACGGCTGAGAACTGGCTGGCTTCACTGGAATCGTGAGCGGTCGTTGTGGCTGAGCCTGGACGACGCTACAGGCGGCAGCCGAAAGAGAGAGCACACAGGCATGAAACAGAAAGACAGGCGGTGCTCTGGAATGGCATAGAGCCATCAATCACCTGCACCCAACTACTCAAAGCGGACAATGCGAACGTTTTCGAGCCGAAACTGACGGTTGGACTGAGCGTTGATGTCGTCCCACAGGTGCTGATTCTGCCGGTTCATATCCCCGCGGAGTTGGCTAACCTCGGTCCGCACCGCACGCTGTCCTTCTTCCAGCCGGGTCAGGCTGTCCGCAATCGCTCGGTCGGTCAGGACCGGGGCCACTTCCACCGCCCACAACGGACCGGGAAGGAACAATAGGCCCAACAACAAGCCGAGAACGCATTGATTCAGCATGAATTCATACAACGCCATACAGATTGGGAAGTCAATGCAACTCGACTCCCTCTTCGGCTCGCAAAGCCAGCCCAGCCATTCGACTTACTGAGGTCAGACAGCACGCGGTTCTGAACGCCACGCTCAGCCCGCCTCGACCATAATCCGCTGGGCGCGCTGCACGAGCTGGGGGACCTTCCACGCAAACTCGGCGGCCTTCGGATTGGCCGCGGTTCCTTCGAGATAGTGCCGATACAGGCCCTCCAGAATGATGGCGTACTTCCAAACCGCTAAGCAGCGATAAAAGGGAAAGTGTTCCATGGTCCGGCCGGTGCGCTCGGCATAGCGCGCGGCCATCTCTTCGCGGGATAAAAAGCCCGGCAACTGGGTCATGACATTGCTGTCAATCAGGTCCGGGGTGTCTCGCTCATCCCCGGTAGGCCCCCAGAAGCTGAGCAGCCAACCCAGGTCGGTCAGCGGGTCGCCCAGGGTCGCCATTTCCCAGTCGAATATGGCAACTAAGCGGGTCGGAGTGGACACCCCAAACATCACGTTATCAACTTTATAGTCGCCGTGGACAACTGTCGCTTCACTCGCCGGCGGCAGCCGCCGGTGCAGCCAGTCGCCGACTGCTTCGAGTCCGGGCAATGGCCGAGTATGCGGCACGGTCAGCTCGTACTGTTTGGTCCAGCGTTTGAGTTGGCGTTCAAGATAGCCCTGCGGCCGGCCAATGCCTTCCAGGTCCGTACCCTGCCATTGCACGGCGTGGAGCTCAGCGAGGGCGTCGATTAATTCTTCTCCGAGTCGTTGGCGTTCTTCCTGGGCGGCAAAAACTTCCGGGAGCGTTTCGCGGATCACGATACCGTCCACCCGCTGCATCAGATAAAAAGGAACGCCGAGAACGTCCCGATCTTCACACGCAAGCACCGGCTGTGGAGTCCGCACATCAAAGCCGGACAGGGCCGACAGCACCCGGTATTCGCGCAGCATATCGTGGGCGGTCGGCAGGAGATCCCCGCTCGGCGGACGCCGCAGCACCCAGCGTTTGTCTCCCCAGGAGACAAAAAACGTTTCGTTTGAATAGCCGGCTTCGTGCCGTTCAATCCTGATGTCGCCCTCCGTCAGGGAGAGCCTGTCACGCAGAAAACCAATAAGATTCGGCAGGTTAATGAGCGAGATGTCTTCCTGAACCATCTTGACTCCCCTCACCCTGACCCTCTCCCCTTGAGGGGAGAGGGAATAGGCGTTTCTCTCTTCTCTCCCGTTGTTCAGACTTGGTAGGCAGCGTGTTGACGTCGCCGCTCACTGATACGTTCTTCCACCGTTCCCGCGGTAACGACTTCGTACAAAACCGCCTGCTTACCTTCCCGTTTGCGCAGAATCCGGCCCAGACGCTGCACGTGCTCGCGGGTGGAACCGGAACCGGACAGAATAATGGCGACACTGGCCTCCGGGATATTCACGCCTTCGTTCAACACTTTTGACGTGGCCAGGGCCAGATACTCCCCGTGGTTAAACGCTTCGAGTATGGCTTTGCGCTCCTTTGTCGGCGTTTGATGGGTGAGGGCAGGAATCAAAAACGCGGCCGAGATTGCGTGGACCGTATCATTATCACTGGTGAAAATAAGAGTCCGGTCACGGGCGTGCTTTTTCAGCAGGAAATCAAGGGTGCGTAGCTTGGCCTGGGTGCCTAGCGCCAGTTTTTTTGCCCGCTGGTGGGCGAGCAGGGCACTGCGGCCCTTCCGACTCGTCGCGCTCTCCCGAATAAAGCGATGCCAGCCGGTCAGGCCGTCCAGGACGATGCCGTGATCTACAATAAAATCATAGAATGTGCTGCGGGCCTGACGGTATTCCGCTTCTTCCTCTGGCGTGAGCGTGACCTTGAGGCGTTCAACCACGTAGTCGGACAAATACTCCCCGGCCAACTCGGTAATCCCTTTGGCATACACCCGTGGACCGATGAGGGTATCGAGCAGGGCCTCACGACCGTCGGCCCGTTCCGGCGTCGCCGTCAGCCCTAAGCGATAGGGGGCCAGACACATCTCCGCAGCATGGCTGTACACGTCGCCCGGCAGGTGGTGGCATTCGTCAAAGAGCACCAGGCCCCACCGGTTGCCCAAGCGGTCCATATGCCGATAGGCGCTGCTATAGGTTGTCACCGTCAGGTCTTCGATTTCATAATACCCCCCGCCAATCAGCCCGACCGTTTCACCAAACGCCGCGCACAGCAGGTCGTACCACTGATTCATGAGATCAATAGTAGGAGCAACAACCAGGGTGCTCCGCTGGACAATTTCTATGGCCCTTTGGCCGACATAGCTCTTCCCGGCACCGGTCGGCAGAATGACCGTGCCACGCCGTCCCGTGTTGACCCAGGCTTCAAGCGCATCACTCTGAAACGGCCGTGGCGTCTGGGTCAAGCGGCTGGACAGTACCAGCGTGCGGTAGGCCGGTGCGGCGTTCGTATAGGCGACCTCGTGCTGCTTGAAGGTCTCAACCACCTGGCGATAGTGATAGGCTTGCGTTCGCCACCGATCGACCCGGCCATCCCACCGAAAGCAAGAGGGCGGGACAAACTCTTCGGGAGGGTCGTAGAGCACGAGCGTCCCAAGGTCGAAGGACAGATGCATGGGAGGAGGGGATTGGGGGTTAGGGATTGGGGGCTGGGGGTTAGAGGTTGGGCTTCCCCACGCCCCAATTCCCAACCCCCAGACCCTTTTTCTATACCACCTGTTTCTCGCGGAGTTGGGCGATTTGCTCGGCACTCAGGCCCACATCGCTCAGGACTTCGTCCGTGTGCTGTCCGAGCGCGGGAGCAAAGGAGCGGACCGAGCCTGGTGTGTCCGACAGCTTAATGGCCACGCCGGCCTGGGTCACTTTTCCGGCCCGGGGGTGGTCGAGCTCAATTGCCATCTCGCGATGTTTCACCTGCGGGTCTGCGAAGACTTCAGGTACATCGTAGACTTTTCCGACACACACATCGGCTTGGGTGAAAAAATCGTACCACTCGTCGCGTGTTTTGGTGAGCAGAATATCCTGGAGTTCTTTTTTCACCTGCTGATGACGCGCGGTTGAATGCTGGGAGAAGTCTCCCATCTTCATGCCGCAATCCTTCCAATCCGGGCGGTCCAGGGCGTCACAGACATTATTCCACAGCCAGGGCTCGGTGCAGCCAATGGAGAGATGTTTGCCGTCTTTGGTCTGATACACGCTGTAATAGGCGTATCCGCCGCCAAAAACTCCCTTGGCCCGGCCCGGCATCGTCCCATCGGCAAAATAATCACGGACGTTCGGCGTGGCCGCAAGCAGCGAAATCGTGGTGTCCAGATAGGAAATATCAACCAACTGCCCCTGGCCGGTCTGTTGTCTGGCAAACAGGGCAAACATGATACCGAGCGCACCGTGCATGGAGGCTCCGGCATAGTCGGCAATAATGTTCAGCGGAATGGAGGGCGGACCCTCGGGGGGTCCAATCAGGTCCAGCACCCCGCTCAAAGAGAGATAATTCAGGTCGTGGGCCGGGAAATTACGGTACGGACCGTCCTGGCCGTAGCCGCTCAAAGAGCAGTAGACGATGCCGGGGTTGATTGCCCGCAGGGTCTCATAGTCACCGCCCAGCCGCTGCATCACGCCGGGCCGAAAGCCTTCAACCAGCACGTCGTACTCCTTGGCCAAAGCGTGCAGGACTTCCTGTCCGGCCGGGTCTTTCAAATTCAGGGTGAGACTCTTTTTGTTCCGATTTGTGAAGCTGGTGGCCAGTTTGCGGGCCTCATCCGGCTTGGGTGACGCGCCCGAGCCGGCCAGCTTTCCGGCGGGGGGCGGCTCGATTTTTAATACCTCGGCCCCCATGTCGGCCAGCATCATGGTACAGAATGCCCCCGGCCCGACCCGCGTGAGTTCAAGGACTTTTATGCCATCAAGCGCTAATGCCATGCTTCCCTCCTTACGAACGAGAATGAAGAGTATTGTCGGGGACTGTTATAAACGATCCATCCATACGAGCGCTAGAGCTATGCAAACCTCAAAAGTCGCTAGGCGGGAGCCGTGCGGAACCCTTCTTGAGCGAAATGGCGGTCAAGTGTGAGCGCCAGCCCGATTTTTTGTCGCCGCATCACGATGAAGCTCGTACAATCCGTAAAGCTATACGATTTGTCGGCGCGTTTCTCAAAGAGCTTCCAGGCTGCCCTTTCATCTGATGGTGTGACATGGAGCAGGGTCACAGGCTTCGGGTCCAAGAGGGTTTTACCGACGAGACGAGCGATACGATGGCCGAGTCGCACCCGTGTGAGGGTGATGATTTCGTCGAAGACATAGGTTGAGGTCAGCGGGAGGGCCGCATAGGCATCGAGAATGGCTTGAAGGCGTTCGTGATCAGGGTCACGCGCATTGATAGAAGAAAACCATGCACTCGTATCCACAAACAGCGCTTCGTTCATCGTTTTTCTTGCCCGTACAACCAGCGGTCATGAGCCTTGCCGCTTGCTTCTGAATCTCGCCCTATCCCGGCAATTGCTTGGAGTCCTCTCCGCGGGGACGGAGGAGGACGAAGGTGCGATGTGAGAATCTGGCGGAGCATTCCGGAAAGACTGACGCCCTCCCCTTCAGCCATTCTCTTTAAGGTTCCGTATTACCATTCTTCCAATAATACCTGAGTGCGATGATAGGTACTCATATCCCCCTCTCTTTCTGAGATGTATATACATTATAGTGTAACGATGTTTAAGATCACGGCCCGGCCTTTTCGCCAGGAGTCTATCAACGTGAGTTCGGGCTAAGGGGCTCCAAATGGGGTAAGGTTGTTGGTGGCTAAACCAATAGCTCCCTCACAGGAGTCCCTTAGATGCCTAGCCTACTGGAAGTATTCTGTGATGTCGATGATTTCTGTCTTGCCTTTCTGCCGGGCTGGCGGCGGCAGCTCATCGCCACGGGGCCGCACCGCCGGCAGCGGGCCCGCCAACTCAGCCTGAGC
>JAJDZM010000117.1 GCA_022824615.1 Candidatus Binatia bacterium | reverse complement strand
TGCCGATGCCCATAAAGGAGACGTACATATAACTAGCTACCCCCGCGGCAACCAGCGCGAGCATCACCAGGGTCGCCGCAATGATGGAACCGTAACTCAAAAGGACAAGGGTGTAAACCGTCGCAATGACGAGCATGGCGGCCTGCTTCTCAGAGCGATCAATCTCCTCATTCAGGGCTGCTGTCGTTCCGATAAATCCGCCGGCCAAACGCAGACTCACCCCCTCAATGGGGTGCTCAATCATGAACTTCTTCGCCCGGGCGATCGCCTCACGGACGGTGTCGCCTTTTACGTCCTTGTAAAACACGACAAACTGGCCGTTCTGGTAGACCATATCGGTGTACTCGAGAATAACCCCCGATATGGGAGCCGAGGCTTCATACACAAAAATCAAGTTCCCAGTGATGGACCTGTCAGGAGGAATGACCTGCCAGCGCGGGTCGCCGTAATGATAGCGGCGGTTCAGATTACGCGCCAACGTGTACAGCTCGCGCGTGTCTCCTGCCTCAACCTGCTCCAACAAATAGCGGCGCATCTCCTCAAGGGTGTCGAGCACGTGCGGCTCCTTGAGGATATGCTCACGCTCGCCTTCCAGGTAGATCACCAGTTGGTTGGCCCCGGCGAATCGCTCGTTAATCGTCCGGGCGGACACATTATAGTGGGCATCCTGCCACAAGAGCGGCGAGCCGGCTTCCTGCTCGCCAATCGGTACGGTGATCGCGGTCCGTACGCCAAAGAAGATGGTTATTGCGGCGGCGACCATAATCACCCAGCGACTGGTCGGCCCGGTGGCGATATTACCGACCGTGATCAGCGTGACCTCCATCCAACGCGGAATAAAATGTTCCGTCTGCTTTGGCCTTGGGAAATACGACAGCAGGATGGGCATGGTGTGTGTAATGCAGAAGATATTGGCAAAGGCCCAGAAACTGCCGTAGTAGGCGAGCTTCTCGATCAGCGGGATGGTGGCCACGGACAGGACGAGAATCCCACCGGAGTCGCTTATGACGCCCGTCACACCAGGTAGAAACAAGTCGCTCAGACAGGTAAACGCCGCTTTCTCCTGGTCTTGCGAGACCTCGAGTTCTTCGAAATAGCGCTCAATCATCTGCACCGCGTGGCTGACCGAGCGGGCCGTGATCAGCAGCGGAATCACCAGGATGAGCGGGTCAAGATTAAAGCCCCACCAGCCGACCCAACCCAGACCCCACACGGTCTGGATGGCTGCGCCAATTAACGGGACAAGCACCCCGTAGGCCCGCCGAAAATAGATAATCAGCGCAAGAAAGACCATTATTCCGGTGAAGGTAAAGATCAGGAACAGCTCGCCGGTGAAAAACCAGACCCAGCCTTTGAGCGCCGGCTCACCAGCGACGTACACGTTCGTGTTGTCGTCTTCTATTTCACTCCGGATGCGCGTGATCTCACGTTGAATCTCCCGGTAATCCAGCCGGTCTTCGTTAAATCCGGCGAGAACGAGCGCGGCTTTGCCGTCCTCTGAGACGTATTTGTTCATAACGATATCGTTATTGAACATCTCGAATTTCAGCGCGCTGAGCTCATTGGGATCGTCCGGTACATCAACGGGAAGCACCGGGTACGAACGCACCATACCGCCCGGCAAGGTCTTGATATTGCGGATTTTGACGTGGGAGAGCGAAGCCACCTGGTTATGGTCCACACCGGTAATCTGGTCGAGTTGGTCCGTGAGGTAGCGAACCTTTTCCAGGTTTTCTTTGGTGAAAATATCCCCTTCCTCTACCTGGAGGACTGCCGTCACGATATTGGCTCCGCCAAAGGTCGTCCGATGCTGGTTATAGGCTTGGATGTAGTCATGGCCCTGGGGCAGGAGGTCGGCAAACTGGCTGTACATTTCGACCTTACGGGCTTGATAGCCCCAGAGGACAGTCGCGATCGCCAAAATGACCATATACGCAAGGCGGTGTCGCCAGAGAACCGCCAGATAGGCTTCAATGATACGGTCGGCGGTGCCTTTTGGGTGACCTGGGGGGGTATGGGCCATGTTATTCCTCCTTACGCGAGCAAGGGCGTAGCAGTGTGTGAGTAATATGTCGTGTTTATAGGCATGTCAGTCATGACAGCGTTGTTTTGCTAATGACTACATCCACCCTAGAGAGACGGGTTCGCGGCATACAGCTTTGCCTTGTCCGCGGTGGCCCAACTCTTGCCACTATCGGTAGTGACCAGGACCGTGCCCTTCCCTCCGCACGCAACGCCAAATTGCCCATCAGGAGCAAAAGACGCCGTACGGATCCAGGTCAGCACATCCTGGCGGATATTCTCGTCAAGCTGCCATGAGTCACCTGTGGCTGAGGCAAGCGTGCCGAGCACGCCCGTGGCAAAGTCATTGCGGTTGTTATCTGGAGCGGCGGTGACGGACAGGAGCGTATTAAAGCTCCCACTGGGAATGTTTGTCCACGTTTCCCCCGCATCTGTCGTTTGTAACAACGTGCCACTCTCCCCGGTGACATACCCATCCTGGGCGCTGCGAAAATCCACATCAATCAGGAAAAGGTCTTCAATATAGAGAGGGGGGATACGCTGTCGGATCGCTTCCTCTTCAGGGAGTTCCGGGCGAGTATATTTCGGCAGGTTGTGCACATTGCGCTGCCGCTGCCAAGTGACGCCACCATCCTGGGTGCGCAAGATAATCCCAAATTCGCCCGCGACCCACCCCTCCGTATTCGTGGGGAAGGACACCCCGTTCAGCGTCACATCGCATGGATTCAGCCGCAGGGTTGACTCGGGATCATCCGCGGGGTCCGACGTTGCAAAATTATCGAAGCTCATATCGCACCACAGCGAGAGATTCTCCCAGGTCTCTCCACCGTCTTGTGAGCGGATAATGGCGCCCACCGGACCGACGGCCCAAATGTGCTGCGCGTCCGCACCACGGCTGACCGCGAAATAGTGAGGCTGGGCCACCTGCCAGTCCAGCAGCGGTAATTCGATAGGAATCCGAGTCCAGGTCTTTCCGTCGTCGGTCTTGAGGACTATGCCATCCTGTCCAACGGCAACCCCATCCTCGGCGGTCGCAAAGTCAATCTCGTAGATTGCCTTTTGGACCCCGGTCTCCAGCATGGTAAAATCCTGCCCGTTATTGGTCACATGCAGGATCAGCCCCCGTCCGCCAGAGACCCACGCATTGTTCGCGTCAAGGACAAAGGCGTCATAGTAGTCTTCACGGTCGGGAAACACATTCCCCCTGGACGCCCCCATTTCGTTGAGTTCGCGCAACACCTCCTCGTCGGCTGCTTCAATACAAGCTGACAGCGTAAAGAGGGCGGCGACCAGAACGCTCCAAGCCGTGTGACGCCACACCAAACGTATTTGTCTTTTCAAGATATTCTCTCCTTAACTGATACGGGGAACAGTGTTGTCGCTTGTAAGATTCCGAGGTTAAGTCCCCTTATCTATGAAGTACGGACAGAACTGTCAAGTGACCCCTCAAGGGCTGCCTCACCGGCATAATTGAAGGCATTTACATCTCAGTTTTTTTGTGTATATCGAATGGCCAAACCAACCAGTTGGAATTCGTAGTCTGCCCGGCTTCGATAGTCTCGGGCGGTACTCGCCCCGACGTGGGCCACCGTTATTTCGTCCTGGAACTCTCCGGCTTTCATTCGTTGCAGGACAATGGCCTCCGCTCCTATCGCACACGCCTCACGGTGCAGCGCAGTCTGCATGGCTTCCATGCCCGTACCCGGATTGCCATACGTTTTCACGCGTGCGATCACCTCGTGGGCTGACGCGGGAGGAGAATCAAGAATAGGAATCGTGCAATTTTTCGTCGTGAATTCGATAGGAAGCGCCCCCACCTGTTCGGTCAAAACCAGCGGTTTTGTCGGACGACTCACGCATCCGGTCAGGGCGCAGCCGACCAGAATCGTCAAAAGAATTCTCAAGGCTTTTCCGAACAGGACCTCTCAGGTCCTTGCATCCTCTACAAAGGCAACGGTCTCCTATAGCATACTCGGAAAAATTACTCCACATTTTTTTGGCCACACGCTGTCAAACCATGTTATATTATTATCCCTTCCTCTCACGTATAGGGCAGGTGCCGCGGGCGGAAGCATAGAACCGGAAGGGCGAGGAGATTCTTCGTATGGCACAAGTCAGGTCGTTAAAATGGGGCGTTCTCTTTAATGGGGATAAGCTGAGCCTTGATCATATTGTCCGCTTTGCCACGCAAGCGGAAGACGCCGGAGCAGAGAGCGTTTGGGCCGCTGAGTTGTGGCGAGATGCCTTTGTGCCACTGACCGCCATAGCCAGTGCGGTTCGGACCGTTCGCCTCGGGACGGCGGTCGCCCATTTTGCTCGTCCTCCCATGTTGACCGAGTTAGGCGCAATGTCCCTTGCCGAATACACCCACGGGCGTTTCATTCTTGGGCTTGGGACCGCCCCAAAGGACTGGAACGAGCAGTGGCACGGCCTGGAATACCGCAAACCCGTTGCTCGGATGCGTGAGTATGTTGAGTGTATTCGCACCATGTGGCAGGGCTCACCAACGCAGGCGGTCGAATATAGCGGTGAATTTTATCAGGTTCGCAACTATCAACGTCTCACCGAGCCGGTCTATCCCAGCATTCCTATCTATCTGGCCGCGGTGCTACCCAATATGATCCAGCTCGCCGGGGCACTGGCCGACGGCATTATCCTCAACGTGCTCAATACGCCTCGATATTTCACGGATGTCGTTCACCCGAATCTGAAAAAGGGCTTCAGCCGCAGCGGGCGAGACAGAAACGGCTTCGAGATTTGCGCCGTGAAATGCTGCGCAGTGCATACCAACCGTCAGCGGGCTCGTGATTTGGCCAGACATGCCGTCGCCTTTTATGCCACCCTGCCCTATTTCGATGTGATTCTTGACCCCCCAGGCTTTACGCAGGCCAAGCTCGCCATCCGAGACGCGATGGCACGCAATGACGTTTCGGCCATGCTTGCGGCTGTGAGTGACGAGATGGTTGATGCCCTGGTCTTAGCCGGGACACCCGATGATGTCCGGCAACAGCTCGCCGCGTTTGACGGTTTGTTTGATACGCTGCTCTTGCTCAGCCCCTCCTTTGCCGCCGACCCGGAAGAGGTGCGTCGCAATAACGCCGCAATGATTGCCGCCTTTGCCGAATGACGCTATGGAGAGGGTACACATTGCATGGAGGAGTCACTATGAATACGCAGTTACAACACGATCTGCTCCCGACAGCTACCCACGACGAGTTGGCGCGGCAAAATTTTGTCCACACTCTCAAGGTCCATCTGGCCACCAAAGTTTCACCTGGCAATAAAACTATTTACGAGCATAGGGCGGCTCCCCGCTTTGCCCGTGAACATCAGCGTCCTCCCCAAGACCGGCACGAAGTCCGCAGCGTCATGCAGGACGAACCCTATTACCAGATGTGGAGCACGTTGCTGCGGACCAGCCAGGAAATGATGTGGGATTCGGTCAATGTGAGCGTGGAACGCCAGCTCCCGCAGCTACGGGAGCGCGCCGCGACAAACGGAAAGACGCTCGGCTCTCTCACCCTGAATCCGGATTTAGCCATTCCGGCCTACCACACAGCCGTAGACATTCACTGTCAGCCGGGCGGCTATCATACCGAGTTGGGACAGGACGACGTAGCCGCCGGAGCGACCTATGACCGGGCCGTCTACATTTACGCCATGAGCCGCTTAGGTAGCCTGAACGATGAAATGGGTCAGTCGGTTGTGCTGCACCTCAAAGAGCAGCATGCGGACTTCCGGCCCGCTCGCATCCTGGATATGGGTTGCACCGTCGGGCATAGCACCCTGCCCTATGTTGACGCCTACCCCGAAGCCGAAGTCTTTGCCGTTGACGTGGGCGCACCCGTCCTGCGCTATGCCCATGCACGCGCCGAGGCACTGGGCAAGCGCGTCCATTTCTCTCAGCAGAATGCGGAGCGGACCAATTTCGAGGCGGGCTCGTTTGACCTTATCGTCTCCCATATTTTGCTGCACGAGACTTCGAGTCAGGCCATTCGCAATATCATGAAAGAGTGCCACCGCTTGTTACGGCCGGGGGGCATGATGCTCCACCAAGAGGTGCCGCAATATGAGGGCATGCCGCCCTACGAGGCATTTATTCTTGACTGGGACACCTATAACAACAACGAACCCTTCTGGGGGACGGTGCATTCCATGGACCTCCAAAAGCTGGCCGAAGAGTCCGGCTTTGCCGCACGGGGTGTCATCCAGACGATGATCCCGAGTGCCCTGGAACGTGCCCAGGCCCGTACCGAGAAATTTCAAGGCGGCGATTTCGGCGGCGGCGGGGCGTGGTTCGTCTTTGGCGCGACCAAATAGCAGGAGACCTTCATGCCGCGCAAAGCAAAAGGCAAGCGCCCGACTTTTTTCAACGACCCCCAGATCGATACGGTTATGGGGATTGTCATGGCCCTGGCCGGCGAGGTCTCTGTGCTACGGGAGCGCCTCGACAGCGTTGAGCGTCTCGCTGCTGCCAAGGGCCTGTTCACGCAGCACGACATCGAAGCCTATCGTCCGGATGACGCCGTTATGGCCGAACGGGAACGCTGGCGGGCGGAATACCTCGAACGGGTCCTACGGGTTGTCCACCAGGAGTTGGAAGAAACCGACAAGGGCGAGACCACGGAATCGTACCAGGCCGCGGTTCGCGCGGTTTCGTCTTAGCCACCTGCCGGGACGGCGGTTCTACAATACGGACATTATAGAGGAAGTGATGTCCACCAGACATTCTATCTCAATATGAAAAGGTCTAACCGTGAGACGCACAACCCCTGAGGCCAGAAGTTGGGTTGCGGGCCTATCAATCGCCCTTTTGGCTGTTCTCCTTCAAGGCTGTGCCACCACCGAGCAGACCGTCGCATTGGGTGCTGGAATCGCAACAGTAGCGGGGGCTCAAGCTCCGACCAACGAAATACAGCAGACCTACTACTTCGGCGTCTTTGATCCGCAGGACCAGCTACCGCCTCAGATGTACCGCATTCGGGTACATGGCCAAGCAAGCTTCATCAGTTCCGTGCGGTTCGCCTCGGGCTGGGTCCCGGCTCAATTCATTGATTCACTGGGTACCTCGGTCAACTTCGACGATGCCGGCCGCATCACCATCAGCCAGGTAGAGGACTCACTGCTCAGCGACCTCAGTGAGGGGCGCCGTCTCGTCTTGTTCGGACCCCAAGGCTTCCGTAGAGCGCCGAGGAGCCACCGTCTAGTTATCGTTATGGGCTCCAGCCCCGAGAAGTTCTTCCGCGACATTGACGAGGCCGTGAGTAAAATTTCAAAGGTCATCGAAGAGCGCCGCAACACCAACCTCACACAGAAGCTCTTTCAGGCCCTCGTGGCCACTAAGGCCGACAGGGAGCAGTTGGCCGAACTGCGCCGCGACCTCGACATCGAATAAAGAGAAAGAGAGCAGCAAGTAGAAGGAAAAGAATGGTGGCGACCTCCTCCCGCTTCTCCCTGTGCCTCATAGTTATCGCCGCCCTCACCGGCTGCGCGGTCACCAAGATTGACGTCGACGTCTACAAAGGTCCTCTCGCTAACCACGAAGAGGTCCAACTCGAACAGATGGCAGTCATGGCTATCGGTGCCAGACCGGTCCTGATGCGGCTCCGGGATCGTTTGGAGGAGGCCGCACGACAAGAAACCATAAGTTTTGGAAGACAAGAACCGCTTCGTAGTGTTCTTGATGAGAGATACGGTAGATGCATTCAGGAGGATGAGGATACTGAGAAGAAGGAGATGGAGAAGGCAGAGAAGAAACGTCCGATAAGGTTTGAAAGCGATGACGCCAGGCGTGTTAACGCGATCCTTTGCCTCTACGAAAATCGACCTCCAGAGTACATCGGATGGCTCGAACGGCGTGCTCGGAAAGCAGTATGGCAATATCGCAAAGCGTGGCGAAATTTCCAGGGAGACAATAGAGACTGGAAAGCATTCAAGGACGCCATGTACCCCGGACTCATCCCAGAGAGCCCAGGAAGTACGCCTAGTTCGCTCCCGGATGGTCATCCCTTGGAAGCCACCTGCTCAAAGCCAAAGAAAAAGAAGAAATGTTACAGCACCATTGACGAGCTTATCGAAGCCTATGGCCAGCTCTGGGCCAGGGAGGGTCCCGAACGTCATGCTGCGAAAAAAATACAGAATGCACACAAGGAAATCTTTGATCTGAGTCCATGGGCAGCCCCTAACCATCGCTTACATTCCCTGATGAAGAGCTTTACAGGAAAACACCGGGGTTCCAACTGGGCCTACGGCCTTCTTAGCAACGATAAGTTGGTCCAGGCACATGCAGACTTGCTGTTTGAAGCGGAGAGTAACACGAAAAGGGAATTCGTCCACATCGCAACCTCGATTGCTCAATCGTTCCTATCGGCAAGGTCCGCACTTCGCGACCTCCTTCGGATCAACCTTGATATCCTGGACGCCTTTGGACCACGTTCAGATTCAGAAAGTGCCCAGAAGCTTGCCCGGAGAGTGCTCAAGGCGCGGGAGATATCCCTTCTGACCGGGCGAATCAACCTCCAGGCGTTCATAAAATCCGTTGAAGGAGACCCACATTGGTTTTCTCGGGAACTGCGGAAATTTGCCGATCATGCAAAAGACGACGGAAGAGTTCTCAGCGGCGGCACTCCGGCTTTCAAAGAATTTCTCCTTTTTGAACTCGCACACAACCCCCTTAAGACGGCGACCGCACTGAGAGAAGCCCACCGCGTATTCCCCTATTCTTCCCTACCAACGGACAATTACGACACTTGTACCTTGAAACGCTACAAATTTGAGGAACGGCGAGAGTTTGGATTAGCCCGCGCCAGTGGTCAAGGAGGAGACGAAATTCAGTTTAATATAGAGGATGTAGAAAGACTTCAGGAGGAATCCGGTGCTGCGATGAGCGGATTGGACCGTGGTCGCCTGAACGACGGTCTCGAATCTATGATTGAGGACTATTTGGAGCAAGATGATATCTCCAAGAGACATGGCAAAAGTGATACATCAGTGGAAACCCACCGCCTCCGCGATGCGCTCGTCAGGTTCGCCCAAAAAATGCTTTTTGTTGCTGACTACGACAATCTAATATCGCGCGACGACCCAAAGACACTCCTTGACTATACCAAGGACTATACCATCGATTTACTCACCCAACCTCTCTCCAAAGATGACAAAAGAATCCATGAATATACACAGGTTCTGCAGGCGGTAGGGAACTCGATTCTGAACCAAGCGAACGAACTTCAAGCCCGGGAAACGCATAAGAAGTCATTGAAAGAGAGCGTGGGCCATGCACGATATGGCGCTAGCCAAGTTTCCGAGGATTTTGATAAGCCAGAGAGTCCCAAAATTAGAACTGACGACCTTGAGACCTCTCGGGAAGTTCTTGATCGACTGATTGCAGTCCTTGAGTACGAACGCATTACAGCCATTAAGGATGGCCAGGATAGCGACGCTGGGAACCTCACCAATGCTCTGCGCGCGGCGTACGAATCACGCACGCGACTGGCATTCATCCGACCCGCGTCTTCCTATCTCAGATCCAGCTATCCCGCCGCATCATTGCAGAGCGACCCAGGCCTCACCTGGCGAAACGAACTCCAACGTCATTCGCTCAAGAGTATCCCGGTATTTGGAGGAACGCTTACGCGCTATTTTGATAAGTCGGATATAAGTCCGGCAGTACTTTCGCAAATCGACCGGCAATTCTGGCAGAACATCAACACTATCCGCGTTGGTGGGGCCGGACGTACCAACTATGTCATGGTGCAGGACGACATCGGTAACTGGTATGTCAAGAGTTATTCCGCTGATACCGAGGATATCACTAAATCTGCCACAACACTCGGCCAGTTCGCTCTGAGTGGGCGGCTCGGCACAGACCTCGTAAACCGTCCAGAACCAAGCACCGGCTCGGCACCGGCCCGCCAGCTAACAGCCCTGGAGGCGGTGTTCGCGAAGCATCAGGAGGAATATAGCCGGGCGACGGAAGAGACTTTCAAAGCCGTGAAGGCTGCGCTCAACGATCTACCATCGGAGGTGCAGACTGCTTGGGTCAAGGACCCTGGAACAAAGGAGGTACGCACGGAAGCCGAAGCCCAATTGTCGAGTGTAGAAGTCCATCTGAAAGAGACAGTCACGGAACTGAACAAGGATGATCCCAGCAAGCCGGAACAGGTTACGCAGCGCCCCGCACGCATTGTTGAGGCATTACACGCAATGGACCACTACCGTAACCAGTTGGAAGCTCGCCTCCGGGAAAATATTCCTGAGGAGCCGCCAAACGGAACGAACGGCACCACAGAAGGGAGAAGAACCGCGCTCAACGCGGTCATTACCGACCTCAACACGGTCGTCAAAGCGAAGATAGGACGCTTCCTCAAGCAGCGCGAGGATACCATTAGTGCCTATGAGAACGCCATTGTGTTCACAGGAGAAGTCGCCGGTCAAGCTCCAGGGTCTACTGGCGAAACGTCAGCCCCCTAATGCTCGGACTTGCGACGTGGACACTTAGCTTCATATAATTCACACCTGATTACAAAACTTTAGCAATGCAATCGGATCAGAAAGTGCAGGCTCTTCATGTCCTTCAAACTTGGCGTTGATGTCGGTGGCACGTTTACCGATCTTATCCTTTTCGACGAGGAGAATGGTCGGCAGATTCGCGCCAAAACTCCGTCTACCCCCAGCGATCCATCGGTTGGCGTGCTGGCCGGGATTGAGAAAATCTGCCGTTCAGCCAACATCTCGCCCGGCGACATCGCCCAGATTATGCACGGGACGACCGTGGCAACCAACGCCGTCCTTGAGGGCAAGGGCGCCAAGGTTGGCCTGATTACAACCCAAGGCTTTAAGCAAATCCTCCACCTGGCGCGTTCCTGGACGCCGGGGCCGCTCGCCGGCTGGATGATCATGGAGAAGCCGGACCCGCCCGCGGCCATCGAATACACCCGCGAGGCTATCGAACGCATCGACACCCGCGGGCAGGTGGTCACCCCGCTGGACGAAGACGCGCTGCGTACCGACCTGCAAGATTTGGGCGTCCAAGGAATCGAAGCGCTGACGATTTCTCTCATTAACTCGTACGCCAACCAAAGCCATGAAAAGCGCGTCAAAGAGATCGCCCATGAGGTCCTACCCAACACGCCGATTACCGCTTCGTCGGAAGTGTTGCCGGAGTTCCGGGAGTACGAACGCGCTCTCACCGCGGTGATGAATTCCTATGTGCGGCCGAAAGTCGCCCAGTATATGCGCAGCTTTGCAGATCAGCTCACAGCGCACGGCCTGAAGGCGGCCGTCAATATTCTCCGCTCTGACGCCGGCCTGATGACCTTGCGTATGGCACAGGAACGACCGGTGTACGCTGTGATGTCAGGCCCGGCCGGTGGCGTTGCGGGAGCGCTGTATATTGCCAAAAAGGCCGGCTTCCCGCATCTGTTGACCCTCGATATGGGCGGTACGTCCACCGACGTGGCCCTGTGTCAGGATGGCAGCCAGACGATTTCGCGGGAAACGACCCTGGGCTATTTCCCGATTAAGGTTCCTTCGGTCGATGTCCGCAGTATCGGGGCCGGCGGCGGCTCCATTGCGCATGTGCCCGAGATTACCAGCGCGCTCCGGGTCGGTCCGCAGAGTGCCGGCGCCGCTCCCGGTCCGGCCAGCTATGGCCAGGGTGGGACGGAGCCCACGGTGACAGACGCCAACGTGGTCCTGGGCCATCTGCCCCCCAATCTGCTGGGCGGCGAGATGACGCTGGATACGGAGGCCGCCCACACCGCGGTCGAGCGTATTGGAAAAAATCTCGGCCTCGATGTATATCAGACCGCCCAGGGCATCCTGGACATCGTCAATGAGAATATGCACGGGGCCTTGCGTCTGGTCTCCGTCCAGCGCGGCTACGACCCCCGCAATTTCGCCCTGGCCGCATTTGGCGGCGCCGGACCGTTGCACGCCAACGCGGTGGCTAAGCTTATTGGCGCGTTTCCGGTTATCGTCCCCCCCGCACCGGGCATTTTATGCGCAATGGGCGATGTGTGTTGCGACTACCGGGAAGAATTCTCTCGGACCGTCTTCCGCACCCTGGATCAGATTACCGCGCCGGAGGTCATTGAGATTCTCGAAGGGCTGAGCGCGGAGGCGACCGGCTGGTTGGAGCAGGAAGGCATCTCTCGACAGCAGCAGCGGATTTTCTATAACGCCGACATGCGCTACTTCCGCCAGGGCTATGAACTGCCGATGACGACAACACTCCACGAGTTACAAACCAACGGAACGGCGGCGCTGGCGGAACAATTTCACGCCCTACACGAACAGCTCTACCGTTTTCGTCTGGACGCCGAGTGTGAGATCGTCAACCTTCGTGCGGTCGCCCTCGGCACGGGAACGACGTTGCACTGGCCCGAGGGCGAAACGGACGGACCCTCCGCGGCCCACGCCCAAGTTGACGAACACCGGATTTATTTTGATGGCGATTTTTTGACCACCCCAATTTATGATCGGGCCAAGCTCAAGCCAGGCAATCGCCTGCCCGGTCCGGCGATTGTAACCGAGATGGACTCAACGACGGTCGTCCTCCCAGGCTTTTCTGGAGAAATTGATACATATGGTAATATTTTGATTCAGCCCACTGCACAATGAGAGGGGTCCAATCATGCGCGATGTAAAAATTGCTGAGATTCCAGATATAGAAGTCGATCCCGTTACTCTCGACATTATCGAGAGTGCGCTCAAGAATTACCGCTATGAAATGGATGCGGTGCTGTTCCGCACGGCCATGTCACCGGTGATCCGCGAGCAGCACGACGAATTCCCCATGATCTGTGATCCCAACGGCCGGATGGTCGTCGGGCAGTTCGGCTCCTATATCCGGGAGATGATGGAGCGTTTTGACCAGCCGCTCTATCCCGGTGATGTCATTCTGCTCAACGACCCCTATCTGTGCGGGGGGGCCATTTCCCACATCAACGACTTTCTCGTGCTGGTTCCCGTCTTTGACGGCGACGAACTCATCGGCTGGACTTCGATGTTCGGCCATCAAATGGATGTGGGCGGCCCGCTGCCCGGTTCGTTTCCGACCAACGCGACCTCAATCTTTGGTGAGGGACTCCGCATTCCGCCCGTCAAACTGTTTGAAAAAGGAGAACTCAACCAGGCCGTCCTGGATCTGATTCTGAACAATGTCCGCATCCCGATGATGAACCGCTCGGACCTCATGGGGATTGTGGCCGGCTGTAAAACCGCTGAGCAGCGTGTACGGGAACTGTGTGAGCGCTTTGGGCGGGATATCTATCTGGCCGCCTGTCAGGCATTGCTGGACCGGACCTATCGGGCCGTCCAGACCCTCATCCAGCGCAATATCCCGACCGAGCCCCAGTCCTTCGAGGACTATATTGATGATGACGGGCTCGGCAACGGTCCGTTCAAAATGAAACTCACCATCTGGCGTGAGGACGATAAGGCGATTTTCGATTGGACCGGCACCGACCCGCAGGCGGTTGGGCCGATCAATTTTTATCTCAATCCGGGCATGTTCAAGATGTTCATCGGCGTCTACCTCATCATGGTCTACGACCCCCAGATTCTGTTTAACGACGGCTTTTACGATCTGATCGACGCCCGCATGCCGGACGGCTCCCTCCTCCATCCGAAATTCCCCGCTCCGCTGGGCTGCCGCACCCATGCCCTGGCCCGCCTGTTTGATGTCATGGGCGGCTGTCTCGGCCAGCAGAGCCCGGAACTGACGACCGCGGCCGGCTACGGCACCAGCCCTCACTTGCTGTACAGCGGCAACGATAAGGACGACAACTTCTTCTTTATTATGGAGATTGGCTACGGCGGCATTCCGGGCCGACCGATTGGCGACGGTATGGATGGTCACTCCTGGTGGCCGCTCTTCACCAATATTCCGACTGAATACCTCGAAAGCTATTGCCCCCTGCGCGTAGACCGCTATTCGTCCGTCATCGACTCCGGCGGAGCCGGTTTGCATCGGGGCGGGAACGGCATCGACAAATGGTACACCTTTCTCGAACCGGGTGAGATCGCCATTCACGACGACCGCTGGCTGACTCCCCCCTGGGGGATTCTCGGGGGTAAACCGGGGATGCGCTCAACAAAAATCCTGGTCCACACCGATGGAACCCGAACCGTCCTGCCCTCAAAATGCGACCAGATCAAAGTTGAACCGGGCGACCAGCTCATCTTCCAAACCGCAGGCGGCGGCGGCTGGGGCGACCCGCTGGAACGCGACATCGAAAAAGTCCGGGTTGATGTCGTGCGCGAGTTGGTGTCCGTGAAAAAAGCTGCCTCCGATTACGGTGTGGTGTGCGACTCAGAAACATCTGAAGTGGACGAGGACGCCACCCAAGCGTTGCGGCAACGCATGAAGGAAAGCCGGGGCGAGCTACAGACGTTCGATTTTGGTCCGCCACTCCAAGAACTCCTGGCACGCTGTAAAGAGGAGACTGGACTGGAGCCGCCCACGGCTCCCAGCTTACCACCCGGCTGGGAAACAAACGGGGTGAAGAAAGTCGCGGCCTGACCCTTTGTCTTTACCTTGTTCCTAAGGAAGAGAATAAAGGTCAGGGACATCGAGCACTCACCTGTCATTCGAGACCAATGATAGCCCTCAACGCTTCCACTGTCGGTTTGCATCGAAAAGCCTGGCGTGTGTTCGTCATCGCCTTCTTCCTTCTCTTTTCCTGTGACCAACTCCGTAACCAGCCGTTGACCGGACACCGCGACATTGCAGCCGCTCTCCGACCGTTGCTGGACCTGGGGTATGCCGGACTGGATTATCCGACCTACCATGCCGAGTTCCAGGCGTTTCAAACCGTTGTGCAGCAAGAGATGGAGGAGACGCCCCACGAAATGCGGCCGTACGTCAACACCATCGTGGCCTATCTGCAAGTCGCTGACAAAGTACTGGAATGGCACACGCAACAGTCCGAAGAGCAGCAACCACCACAGTTTACTATCTGGGTGACCGACTACCCGTTTCTGAAGGCGGCTATTGGTGCCCGGCTCGAAGCGCCACAGGCTTTTGATACGGAAACCGCGCTCCAGCTCCTGTTTGAAAAAACAGACGAAACACTCGTGGCCATGCAGATCAAGAACAAGCCCATATAAGCGAGGAGAGACCAATGGGAAAGCTCGACAACAAAATCGCCCTCATCACCGGCTCAAGCAGCGGTATTGGAAAAGCGGTCGCCCTCGCCTTTGCCAAAGAGGGGGCCGACCTTGCCCTCAACTACCCTGATGATTCCCAGGCTGACAATGCCGCGGCGGTCCAGCAGGATATCGAAGCTCTTGGCCGTCGGGCAGTCGCCATTCGGGCGGACGTTTCCCGGGAAGATGAGGTGCAGCACCTCGTTGATACCACGGTACAGACCTATGCACGCATCGACATTCTGGTCAACAATGCCGGCATTGCCTCTGCCGCAACCGTCGAGAATATGCCGGTTTCCATGTGGGACCAGATGTTGGCGGTCAACCTGAGAAGTGTCTTTCTGTGTACGCGCCTGGTCCTGCCGCTGATGTATAAACAGGACTACGGCAAAATTATTAGTACTGCCTCGCAACTCGCCTATCTCGGCTCGCCCGGCCTGGGTCATTACTGTGCGGCCAAGGCCGCCATCATTGCGTTTACCCGCTCGCTGTCACGTGAGATCGGAACCCGTAATATCAATGCGAACTGCGTCGGCCCCGGCGCGACACAGACACCCATCCTCAAGGGCATCAGCAGCGAGGCTCTGGAGGCCATTCGGGCCAGTATTCCCAAAGGCCATCTGGCAACGGTTGACGATATTGCGCCGACCTACGTCTTTCTTGCCTCCGACGAATCGAGCCACTATGTCGGCCAATGCCTCAGCCCCAATGGCGGCGATATCATGCTCTAAATTCGCGTCCCTTGCTCCTCCCCACTACCGCCTATAGACTCAGCCGCCGTGCCTGAGTCTCCCTCCCCCTCGCAACGTCCGGAAGCCTTGTTCACACGAGATTTTATCCTGCTGTGTCTGGGGACCTTTTTGTTTGCCGGCAGCATGTTCCTGCTCTTTGCCGTCCTGCCGGTCTTTGTGGTTGAGGAACTCCACGGCGCGGACTCCCAGGTCGGCCTGATCATGGGTGCGTTCGCCGTCTCCGCCCTGCTCGTGCGTCCCATGACCGGCCGTTTGGTTGACCAGTGGAGCCGCAAAACCATTCTCAGTATTGGCGCCCTCATCTACTGTCTGGCTCCCGCGCTCTATACCCAGGCCGAGTCTGTCTCGGTCATGCTGGGTCTGCGCTTTTTTCACGGCTTCGGGATAGCCGCCTATACGACCGCCGCCGGGGTCATTGTTGCCGACCTGGCCCCGCCGAGTCGGCGCGGAGAGGGGATGGGATATTACGGCATGTCCCTCAACCTGGCCATGACCATCGGGCCGGCGCTAGGGGTCATGCTCATCGGCCACATCGGTTATGATTCCCTGTTCTGGCTGTGTGCGGTCCTCGCCCTCGGCAGCCTAGTCCTGGCACAGCTCATCCGGGAGCCGGCGCGCGCTCCGTCCCCGCACCAAACAAGCCCCCAGCAGCACAAATGGGTGAGCCGGGCCGCGCTCTTTCCCGGTTTTATTGCCGTCTGCATGACGGTCACCTTCGGTGCGGTGGTCTCCTTTCTTCCGCTCTTTGTGAAGGCCGCCGACCTTGGCAATCCGGGCATATACTTCAGCGTGTATTCCGTTGTGGTCGTAGCCTCACGCCCCTTTGCCGGACGGCTGTCCGACCGCTTTGGCCGCGCGGCGGTGATTGTTCCCGGCATGGTCTGTCTTACGGTTGCAATGACCACGCTCGCGTTTTCGTCGTCCCTTTTCGGCCTTCTGGTTGCAGCCGCCTTACAAGGCTTGGGATTCGGAGGGGTACAACCCTCCATCATGGCCCTGGTGGTTGATCGCTCGCCCCTGCACGAGCGCGGGGCGGCGCTGGCCACGCTGATGGGTGCGTTCGATGTTGGGGTGGGGTTGAGCAGTATCGTCTTGGGGGCCGTCCTCGAATACACGGATTTTACGGTGATGTTTTTGTGCGCGGGCGGGGTCGCTCTCATCGGCGCGCTTGGAGCAGCAGGGGGGACGCGAGAAAGCGCCCAGCCGGAGGGCTGACGCATTCTTTTCCATACCCTGCTTCCCACACCCTTCATCCACAGCCGTTTTCGCCGGGTTTTCTCAAAGCGCTTGAGCCGACCGCATCCTTGCGGCAGTACGAGGGCTCGGTTAGGCTAACGGCAAGAGAATCTGACCTGAAGGAAACGGACGACATGCACAAAACGGCTTTTTCCATCCTTATTTGCGGCGTCCTGGTTACCCTTGCACTCGGCGGGGTATTCACGAATGCTGCGCACTCGCAGGGCCAAGGTCTGCCTACTCGGGAAGATATCCAAGGGTGGATCAGCACGAATCTGACCACACTGCCCCAATTCAAAGAGGGCGATATTCTGGGGCAGACTGACCTGGAGAAGCTGCGTCCTTTCTTACCACCGCGCTATATTGACGAGTTTGATTTTCCTGAAGTCGAGTTTCACGTTGCGCCCACGGGCCATTACCCACCCCACCCCGATTATCTGGCTGCGACCGAGCAGTACGCTAATCAAACCCGCCTCGCCGCGGACGGAGCACTGGAGAATTATATTGCCGGGCGACCATTTGCCCAAGCGCTGATCAACCCTGACGACCCGACCTCAGGGGTCAAAGCCGCCTGGAACTTCAATTACCGCTGGCAGTACTACGGGATGAATGTCGAGCGCTATCTGGGGGCCCTCATTGCCAAGGGCGGCAGCGCGTCACGCCTGTCCGGGTTCCCGGAGGACCTGATTCAGGGCGGAGGGAGAGCCATCCGTCATCTCGTTGCCCTCTACCAACGCGTCTACCACAATCATCTGGCGCAACTGTCACAGCAGGGTCATCTCCTGCCCCTCAATGACGCGGGGCGATTTGAATACAAGGATTATGTCGAAGTGCTGGAGCCGTACGATGTCCGCGGACAACGGTTTATGATCTATCGATATGATAACCCGCGTCAGCCGGACGACGCCTGGGGCTTCCTGCCCCAACTGCGCAAGGTCCGTCGCCTGTCCACGCATGAACGGGATGATTCCGTTGCCGGAACAGAAATGACGCTGGACGATTTTACCGGATTTTCCGGACGTATCCTCGACCATGAGTGGAAATTTCTGGGCTGGAAAGTACTGTTGCACGTCATGAATTCCCAGCACCCGTACGCCCGCTTCTACGGCCCCAACGGCTGGCTGCCCAACGACCGCTGGGAGCTGCGTTTATGTGCCGTTGTCGAACAAACGCCGACCATGCCCCGCAACTACAGCAGCAAAATCTATTTTTGGGATGCGGAGACCTATGAGACGGCGATGGTCCTGGTTTTTGACGCTGATGGCAAGCTCTGGAAGGTCAACGACCTGCTGCACGGCTGGTCCGAAGACCCCAGTCAGGCCGAGTCGGACCGGGGCAAGCAGGTGCCCCGCAATATCGGTTTTACGATTGTTGATGTCAAACAAGAGCAGGCCACGATTTTCTCCGCCTACACTATCGAATACCCCGATGTCGATCTCGAACACGTCGAAGAACGCTACGACGTGAATATCCTGAGCGAGGGGCGACGGTAATGCGAGATTGACAAGGAAGTTGTCATTGCTAAAGTAAGGATATGGCGAAAATTACCAGCAAGCTACAAGTGACGGTTCCCAAGGCCCTCGCCGAACAGTATCACATCCGGCCCGGCGACGAGATTCGGTTCGAGGCCGCAGGGGACGTAATCCGAGTCGTACCTCCAGCCGCAGGCACATCAACCGCCGTGCTCAACGTAAACGAACGTCTGGAGTTGTTCGACACCGCAACAACACGGCAGCGCAAGCGTGAATCGCTGGCAGAACCTCGTAAGCGGGCGCACCGCCGTGGCTGGACGCGTGAAGACCTGTACCAACGTGGCCTTCCTCATTGATACCAATATCCTGGTCTATCGTTACGACGCTCGCTTTCCGGAAAAGCAGCGGATTGCGACCGACATTCTACGCCAAGGCATCAAATCCGATGAAGCCAGGGTACCGCATCAGGCTGTTGTCGAGTTCGTTGCGGCAACGACCCGCGGCAAACCCGAAGTCCGACTCCTGGAGCCAGCGGATGCCCGACGCGAGGCAGAAGAAATGCTGGCTCAGTTTAGAGTCCTTTATCCCAATGAAGCTGTGTTGCGGACCGCCTTACGGGGTGCGGCAGCGTACGGTTTATCCTGGTTTGATGCCCACCTGTGGGCCTACGCGGAAGTCTACGGACTGACCGAAATCCTCTCCGAAGACTTTCAGCATACGCGCATGTATGGGAGTGTGAGGGTTCGCAATCCTTTTGCAACAGCCAACAGGTAAAGTGTGCCGGTAATCAAACAACGCCCTCCTCGTGCAACCGCCTGACCTCCTGCGCCGAATAGCCCAGCAACTTCGTCAACACCTCGTCCGTATGCTCTCCCAATAAAGGTGGTGGGAGGCAAAACTCGACCGGGGTCGCAGAGAGTTTGAGCGGCGAGCCGGCAAGCAGGACTTCTCCTGCGGTTGGATGCGACATGGGCACGCGCATGTCGCGAGCAAGCACCTGTTCATCCGCAAAGACTTCGTCAACGGATTGAATGGGCCCGCACGCAATCCCCACGGCCCGAATTTGCCGCAACCAGCCCTGCACCGTGTCCGTGCCAAACACGTCTTGGAGAAGCGGGATAAGAGTCGCCCGGTTTTGCACTCGCGCGGGGTTGGTAGAAAATCGTTCATCAACCGCCAGCTCAGGGCGGGCAATAAGCTGGCAGAGTTTCTGCCATTGGCTGTCGTTGCCAACGGCCAGACAAAAATAGCCATCTTGGGCCTGAAAGGACTGATACGGCACAATGGATGGATGAGCGTTGCCATATCGACCGGGCTTGGTGCCGGACACCAGATAATTACTACCAACGTTGGCCAGCCACGCGACCTGGGCGTCCAGCAGAGAGATGTCGATCGCCTGCCCCTGGCCCGTTTTCGTGCGGGCGAGCAAGGCGGCCTGAATGGCATTGGCGGCGAACAAACCGGCAGTGATGTCGGTAATGGCGACTCCGACTTTCATCGGCTCGCCCTCGGCCTCGCCAGTGATGCTCATCACTCCGCCCCTGCCCTGAATAATAAAATCGTAGCCGGGTAGGTCTTTGTCCGGTCCGGTCTGGCCGTAACCGGTAATCGCGCAATAGACCAGTCCGGCATTCTCCTGCTTGAGCTGTTCATAGCCAAGATTCAGCGACGCCATTTCCCCGGATTTGAAGTTCTCAATGAGCACATCGCTGACCCGGACCAGGCGACGAATCAACTCCTTGCCCGTATCGGATTTGAGATTGACGGTGATACTTTTCTTATTGCGGTTGGCGCAGAGGTAGTACGCACTTTCCCCACCCGCAAACGGCGGACCCCAGGCACGGGTATCATCACCGCTTCCCGGCCGTTCGACCTTGATGACCTCGGCCCCCAGGTCTCCCAGGGTCATGGCGCAGAACGGCCCGGCTAATATGCGCGAGAGGTCAAGGACCCGAAAACCAGCCAACGGTTGCACCATGTTCATTCCCCCACGCAGGTGGAGTATGCGCAAACAACAGCCCCGCGCAATCCCCCACCCCCTCTTAACCGCGTATGTACCGCTGAGAAGAAACTGGTATACTAGGAGATGGATTGTCCATCGGTTCCTGTAGATGAGGAGTGGAGGTTGCGGATGAAGGGAACGTTTACTTATCAATGTCAAGACTGTGAAGCATTACTGACCCGCCTCCCCAAAGGAGTTTGTCCCTACTGTGGTTCGCACGCCATGCTCTCTTTAGACTGGTATAGGGTGTCCCCGGCTGAACGAAAAAGCTGGTTCAACCGTATTCATGGTCAATTAGACGGAGCGCCGCGTAAACAGCTTGCCGGCTTGCGGACCGGCACGTTGCACAATGGGCTGTAGCCGTGCTGCGTTCGTGTCATGCCGGACCCCGGATCATGTCCGGGGCAGGCTGTGATCCGGCATCCAGCGGGCAGAGGGAGCCAGCGGCACAGAATCGCGCATTGCTTCAGCAGCTTCAGGCAGTGCCGATTTTCTCCATCAACTGTTGGTAGACGTTCCGTCCGTTGAGGCGTCTTTCAACAACGAGGAAAAGACCCCTGCCGTTGCTTCTTTGTTGCCACAGTTCGCCGATGGTTCGTTTCTCCGCGGTATCCGCTCCATCGGCGATATGCGCGCCCTTATATTCAACAACGAGCAGCCGCCCATCGTTCAGCAGCGCCACGAAGTCGGGGTAGAACTTGTCCGTAGCGGTCGGCAGCCAGAATGATTCCGTGTGGCGGGCCACATTACGAATCCAGTATTTCACGCCAGGCAGACTGTCGAGAGCCTGAGCGCAACGTACTTCCTCGCCATCGTCTGCCCCGTCAAAGGCCGGAACGTGGTCAGGGCCTAAAAAATGCTTTCCCGGCTTCCAATGCCCTCGGTAACGCCGCTGGTCCTGATACATCCCAGCCTTGAATGAGAAGGTAGCGTCGAAGGATACTTCGACTTTTGCCCCGGGTGTGAAAAGACGCTGTTGATAGACGCTCTTCCGCTCCTGCTGCCGAATGGCTCCAATCTTGTCGCGTATTTTCCGCGCCAGGATGAATTTGCACCGCATGAGCGCGGCGATATGCAGGCTACGTCTGTTTATGAGATGGCCAACAAGTTCGGAGAGCCATTTGATCAATTCACCCTGCCCGATGTCGGGCTGACGTACCTGTCGGTCGAGCCACAGGACCAGAGCTTCAGGCGTCCAGCCGGCTACGTCTACGTTCAGCGCGAGTTGTTCCTCCTCGCCCGCGAACTGATAGGTGACGTGCCTGCCGTCAGTGTCGATCTCAAAACTGCGCGCAGTCTCCCTGATCGTGAATTCATGCTCGTCCAATTGCGGTGAGTGGTTGAGCAGCGACCAATCGTGATCTTCCATGAACACGTCGGTATCGGCGAACTCAAGCTCTCCCTGGAGCTCCGCCATGAGACGCGGAATCTCAAACGTCGCCCCTTGTTCCGCAGGCGACAACTGGCTCCTTACCAACTTTCTGTACTTCTCAAATGACTCGGCAACCCGCGCGCGTTCCGCCTTTGGAACTGCTGAAAAGATGACCTTTTCCAGGGCGTCGTCCACAGGGCCAACAATCTCGATCTCAACTGTCCCGCCACCAGTCGCGCGTACTGTCACACCGTCTCGTTGTGTCTGCTTCAAGGCTGACAGCGCCTCCGGTGTCACCGAAAGTGTATGTCGGAAGGATGGCGGCGGCTGGTCGCTGGTGCTGAAAAGACTGTCCTTGCCGTCCAACTCTCCCTGTATCTGCTCAATATTGTCGCTCGCCTCATCTTCCTCAAACCCCATCGCAACGAGCTTATCGGTCAATGCTCGAGCGGATGTCCCCGAGGACGGCTCGGACAGATAGGCATACGCCCGGTTCAGCTCAGCAGTTCTGCGCCGCTTAGCGTAGGGCATGCGCAGCACGCGGCCCAATAGCTGTTCCACGTCTGTTGCGCTGTGGATACGCGAGACCGAGCAAAACACATAGGCGAAGGAGCAGTCCCAGCCTTCTTTCAGGGCTTCGACGGTGATGACGTATTCAATCGGACAGCGCGGGTCGAACAGGTCGATACCATCCAATTCTCGCTGATCGCCAGTGGCGACAGCGATTGCGTGGTCGGGGAGGTGCTCGACATCCGTCAGATGTTTTTTCAGGGCTTCGACTGTAATTTCCTGGTTCTTCTTCTGAGCCTGGAACAGGACAATGGGCCGGAGGTAGGCGGCGTCTCGTTTGGCGGCTTCAGCCAGAGACGCCCGATTCGCAATCGCGCCGGTGACCGCGTCTTGCCAGGTGTCGTGCTCGGATAACATGATCGGCAGCTTGATCATGTCTTCGCGTTTGAGTTCCAGGGCGGAGACGCTGTACAGGATATTCGACTTGGGCCGGGGAGTGGCGGTGAACTCGATAATCGCGCACGGATTGACCCGCGTTTGCATCTCGCGCGTCAGGCCGGTCACGGCGTTGTGGGCTTCATCCACGATCATTAGCGGTCGGTGGATATGCAACAGGTTGGCAAAGGAGAACTTGACGCCGCCACCCTCCAGTTTCTCCAGACCCGGCGTAGCGTCTGGGACAGCGGAGAAATGCGGTTCCATTTCCTCGTGGTGGGCATAGCCCTTACGGCCTTCGGTACTCTTGACCCGTAGCGTCTGAATGGTGCCGACCACAATGCAACAGTGGTCGCGCAGGTCGTGGGGACGAATATGGGTAAAGTCCGCAATATCGAACACGCGTACCCGACCGTCAAAGTCTTCATCCAGCGCCTGCCGATACGGGTGACCGGCGTTCTTCAAAGCCTCGACGGTTTGCGAACGGATGGTCTTTGTCGGCACCAACCACAGAACCAGCGGATAGTCTTTCTCTACCCAGGCATCACGCGCCACGGCAACGGCGTGAGCGCCCAGAATGGTTTTGCCACCGCCGGTCGGCAGGCGCAGGCAGACGTACGGTACGTTCGGCAGGTCCGCGAGCGGGGCGCGATACGTTCCACCATAGCGTCCGAGCCGGTCCGCATAGTCGGATTCCTTGGTAATGGTTTCGTAGGCGTTCTTCGGCCCGGCCATGCGGGCTTCTTCAAAGAAGCGGCGCAGAACGGCCAGCGCATCGGCCTGATATTGCTTGAGTTGCACAGAGCTGGTCCTTGTTTTCACATCATACGGCATCTGCTTGAAGAGGTTGACTGTCTGGCGACAACAGCTTACCTTCAGGTGTGGAGGCTCGGCTTCGTAAGCAGTCATGCACATGAAGTGCAGGAGTGGCGGACGGAGCGTTGCCTCTTTTTTTATGGGGCCGGTCTGGCTTCATATGGGTCAGAGACATAGACGATTCCGTAAGTTTCGAAGATACGGCCGTTTCTCTCCCTCTGCCCGCGAAATTGAAGGCTCGCTAGGGCGCGCCCGAACATATTAGCGATTTCGGCGCGATGCTCGGCGTCCATCTGACGCTGGGGAATACGAAATCCCCAGTTTATGCAATAGATACACACATCCGCTGCTTGGATAGCGTATGTCATATCGGATGAGACGAAAAACGGAGTTGGTACGATCCACTCCGTTCTATGCTGACCTTCACTGGTTTTCGTGAAGTATCTTTCCAGTCTGGTGACAAATCTTCGATCTTGGCGTTTCTCGGTTTCGTCCATGACGATTACGCCGTGTTCACGTTTTTCCTCCAGGAGGTAGAAGAATCTCTCAAGCAGGAAGACAATATCTTTCCTCAGATAGTTATCGACCCGGTAGCCCGACGGCTTGGCAACATCTCGCGGTATGGCGGAAGCCAACAATACGGCCTCATGTTGTTGCAGGAGAGCAATTGTCCCTCGCGCCATCTGGAGGCAGGCTTGGCCATAGGCCGTAAATTCATTCGCGCTGGGTATCTCTTGCGTGAGGCCCTTGGCCAGAAAGGACCGGCAGAGATTGCGCCTATCTGCATCGCTTAGCAGTCCGCTCTGTCCGGCGAATTTGTAGCGTTTCCGGTCGAGCAAGGTAGAGCCTTTTATCTCTTTCTTGTATTCGTGCAACGAGCAGCCGAAACAATTGATCTCCAGCCGCCGCATGTTCTGCACGAAGGCCCAGAGCGAACGAACGTGAATCGCAAACCCGCCCCGAACCTCATAGGGCGTGGTTCTGTGATCGTGTCCGCTCTCGTCAATAAAGAGTAACCAAGTCATGCTGAACCGTTTTGCAGGAGGATGAGTAGGTACAAATTGTCCTGCCACTCGTCAACCAATCATGTTCTTGCCTTCACCTCATACGGCATTTGCTTGAAGGTGACGCCAATCCGTTCCAAAGTAGCAGAGGCCAGCCGCGACTGCTCACCATAGACGGTCAGCGGACCGTTGAAGCGCGCATGCTTGCGCTCAATCTCCTCCCGAATCGTAGCAAGTGTGGCCCGCGTCAGCACGTTGCCGCCATTCGGTCGCTTGTCTCCCAGGATGCCGTTGTACAGCAGTGCATAGGCGTGGCCGTCGTGCAGACCCAGAAAGGGCGAATCCCCGCCTCCGTTCCACGGATGCCCGGTTTCACTGAACCAGACATGGGCAGCCAACACCGGAAAGCGGATGTCCGCTCGAATCTGCCCCGCCTCGTCAAACACTGGCGGTCCAAGCTGGTAGAAACGGAACCCACCCCCGCCCTGCCAGCCGACACTTTTTGAGATGCCGCCCTGCTCGCCGGCTATGACCTTGTTCAGACGCGGCACGCAATGTGTCACCGCATGCTCACCCATCTCAATGCCGATGTAGTGCCGGCCCATCTTGTGGGCGACCGCCGTTGTGGTGCCGGAGCCGAGGAAGGAGTCGAGCACCAAGTCGCCGGGGTTGGTGGCCGCCTCAAAGATATATTCAATGAGACCTTCGGGCTTAGGAAAAGCGAACTTGTCTTGCAAGCCGAACAGTTCCATACTTTGATACGTTCCGTGCTGCGTATAATGCCCTTCAATTATGGTCTGCGGCTTACGTTTTCTTTCTTCTCCTCTCTCGTCTTTGAGGTATTGCTTGTAAGAGACAACCGTTTTCCCCTTTCTTCTGGAAATCACAAGTTCCCCGTCTGCAAGCGCCTGATAAGAACGTTCTTTTGACCATTGCCACTGCTTTTCCGGCCAAATCTCCTCACCGTTCTCAAGTGTAATCGGGTATCGAAGATTGGGACGGTCATCCATGCTCGTGGTTGCCAATGGCTGCAAACGATACGGCCCTCTCTCCACGAATTTTTCGTCCTGATACTTGTAATACTTTCTCACGACATCGGGGTCGGGAGGCAAGAATATTTCAGGAAATTTACTCAGGTCTTTTGTGTAACAGAGGACTTCTTCGTGAAGGCCCACAAACCATTTTGCTTTAGCCCCGCCACCGTAGCTTTTCTTCCAAATGAAGGAGGTCAGGAAGTTTGACCTTCCAAACACCTCGTCCATGATAACCTTGAGATAGTGGACTTCGTTATCGTCAATCGACACCCAGATCGAACCGTCTTCAGCCAGCAAGTCACGCAGGAGTTCGAGACGCGGCCATATCATCGCCAGCCATTGCGTATGTTCGAGACTGTCGTCGTAATGCTCAAAGGCAGAGTGCGTGTTGTACGGCGGGTCGATATAGATGCACTTCACCCGCCCGGCATAGAACGGCAGTAACGCCTTGAGCGCCTCCAGATTGTCACCCTGAATGAGCATGTTGCCCGTGTCCGGCTCTCCCGCCGACAGGTCGGGCGCTTCTTCCAATAACCGATACGGCACGCGGGAGGCGGTGCGGAGGTCTTCGTCTCGGGTGAGCCAGTGGAGGGTGGGCATCAGTTATTGTTCCCAGGTACTTCCGATATGGCCTCGTTGTATTCGGCAATCCATTGTTCGGCTTCTTCGGCGGTGTAGGCCCCGGTAATGGCGCGGCTGCTTTCTGGCAGTTCACGAATTGCCAGCTTGCCAATGTGAGGCTTCAGCTTCTCTCGCAATTCCTTTGCCTTCTTATCGGGCAAACATTCGGTAAAGGAATCCAGGTCTTCCTGGCTCAACTCTCCTTCAAAAATAATCCCGTTGAGATCACTTCCTCCGCCAACTCTGTTTTTCATTAGCTCTTCAAACGGAGGCAAAAATCCGTCGCTTCCACTGCTGATGATCCCTTGCATCTTTGTCCCGTACAGAACGGTCCCTTGCATTTCTGCCGCGCACAAACTAACCCCCGGCATCTCTGCCGCATGCAGATTAGCCCCTTGTAGCCGTGCTCCGCTCAGATCGGCCCCTTGCATCTTTGCTCTCCAAAGATTGGCCCCTTGTAGCCGAGCTAGGCTCAGATCAGCCCCTTGCAGGCCCGCCATGACAAGATTAGTCCCCTGTAACTGCGCTTCGCCAAGCCTAGCCCTCTGTAGACGTGTCCAGGAAAGCTCGGCTCCTTGAAGGTTCGCCTCACGAAGATTAGCCATTTGCAGGTGCGTATCGCTAAGGTCAGCTCTTTGTAGAGACGACTTACTGAGATCAACCCCTTCCAGCCACGCACCGACCATAAAGGCGTTCTCTAAACGTGCCCCACTGAGATTGGCCATGTCCAGCCAGCTCCCTTGCAAGTTAATATGCAGCCCTTTGAAGACCTCATGCTCCTGCACGAACAACAAGGTAAGTAGGCTTTGAATTTCTTCGGAGGGTTTTGACTTATACTTTCTCCGATATTCGTCTTCGCCCGTCGTCCGGCGGATATGAGCACAGAGGATGTCCAGAACAGTCTGACGTAAGTCTTTCGTATCTTGAGCGAGATGGAATAGTTCATAAGCCCCGCCCAAACGCACCGAAGCATTGTCATGCCCCAGGTGTTCAATGGCATTTTTTAGACGTTCCTGCCGTTGTCCCTGCTCGGTGTTCTGGTTGGCTTTTGCCTGTTCCTCCGTAGCCTTGGCCTGGGCCTTCGCAGCTTCAGCCTGCGCGTTTGCGGTGTCCTCCAACGCCTTGGCGCGTTTGTAGGACATCAGGGCTTGCAGGGCGAGTAGCACACCGCCCATGCCGATGCCGAGAAATTGCAGCGTTTTGTTTTTCGTGTGTAAGCCGAAAAGCTGAGAAACACTCCCTGCCATACTTTCGGAGACCATGACAAGCAGGAAAGTCCCCAATAAGACGACAAACGCACCGACAAGGCCGTACTGGAAAATAAGAAAAAGATTCATCGCAGCGTGCCGACTATAGGATTTATCTCGAAATCACCCCTCTCCCTAGCCCTCTCCCCCAAGGGGCGAGGGAACAGGCGCCGTCACCCTCAATGCAACGTCTTCCCGGTCTGGCGGTCATTCGTTTCCCAGGCCAGTGATGAGATCAAGTCCCGGCGGGTCGCACCTGCTTAGCTATCTCTTCTCCCCGGTCTCGTTCGACCAAGGCAATGTCGTATTGGCTCTGGAGTTCGAGCCAGAACCCCGGTCGGTTGCCGAAATAACAGCCAAGCCGAACCGCGGTCTCGGCGGTAATCGACCGGCGGCCATTCAAAATATCGGTGATACGGCCGGATGGCACGCCAAGGGCGAGTGCCAACCTGTTGGCACTCAGGTTACGCGCCTCAAGCTCGCGTTTCAGCAGTCTGCCGGGATGTGAAGTAGGGAGCATGGTTCTATCCTTTGTGGTAGTCAACGATCTCGACATTAAAGGCGTCGCCCTTACGGAACTCAAAGCAAATCCGCCAGGGTCCGTTCACAGTCATGGCCCATTGCTGGGGAAAAAATGCAGATCGATCATCTTCACGCCGTATTTGTTCGCAATAGATTTGGACCGGCCACCCACCTCATGCACCTGAGGCCAACCGTTATCTCCGATCGACTCATCATCCAAAAGGATTTCGACTTCAAACACATCGCAAAGAAAACCGTCCGATTTTCTGATAGAGTCATCAGGTCCATAAAGTTCAATCTTTACCCTCTGAGATGTCTTGTCATAACAAGCACAGAAGCTCAGTTCTCCTACGATCTTCTGCTCCTCCGGCTTATAGCATAAGCTAGGGAAAAGGCATTTCAGCCATTCGATATCACTGTCTGTTGGCTTCATTGCACGTATGGTTTTCTAGGCGGGACTATGACAGGGGTAGTATTTTCCCTGAATTTTCTACCGCTACCGTTGTTACCCTGCCCTTTCTTTTTTCCAAAATTCTCTCCAAATACGTCACGCCACTTTTCGATACTGTCGTCATGCTCTTTAGCATCAAAGGCAGTGTTGATCTTATCGTTGTAGATATTGAACAGCCTTCTGAAATTATCGTACTTTTTTTGGTCCCAATGCCGTGTGAAATCTTCTTCCGGTAAGGCGGGATTGGCTATTCCCGGCATTCTCGGGTTGTTTTGCAAGAAATCGTTTATTCGATTTGAAACGGTCTTCAGTGCATCGGGGAGACTTTTGAAGTGGTTGCCATCATTTCCACCAGACACAGTATTGCCTACGAGTGTTGTCAGAAGAATTGATTTCGCAGTGAAATTCCCCTTGTGGTCTCTGAGATATTTTAAGAGTTTTGCAACCCTTTTAAGGTTTCCATGTGTGACGTGAGTCTTGTCGTTAAACCAGTCTCTGTACCCTGTTCCGTCGGTGCGCTCGAAATCATTAGTCTTGTTGTTACAGATGTACTGCTTGTCCTCTTCTCCGGCGATGCACGGAACAATGTCCAGGTGAAAGTCTCCTGCATAGTCCAAGACTACACATCTGGTTTTCCTATGCCCCTTCTCCGCATACACCTTATTCTTGATAAGGCACTGATAGAGTTCGTCGATGTATTCCCTGGGATTTTTATCTCTGTCATACGCCATGTATAGCAAGATATCAGCATCATATTCTTGGGCGTCATCGACAGGTTTAATGATGGTTTTCAAGGCATATGACCCCTGGCGTTCAACCCGCTTGTAAGAGTCCAAGTTTTGAGACAGAAATTCGTTGACGGCCTTCACACTGGTATTTAGGCGATCAAGACGAGATTGATTGAGATTTACTTCATCGTTGAGAAAGTCGTTAAAGAATTGAGCGTGTTTCATGTCTTATGATCTCCTGGTTATCGTATGCTCGTGATTCTCTTGCGATTAATCTATCCACCAATCCTTCTAAGGACTGCTGACAGGAATAAATGGGAGGGAGCAATCAAAATTCGTTCATTATTACGGGCTCCTTTCGATGGAGAGAAACTCGGCAATTTTTGGGGATTTGTGAGTAAAGAGGTGGTCCGCCTTGGTGACCCAGTCGTCTCGCTTTCGGACGGCATCCAAAGGCAATGGCTACTCTGCCTCGAAAGTCAACCGAAGAACTTGCCTCGAATTGATCGGACTCTCACCCATCAGTAGGCAGAGCATGTTGTGAGCATTGTCAGACTGGAGGTTAAAGATCAGGTCGATGAACTTGCTACGCTGCCAGCGAGTCAGAAGGCCCCAACCTTGCCAACTACCAAGCAAACGGTCTTTCCATTTGCTTTGGCTCCGTGGGTAAAATACCTTGCTCTTGCCAGTACCGATCGAGAGCACTCGCATTTTTTCAAGTGGGATTTTAAGCCGATAGTGGGCGTCAATAGCTGCAATGAGGGACGGATTGTTGGCCCAGAGGCCACCGTCAACAAGTTGATACTTCTCAGCAACGACGACGGGGTCAAAATAAGTTGGAGCGGAACAGGATGCTAGGACGGCATCCGACACTCGTACATTCGGATCCCGGACGAAGGCGTCATGGTATTTCGATTTGAAGACATGTACACAACCGTTGCCTATATCAACAGAAGGTAGGATGAGTGGAATTTCAACTTGCCCCAAGGTCATATTACCCAATATTCCCTCAAGGAGCCTCTGGAGTTTATTATTCGGATACCGACTCGTGAAGAGCTTTAAGAGATCAAGACGGGAACGCAGTCGAGGGGTAAATATCGCTTTACCGTGAGCCTCGTAGAAGGCAGCCAACTGCACGGCAGACTTTCCACAGGCTAAGCCAGCAGCCAAAATTGCCCCGGTACTGGTGCCTGCCATTAGACGAAAACGGCTTCCCCAATTGAGTTGCCACTCTTCTTCCATCCGTTTCAGCAGATGGGCGGCAAAGAGTCCTCGGAACCCACCACCATCAATGGACAGGATGTAAAATGGTTCACTCATCTTATTTCTTTCAATGGTTAGTTTTCCCTCTCCATTGCCTTGCTTTTAGAATCATATGTGCATCAAATCACGGAAGCTGGTGAGCCTTGACCTGAAGCGATGTTTCGCCGCCCACTCGGCAAGAAACCCGTCTGCCTCTTCGAGGGTCAGATGTCCAGCTTGGAGCAATACCAGTACCAAGTCCTCTGTCTGACAGATTCTTAGGCCTTTCTGTCGATTTTGACCCTCAGTTCGTGCCCTTCGGTCCTGAAGTCCAGCGACCCAATTCCGAGTAAGAGCAACGGCTAGGACGGCACATTCGCCTGCACCAAGCCGCCCGCCTGACCGAAGTTCAGAAAATAGGGCTACCTCCGCCGGATTACGTACGCTTTGTAAATCAAGGATACCTGCCGTCACGGCGTCTTCGACCATACCTCTTTGCTCCGTATTTCTTACCTCATCGAGAACTTGATCGAGTAAGACGACTGATAGGCCGAGCTGACCAAGTAAAGCGATGCGACCAATCTTTACAAAATTGAGCAGGACTGAGGTATCAAGAACAATCGGCGTTGGGTCTTTCTGCCACATTCAAAGAGACTCAATCGGCTAAGTCGAGAATCGTCTCATCCTCAATGTCCAACAATCTCCCTACTTCGAGCAATCGAGCCTGCGAAATCTCCTCGCGCCACCACGCCTCCAGAGCCAGCGATAGAACCTGCCAATCTAACTCATGGTCTTGATGCACCTCGGCAGGCGCTTCGCTCTCGGACTCATCTATAGCGGAAAATGCTCTTACAGCACGTAGATAGCGATGGGCCTCTCTGGTTTGACCGAGAAGTACTTGGGTCTGATCGGCGCTAGCAAAGTTCAGGCCGCGTAGCCGCCAAACAGCCGCCGCATAGCTTACACCAAAGTGCCGAGCCAAAAGCGCTATGTCTGCATAGGTGACGTTCTGTGAACGCGAAGGGCTTCGCAACGCCCCCCGGATACCTTCCTCAGTGACAGCATCCATGGCCGCTTCCTCTCGACGCGACCCCCGTCCTTTACCTAAGCCGTACAGAAAATCCCGCACCCCTTCTTCAGGCATGAGGAAGGCGGCTGCAAAGGCATTAGCTCGCTGTTCGGTCCTCGTTTTGGCGTTGTGGGCACTTGTAACGGTGGCTGACTTATCACGGTCCATAAGCGCGTGACCGTATTCGTGTGCGTAAGAGAATCGCCGCCGAACCGACGATTGGGCAAGGTTAGCCACAATTGCCATGCCAAAGTCAGGACTGCTCAGAAATAGGCCAGAAACCTCACCCGGCAGGTCCAAAGCGGCTGTCCATATGTTCTGGTGAGCCAACGTCTCAGGTACTTTACTTACAGGAGCTTTACCAAAATTGAGGCGCCGACGTTCCTGCTCGGCCACAAACTGCCCTTGAGCGATGGCCTGTCCTACCGACCGAGGTGGAGGCAATTCGTAACGCGGCAGGGAGACAGTGATCTCTCGGCCAATCAGTTGTCGCAACGACGCCCCCTCTCTGAGCAGACGCAAACAACGCGATGCTTGCGTCTGAACGACCTCACCTTGCAGTCCTGGTTCCGCACGGAAGAGCGCAACGACCGGGTCTTCCTGCGCAACTAAGATATCCGTGTTGACGAACCAAGCGACTGGCCGTCCGTATAGGTCGGCCAGACGGGTCAACTCAAGCGTGGAGACCTGCCGCTGGCCTGATTCCATAAGGCTGATCGCGGACCGTTGAAGTCCGATCATCGCACTAGCGGCCTCTTGGGTGATTCGCTGGCTTTCACGCGCGAATCGCAATCGTTGCCCAATTTCTCTAGGAGTAATAGCCATGTAGCACCTCCAGATTGTTGAAAAAACCTCCTGTTTGCCACGGGAATCGTATCATGCGCCATCGCATGATGCTCAACTAATGTTTATATAATCTAACATTTATTATCAATATCTTACATATATATTTCTATTTTAGCACATCCCAAATCAAGCAGGAGGTTAGGCAGATGCACGTCAAAGACAATGCAGACCTAGGGTATTATTCGAGAAAACATTCTGATTTCAGGAAGAGCCAGAGGAGAGGGAACGCCTCAGCCAATCCCGAACCGTGGCTAGTAGGGAAGACGGCGGGGATGGCGGGTCGGCTGGTGGGGCAGCCAGGCTGCGGCTCTCCTCCCACCACTCAACATGGGTCAGGTGGAGTTGGGCGATACGGGCGATGGCGGGAATGAGTTGGGTCGTGATGAACGCCTTGTTCACCTCGCTTTCCAGCAGCAGGTCCGTCTGGGCGATATAGTTCTCGGTGCTGGAATTCAGACTTGAGATGATAGCGCCGTCTGTCATACCGGGCACGGCAGTTTTCAGGGCGCTGCCCTCAAGCCGGGCCAGAGCTTTCTGGACGACGAGTCGGGCTGTGGAGTCAGGGGTGTCAACGAGGAAAATAAGCGAGAGATAACGTAACGTCGAGCGGTCGGACTTTGGCTGGGCAATGCGGCACAGCCCGGAGAGCGCCTCGTTTCCGGGGCGCTCAAGCGTAAACTCAAAGAACGCCAGCATTTGTTCGCTGGCATACAGGTTAATCAACTCCTGTCTGAGGTCGATGATGCTCTCAGACCCTTGTCTGGTCCCCGTGTCCTTTGTGCTCTCCATTCTTACGCCTCTCTATTTAGCCACCAATGCGTATCGAGCTTGGACCGTATCACATCTTTTCAATGCCGGTCATTATAGAATCTCTTGATTCATTCAGTATATTATGGGCATATACAAAGATGATTGACCTTGACCGGATCGTCGGCTTTCAGTGGGACCGGGGGAACGCCCGGAAGAGTGCTGAGAAACATGCCGTCAGTCAGTCCGAAGCAGAGGAAGTATTCTTCAACACACCGCTTCTAATTGTCAGCGATCCCGGTCATAGTCGGTCCGAGCTACGGTTCCATGCCCTCGGCGTCACCAAGGCAGGACGACGGCTGCATGTAACCTGGACGTTGCGAGAAGAGAACTCCCTGATTCGCATCATCTCCGCCCGAGATATGAGCCGCAAGGAGCGAGTCCGTTATGAGCAGGAAACGTAAATCCATTCCGACCTTCAAGAACGAGGCGGAAGAGCAAGCCTTTTGGGAAAGTCACGATTCGACCGATTATGTGGACTGGAGTAAGGCCGAACGCGTCCGGTTCCCCAACCTCAAACCATCCACCAAAGCGATTTCCCTCAGGTTACCCATCGATCTGCTGGAGCGGATCAAGATCGCGGCTAACAAGCGAGATGTTCCGTACCAGTCGCTCATCAAAGTCTGGCTGGCCGAGAAGGTTGACGCCTAGAGCAAATAACGATGCTGTGTAGTCGCCCGTCATTCCTGCGCAAGCGGGCATCCAGGTCCCCAGTCTCCCGACCTCTGGATGCCGGATCAAGTCCGGCATGACGCAAGCGTACTGGCACGGCTACAACTTATCGTGAAACGCGCTAGGAGCGGCTTCCCCTCCATGCTCCAAGCCTGGAAGACGACATAAAAAAGGGCGTCCGTTTTGGACGCCCCGGTTGGTACGCTCGCCAGTCTTTTAGTCCAGGTTGTACAGCTCGGCTACGTTGTCGTGAAGAATCCAGTTCTTCTCTTCTTCCGTGAGATGTGCCGTGTGCTCCTTCAGGAGTTCCTGCGACCACGGCCAGGTCGAGTCGCTGTGCGGGAAATCGTTGGCCCACATCAGGCGGCGCGGGTTGCACATATCCTTCATGCGGAACGCCACCCAGTCGTCCTGAAAGGTGGTGTAGATATGCTCGCTGAAATACTCGCTCGGCATCTTTGACAGTTCCTGGCCGGGTTTCAGCCAGTAGCGGTGTCGGTCGTAGGCATGATCCATGCGGTACATATAGTGCGGCACCCAGCCGGCGTCGGCTTCGACACACACGATTTTCAGTTTGGGATTGCGTTCAAACACGCCACCCAGAATAAACGTCCCCATCAGGTCCTGGTTGCCCCGAATAATGGACAGGAAGCCGTTCAGCTTGGGTCCGCGTGGAGAGGAGCCGACCACATCGCTCCGGCTGGTGAGGATGTGAAAACTCAGCGGCATCTGCATATCGATAGCCGCCTGCCAGAACACATCGTAGAGCGGGTCGTCGTAATCGGACACCTGGGGGTTGCCGGGCATCATCACCCCGCGCAGACCCAACTCTTTGATCTTGCGCAGGTCGTCTATGCCTTCATCAACCGAGCGCATGGCGGTCTGGCCCAGGCCGATCAGACGAGCCGGATGGGCGGAGCAGTATTCCGCAATCCATTCGTTATAGGCGTCAAAGCAGGCTTTCTTATAGTCAAAGTCGGAGTGATTACACAGCAGCATGCCGACGGTGGGATAGATAACCTCAGCGGCAACGCCGTCCCGGTCCTGGTCGGCCAGACGCGCTTCCGGGTCCCAGCCGCCACGGTGCAGGTCCTCAAACTTGGCCCCGAACATAGCGAGGTCCTCGGCCTTCTGGCCGGCAGCGGCAACCAGACCCATGGGGACCGGCTGCTTCATGCCACTGATAACGAATAGATCACCCTTCTTCTCGTCGTGGATCATGTGCGGCGCGGTATCTTTATATTTCTTGTCAATACGATCCACATAGGTGCCCGGTGGTTCGGTGATATGCGAATCAGAAGAGATAATGGGTTTGAGCATGTATAGCTTCTCCTTGTGTAGCGGCCTTATTTTGCCGAGAACAGCGTTTCCTCGGTCGGCGTTGCTTTGTGCGGATTGAAATACGGAATCACATACTGCCCGATCCGATCAATCGAGCGCATGATGTTCTTATGCGGAATCCGACCGGCCTGCTTAAAGAAAATCACCTGGTCCAGCCCGGCCTGATCAAAGGTTTCGAGCTTGCGGTTGACCTCATCCGGGTTACCGACCGTGACCATGGGGTGCTCTTTGATCTGCGCGTCGCTCAGATCGTTAGCGTCCGCTTCCAGGTCGAACAGGCTACGCAGATATTCGTACGAGTACAGATTGTTCTTGACCATCAGGGGCTCGAATAACTTGGCCACGTTGTGCAGAAACCAGCGCGCCCCGGCGATGCCGATCTCCTCTTCCTCTTTGCTCTCGGCCACATGGCAGATGGCTACCCCGGCAAACCGCTCGTTAATCACCTGCGACACCACGTCGCTGCGGTCTTTGCACTTCTCACGATAGGTGTCCATGGTCTTCTGGACCTGTTCCCAGTTCAGATTGAAGCTGAGCACGCCCAGGCCGCGGTCGGCGGCCATTTCATAGCTGTCCGGTGCCACGCAGGCCATCCACATCGGCGGGTGCGGCTCTTGAATAGGTTTGGGTACGACCCGCCTGGGCGGGACCTGAATCGTTTTGCCGTTGTATTCCAGGACTTCTTCAGTCCAGGCCTTCACGATCACGTCAAGGGCCTCACGCACCTCCTCACGTGTCCGGTCGTAATCCACCCCAAAGCCGTCCAACTCCTGGGCGGTGGTTGACCGGCCCGTGCCCAGGTCCATCCGCCCATTGCTCAGAATGTCGAGCACGGCGGCCTGTTCCGCCACCTTGATGGGATGGTTGAAGCGGTGCGGCAGGAGACGCACGCCGTGGGCGATGCGGATGTTCTTGGTGCGCTGCGAGACCGCACCGTAGAACACTTCGGGGGCCGGGCTGTGGGAGTATTCCTCCAGAAAATGGTGCTCAACCTCCCACACATAGTCAAAGCCAATCTGGTCGGCCCGTTCTATCTGGGCCAGGGCTTCGTGGTAGACATTGTACTCACTCAGCTTGTTCCACGGGCGGGGCGTTTCCATTTCGTACAGCAGACCGAATTGCATAACCTACTCCTTTTTTGGTTATTCGTTGCTTTACACAGATACGCGCGTCGGCTCAGGACAGCCCATACACGCCGGCTACATTCTCACCCAGAACTTTCCGCCGGCTGTCTTCGGACAGCGGCTCCACCATCTTTGTCAGGTCTTTAATATAGTCGCAGGTATGGTCGTCGTGGGGGAAATCGCTCGCCCAGAAGAACTTGTCCGCGCCAATATACTCAATCAGGTACGGCAGGGCGCGCTCATCCGGGTCGGCCGATATCCAACACTGGCGCTGGAAGTAATAGCTCGGAACTTCCTTGAGCGGAACGCTTCTACCGAGCGCGGTCTTATACGCCGCGTCCATGCGGTCGAGCATATGCCCGATCCAGCCGGCCCCGGATTCGAGCACGACGACTTTTGCTTTGGGGAAGCGGTCGAACAGACCGTATTGGAACAGCCCCAAAAAAGCCTGTTGGGGACCCTGGCCGCCCAGCATATCCACCCACCATTCACCCCATTTATACATCTCCCGAAAGCGTTGGTAGACCCGCCGGTTCGGTGGCTCGGCGACCGGATGAATCCCGATCGGAATATCCAGGTCCTGGGCCATAGCCCAGAACGGATCGTGGTCCGTATGCCCGTGGGCTTTGTCGGTCAGCGTATAGGGTGAGAGAAAAGCGCCCTTGGCCCCGGCTTTGACGGCGCGCTCCAGTTCCTGGGCCGCGGCTTCACCTGAAGTGAGACAGATGTGGGCGATCGGAATCAGCCGACCGCCGGAGTCGGAACAAAAATCGACGATCCAGCGGTTATAGGCGCGGGTGTAAGCCTGGGCCAGATCATGGTCGGTGACTTCGGTTTCCCATTCCAGACAGATCGTCGGGTAGATCAGCGCCTTGGCCAGGTTTTCCTGATCGAGCAGGGCCAGACGTTCCTGGGGGTCGTTCCCTCCAAAGGGAACGCTTTTGGTGTAACCCTGTTGCTTAATGCCAGTGCGTTCTTCAAACGTGCTGCCCATACTGGTGCCACGGGCCAGAATTTCCGCGTCAAAATAGCGCGAGCGCCGGCCGTTCAGTTCCAGATGGTCGAGCCCGTCCGGGCCGGGCCGAATCCGAATGGCCCGATCACGATATTCCGGGTCAATATACCGCTCCCACAGATCGGCGGGTTCGTTGATATGGCCATCGGCATCAATGGCCCCTGCATACGGTAGCCGTGAGGTTTGAAACACCTTCCCTCCTCCGCGCGTACACCTGGGTGTATTGGAAACTCGCGTGTTCGTATGAGGCGCTATTGTTACAGTGCCCCTCCGGGGGTGTCAATCCGAAGTCGGCGCAGCGTTTTGAAAGAAGTCCAGCACCTGTCCGGCCAGTTCGTCCGCCCGAGTGTCCAACTCGTCTTCTGTCAGATTGGCTATGGGGTGGGCAGTCACCAGAAACTGATAGTCCTGCACCCCCCAACTGGCGACCATGGCGCGACCGGTGGCAATAAAGGGCGTGGTCACGATGGATGCGGTCGGGATACCGGCGCGCTCCAATTTCAGTCCGTCGAGCACACTGCTCGAACTGCACGACCCTCAGTCACCCACACCGGCCAGCACAATATCGGCCTGTTGCTGAAACAGCGCAATCGCCTCCTGGTTGACGGCATGGCCGGACGACTGCTTGCGATTCACGGACACCAGATGCATGCCGTGCTGCTGCTCCAGCCGCTCGGCCACCTTGCACAACAATTCCTTGGAATTGAACTTGGTGTTTTCCACCACGCCGACTCGCAGCCCCTGGAACGCGCCGGGCCGCGGCGCATACGCAAAGGCCTGCGTTTCCAAAGGGAGAGTCGGATCAAAAACCGTACGGCGCATTCGTCGTCCTCCTTTCTTGTCTCAGTTACATCCGCACCAACTCGGTCACGCTGCGCGTCCACTTATTTCCCCAGCCCGGTAAGCACGCCGACCAGCTCCCGCCTTGGGCTCCCGCGCAGACAATCAGCACATCATCTGGGTCACGCATGACATAGCGCCATGTTGTTTCATCTTCGGGACTGATCTCCCCCGGTA
>JAJDZM010000054.1 GCA_022824615.1 Candidatus Binatia bacterium | reverse complement strand
GGGTGATGTTCAAATAGTAAAATCCGGCGCCGGGTTTGCCGATATTCCCGGTCAGGGCCGGCAGCAGCCCGCAGGCGCGCATGACGTTGCCGCCAGTGGTTTGTCTTTGCAGACCCTGTCCGACCCACAGCAGGGAAGGGCCGGGTCCGTACAGATGTGCGGCGTGTTCGATCAGGTCTGCCGGAACGCCGGTTGTCCGCTCTCCCCAGGCAGGAGTACAGGGGGCTAACAAGGGCAGCATTTCGTCATAGCCCACGGTGTGTTCGGCTATGAAGTCAGTCTGAAAAAATCCGTCCCGGTGCAGCACGTGCAGCAGGCTAAAGGCCAGAGCCGCATCAGTCCCAGGGAAAGGCTGGAGGTGGAGGTCGGCCTGGGCCGCGGTCTCCGTCCGGATTGGATCGACAACGATCTTCTGGGCCGGGGATTCGGGCAACCAGTGCTTGTGTGCGTGTGGGGCGGAATGGGCCGGGTTCGCACCCCAGACCAGAATACAGCGCGAGTCCGCAGCCGTGCGGGGGTCAAAGCCCACATACGAACTCCCGAACAACAGTCCCCAGGCAACATGTCCGGCCATATTGCAGATCGTGTCGGGCTCGACCTCGGTTGCGCCCAGACGGTGAAAGAAACGCAGGGGAAACATATAGGCCAGCAGCGACAGCGTGCCGGTATAATGGGTATGAATGACGGCTTCCGGGCCGGTCGTCTGTACAATATCCCGGAGTTTCGCGGCAATGGTGGTGAGGGCTGCGTCCCAACTGATGCGCTCGAACCGGCCGTGGCCTTTGGGACCGGTCCGTTTGAGCGGGTATAACAAGCGGGCCTGCGTATCCTGCCAGACGCCGTTATAGGCCGTCGCGCATTTGCCGCACAGCGCGCCCCGCGAAACCGGATGGTCCGGGTCGCCCAGCACGCGGCTGATTACTCCGTCTCTTCGCTCGACGACTATGCCGCAGCCGTCATAGCAGTCACGCGGACAGGTGGTCCGTATGCGTTGGTTCATAGCCTACCCCTCCTTTGTAGACCGATGTGAGTGTCGATTCGGTCTGCACCCCCCTTTTGTAAACCCCGGTGTTCACATAGGCTAGACCGCTCGAATAGCAAGAGAGGAGCAGGGATGAGGAAGGTTCAGCTTCTGATGGGTCGGTTGCGGTGGGGAATATGGACACTCCTCCTGAGCGTCGTGCTCTGCACAGGCTCTCTCGTGCAGGCCAGCCAACTCACCGCGCCGGGGCTGGCCGCCAGCGATGGTATGGTGGTCGGCAACGCGGTAGCCTACCCGTTCAACGCGGCGACCGCGCTGTTCCACAATCCGGCCCAACTCAGCCTGGTGCCGAACTCCTTCTCCACCGGGGCGTTCAACATCATGTTTCATCCGTCCTATGAGAACAGGCATGGTATCTTCCTGCCCGACTCTTTGCGCGGGGCGCTGCCGCCCGACGTCGACCCGGAAGTGTTCCGCGCGCTCAACGAATTCAGTCCGTCGCCCGATCGCTCAGGGTACTACGACAGCACCAGTCGCGAGTTCCCGATAGCACCGAACTTTGGCTATCGGACCGACCGGTTTGCGCCCTTCGCATTTGGTATGGGTATGTATGGCTCGTTGGGGTTCGCCTTCAACTATGGGGCCGAACCCGAACACGGGGTCCCCAACAATTTCTTTACCGAGTTGGTAGCGGTGTCGCTGGCGCCGTCCCTGTCCTATTCGCTGGCATCGAACCTGCACATCGGCGTCAGTCTCAATCCGACCTATGGACGGCTGAAGACGAAATCACCCACCCCGTGCGGTCGGCTTGATCTCGATGTGCGCGGGCCGGGCATGTTCGGGACTGTCGGGGTGATGTATCAACCCACGGACCGCCTCAACCTGGGGCTGACGTATAAGACGCCGGGCAAAATCTGGATGTTCGGCAACGCGCGCGTATGTGATGGGATCGGCGACGACGCCACGGTCTATTTCAATATCCCCCAGAACGTCAAGTTCGGCTTTGCGTACCGGATCACCGACCGTCTGACGTTTGTCGTCCAGGCGCGCTGGAGCCATCTGTCCGTGTTCGATGAGACGCGCGTCCGGTTCGAGGATCATACCTTTCTGAATCAACCCGCGGTGGGCCGGGCCAAGGACCGCTGGCGGATGGGTGGCGGGTTCACCTATCAGGTGTCCGAAAACGTCATGCTCGGTGTCGGATTCTCGCATGAGCCGTGGGCCATCAAGGACGACTCGCTCAAGCCCACGCTGGCCGACAATACCGATTATATGGTTGCCTTCGGAGGTCAGTATAAGCACGGCGCGTGGATTTTCGACGTGATCGGTGGTATGGGCCACCTCGAGCCGCGGCGTGCGGACGTTCGGGAAAACCCCGCTTTCCCCGGTCGTTACGATTTGGGCATGAACGTCTTCGGGTTTCAGATGACGCGCCTGCTCGGACCATCAGAAACGGAAGCTACCGGTGACCCCGCAGCGGCGACCAGTCTGGCCTCGTACCGGGACTATGCGGAATCTGCCCGTTACTCTATTGCCGCGTCTCAGAGCAAGCGGAACCCCGACCCTGACCTCCTGACCGACCCGAGCCGGAGCGACGCGCTTCTGGATACGCTGATCGCAAAACTCTCACGCAATCGTTGCACCCTGCTGCCCCGGTCCGAATCCGAGCGCGTGTTCGCGCTCTCGGACAAGGAACGCCAGCGGTGGTGCCGGCGCTGGGACGACCTGCGACCGGCGTAAGGCGGCCCTGCCGCGTACTGGCTCCCCAACTGAGCGAACGAGACGAGACGGCTAGTTGGAGCAACGAGTATCAGAGTGACCTTAATGTCTTCCTATATTGATCGATACTCACTTGTCCCTTCTCATATTTTTCGCTAGCCTCAATTCCATGCTGGACTGGTCGTCCTGTCCCGCGGTCGAGCGCGTACCTGGGAGAGTGAATGGAGCGTGGGTCTTTCGTGGAACTCGTGTCCCGGTGAAGGCACTCTTTGAGAATCTTGAAGATGGGACATGTATTGATGATTTCTTGCGCTGGTTCCCTGGCGTCATGCGTCAGCAAGTCGAAGCCGTACTCAACCATACTCAGCAAAGCCTCCAGACTGAGACAAAGTAAATTTCATGCGGGTACTGTTTGACCAGGGTACCCCGGTTCCACTGCGTCGTCACCTTGCTTTCCACGTTGTTGCCACTGTCTTCGAAAAAGGGTGGAGTACGCTTCAGAATGGAGAACTGCTCAGCACTGCTGAGTACGAAGGGTTCGAGGTCTTGGTCACTACAGACCAGAGTCTGAAGTACCAGCAGAACCTGAAGAATCGCCAGATCGCTGTTGTGGTACTTATGACCACCAGTTGGCCTCGGATTGAAAGGGCGGTTAATCGTGTTGTTGCCGCTCTTAATTCAGTAAAACCAGGCGGGTATATGGAAGTGGAATTCTAATGCATAGTAGCACTCCCTTACCGTTCCCCCTTATACAACACTCCCTGATTGTGCAGCGTGCTAATCGTGTCCGAAGAGCGGCCCAAGTACTGGCCCAGTATCTCGGCGTTGTGCTGGCCGAGCAGGGGAGCCTGGAGGTCGGGCTCATCCGGGAAGGCCGAATACTTAAACGGGAAGCCCGGAATGGTGACATCGCCAAGAATCTGGTCCGGCACCTGGCGGACCATTTTGCGGGCAATGAAATAGGGGTGGGAAACCGTCTCCTCAATCGATAACACCGGGCCGGCCGGAACCCGGTGGTCGGCCAGGGCCTTGAGCGCGGCCTCATCGCTCGGAAACGATTGCAGCCAGGCCTCGATCATGGCGATCAGCTCTTTTTGATTTTGGCCGCGCGCCTTGGCAGTAGCAAAGCGCGGGTCATCTACGAGTTCCGGCTTACCCAAAGCTTTGGCCACATTCGGCCACTGGCGGTTCAGGGCTAAAATCACACAATGGCCCTGCCTGCTCTTGAACACGCCCAGCGGACAGGAGGCATAATGATGGGTGCCGAAACGCATGGGCTTGTATTTGCCGTTGCTGGCGGCAAAGGCCTGCACTTCAACCGACTGCATATGGTAGAGGGCATCGACCATGGAGATATCGACGTGCTGGCCCTGGCCGGTGCGGTCCCGGTGCAGCAGGGCATAGCCGAGCGCCCCAAAGGCACTGACCCCGGCTATGCCATCGGCTATGGCCACGCCGACGAAACGCGGCGGCCCGTCCGGGTCGCCCGTCATATGCATAATGCCGGAAAAGCCCTGGGCGATATAATCGTAGCCGGTCAAATGGGACAGGGGGCTCTTCCGACCAAAGGCGGAGATGGAACACATGACCAGGCCGGGGTTGAGCGCCTTGAGCGCCGCGTAATCCAGGCCGCGCCGTTCCATCACCCCCGGACCGTAGTTTTCAATGACGACATCGACATGGGGGATGAGCGCCCGAATCAGCTCGACGCCTTCCGGTCGTTTGAAATCAATACACAGGCTTTTCTTGCCGCGGTTCTGCTGAATGAAGTAAATGCTGCGATTGTCTTTCACAAAAGGCAGGGAACGCGCCGGGTCGCCGCCCGTGGCCTGTTCGACTTTGATGACGTTCGCTCCAAGCTCGGCCATGAGCCGGGTTGCCGTCGGACCGGCCAGATACTGGGTAAAGTCGAGTACGGTCGTACCGGCCAGTATGGATGGTTGTGTGTCTGCCATAGCAGTCCTCCCTCTTGTTGAGCGACTGTATAGCGGAAAGCGGGGCATCCGCGAAGGGGCGGCCGAGATGGGCGCTTGTCGAACCGGCCGTGAGGCTATAGGAAAAGGCCCAAGCGGTAGAGCGGCTACCGTATCATCATGCGCGCACTCCACTGGGACGGACACAATCTACGGGTGCAGGAGCAGCATCCTGTCCCGCAGGCGAGCGATGAGCGGGCACTGGTCCGCGTCCGGCTGGCCGGAGTCTGTTCGACCGATTTGCAGATACTCAAGGGCTATATGGACTTCCGGGGCATACCGGGGCATGAGTTTGTGGGCGAGGTTCATGAAGGGCCGGCCGAATGGATGGGCAAGCGGGTGGTGGCCGAGATCAACTTCGGCTGCGGGAGGTGTGAGGCGTGTGGGCGCGGCCTGCGGCGTCACTGCCCAGCCCGCCAGGTCATGGGTATCCTCGACGCGGACGGGAGTTTTGCCGAATATCTGGCCGTACCGCTTGCCAATCTGCATCCCGTTCCAGATGCTGTTCCCGACGAAGCTGCGGTTTTCACCGAGCCGCTTGCTGCCGCGTTTGAAATCCTGGAGCAGATATCTCTCCAGCCTGGGATACAAACGGTCGTGCTCGGTGATGGCAAGCTGGGTTTACTGTGCGCGTTTGTGCTGCACCAAGCTGGCGCGGCGGTGACCATTGTCGGTCGGCATGACACGAAACTCGCCTTGGCGAGAAAGGCCGGCATGCGAGCGGTGAACCTCTCCGACTGGCAATCCCCAGCCGTCGATCTGGTGGTTGAAGCAACCGGCTCGCCCGACGGTTTACAGCGTGCCCTGGCAGCCGTCCGTCCCCGTGGCACGCTCGTGCTGAAAAGTACGCTTGCCGAGGACCATACGCTCTCGCTGGCACCGCTCGTCATAAACGAGGTCACGGTGGTCGGCTCGCGCTGCGGCCTCTTCCCCCCAGCTCTGGAGGCCTTGGCTCACAACCGGATTCCGGTTACCGCCCTGATTGAGGCGGCGTATCCGCTTGCCGCCGGTCTACAGGCCCTCAACCACGCCGCCCGGCGTGGAACTCGTAAGGTGCTGTTGCGCGCCGCTTCCGGCATTGACTAGACCGGACGCTAGGCTGATCTTCTTCGTAAATAGTACACGCTGCGGCCATGCCGCTCTTCTCGTCAATAGCTTAGAAGAAACAGGCGGCGGTTTACAGTCGTGCTAGGCTGGTGGTACGCTGGAGCGCCAAATGCAGCGCGCTTGGAGCGAGACATTTGGGAAGACATACCGCATGACCGTTCAATACTGTTCCAATTGTGATCGGAAGACTGGCCACAAACGAGCTTTTGGTATCGGAACCCTTCTGGCGGTCGTCATCACGGGAGGCTTTTGGCTCATCGTAATGCCTCTTTATCCGATTCGATGCTCAGTCTGTGGCTGTTAGCTGGGGGTAGACAATGGATAAAAAGACGCTGATTGGAGCAGGGCTCTTGGTTGTGGTGATTGTTGTTTCCCTGGAATGGCTCCGCTCTGGACCCTCCTCGGACGTTCCACCGGAAGTAATACAGCGGGATATTTTTATTGGGGCCGCCGGCTCGGGTGATATGCAGACCATGCTGGAGATGCTGGACCAAGGCGTGGACATCAACGTCCATGCCCCCTTCGGTGGTCCGACGGCGCTCATTGTTGCTGCGCGGTTTGGCCATATTGCCATTGTCGAAGCGCTGCTTGCGCGTGGCGCTGAGGTCAACGCCGAGGATAACTATGGCCAGACGGCACTCTATTTTGCCAAGAAAAACAGCAAAGCCAGAGTGATTGAACTGCTGGAAGCTGCAGGCGGAACCTCGCCACCAGTCGAACAGGTGGATGCACAGCCGTCGATGAGCGATGTCTGAACTCGGCCCCCTCACCCTAGCCCTCTCCCGCCAGGGGAGAGGGAATGCAACACGGTAGGGACAACCCCCTGTGGTTGCCCGGTCGTGGGGGACGTGAGGCGGATTGACCTTGGCCTATGAGCAGGATAGGACGACTCTCGTCAGGGTGGAGTGCGACCGCTCTCGTTATCTCAAGAACAAAGAAAACGTCTCGCCGATAAGGAGGAGTATCATGGCGGCACCTGTGTATGTGCTTGGTGGGCATCAGACTGACTTTGCTCGCAACTGGATGAAAGAGGGGAACGATATTGTCGATATGATCAAAGAAGCGGTATCGGACGGCTTCTCATCAACGGAGATTGATCCGAAGGAGGTCGATGTCGCGCATGTCGGCAATTTCGCCGCGGAACTTTACTGCAAGCAGGGGCATCTCGGTGCCTTCCTGGCGGAAATCGACCCGGCCCTGTCAGGTATTCCCACCGCCCGACACGAAGCCGCCTGTGCCTCGGGCAGTATTTCCATGCTGATGGCCTCGGCGGAAATTGAAGCCGGCCGGTATGATCTCGCGCTGGTCGTCGGGGTTGAGCAGATGAAGACCGTTGACCCGGCCACGGGCGGAGATTTTCTCGGAACTGCGGCCTGGTACGACCAGGAGGCCAAGGGGGTGGAATTTGCGTTTCCTAAGCTGTTTGGCCAGCTCGGCGATGTGTATGAAGAACGTTATGGGCTGCGGGAAGAGCATCTCACTCGGATTGCCGAGGTGAATTACTCAAACGCCCGCCGTAACCCCCGAGCACAAACCCGTGGCTGGTTTTCGGACGAATCGCAGAATTTGGATTCTGGAAAATACGGGAATCCGGTGGCCGGTCGGCTGCGGGTGCGCGACTGTTCCCAGGTCACAGACGGTGCCACGTCGATTCTCTTAGCCTCGGAATCCTTTGCCGAAAAATATGCCGAACGGAGAGGGCTGGCTTTGGCGGACCTGCCCCAGATTCTGGGCTGGGGACACCACACTGCACCGATCAAATTTGACACCAAAATCGCCCAGAGCAAGGGCAACCCTTACGTGTTACCCCACACGCGGCAAGCGATTGTTGATGCCTTTCAACGGGCCGGCCTGTCCGATGTCTGGCAGGTGCAGGGTATTGAGACTCACGACTGTTTTACCACCTCCGAGTATATGGCCATCGATCATTTCGGTCTCACCAACCCGGGCGAGTCGTGGCGGGCCATCGAGGACGGTGTGATTGAATTCGGGAGCAAGCTGCCGATTAACGCCAGCGGTGGCTTGATCGGCTGCGGACATCCGGTTGGCGCAACCGGGACGCGGCAGGCGCTGGACGCCTTTCGCCAGGTGACGGAAGTGGCTGGAGACTACCAGATTGACGGCGCCAAGAAAATCGCGACCCTGAACATTGGCGGTTCGGGCACGACCAGCGTGGCCATGGTCATTGGCTCCTAGCCGGTGAGAGGACGGAGAACCCATAGTGAGAGGGGCGACGCGCGGGCGCTCCTCTCAGCGTCCGACCGGATAGACAACCAGCCGCCGAAACGGCTCTTCCCCCTCGCTGTGGGAAATCAGGCCATAGCTCTTCACCACTTGATGCTGCAAGCGCCGTAGCCGTGCGCGTTGCGGCGAAAGCTCATACTGCTCGTTTTGGGCAATCACCCGCTGCACACCAGCTTCTGCTTCAGCCAGCGCGGCCCGGTCTTCAGGAAATTCCTCGCTGAGGTGGTCGCGGAGGAACTTCTCCATTTGCGAGGCTGTATCACTCCGTAAGGCGTAGAGCGGCATGCCGCGTTCGACCAGCAAACGGAGCGATTTTGGTTGACGTTTAGCCTGACCTCTGACCGTAAGAATGACATCGGCGTATGTCGGTTGGGTGACAACTCGAGCCGGGACATCGAGCGCGTGGATGGCGTGTTCAAGCCGGTGTCGATTAATGCCATAGGGATAGATCCGCAGGACCCGGTGTTGCGCCCCCTGAGTGGAAGCGGTGGCAGGTTCCTGGACTGCGGAACCGGTCTCCGTCAACTGCTCGGTAGTAATGCTGCCGTCCTCCTGGCGGGTGCGGATCTCCAGGCTGGAACTCCAGCCCCGTAACAAGCCGTCAACCGCGGCTGCGACGTCGGGGTGTACGGCAAAACGGTGTCGTGTGTGGATTTCAATCAGTACGTCAAATGTTGGCGGCGCTTTCCGTTCCTGCACGGTCTTTTGGGTTCGCCGCCGCCGGGCTTCGTCGTCGCCCAGGGTGACCGACTGCACGCCGCCAATGAGGTCGGCCAGGGTTGGGTTGAGGACGAGATTCTCCAGGGTCCCGCCATGTGCCGTGGCAATAAGCCGGACGCCGCGCTCGGCAATCGTGCGGGCCGCTTCGGCTTCAGCTTCCGTCCCGATCTCATCCACCACAATGACTTCAGGCATGTGATTTTCAACCGCTTCGATCATCACCTGGTGCTGACGGTCCGGTGAGGGGACCTGCATCCGACGGGCACGCCCAATAGCGGCGTGGGCAATATCTCCGTCGCCGGCAATCTCGTTTGAGGTATCTACGATAACGACCCGTTTGCCGTCCTCGTCGGCCAGCACACGGGCCGCCTCGCGCAGCAAGGTGGTTTTGCCAACGCCGGGTGGGCCTAAGAGCAGGATGCTCTTGTCCGGCTGGTGCACCAAGTCCTGTACGATATCGAGCGTCCCGAATACGGCCCGTCCGACCCGGCAGGTCAGTCCGATGATGCCGCCCGTGCGGTTGCGGAGCGCAGAGATGCGGTGCAGGGTGCGCGGAATACCGGCCCGGTTGTCGTGGCTGAACGCTCCGATGCGTTCCACCACAAAGGCAATGGCCTCGGTATCGACCGCCTCGGCAACCAGATCGGCGGTCTTGGCGATATAGCGCGCCTCGGGTGGACGGCCCAGGTCGAGGATGACTTCCAGCAACTCGTGCAGGGCGCTTTCTCGCAACACGGCCTGACGCAGCGTCGGCGGAAAAACCTCCAGCAGTAGCTCGATGTCGTCAACTGTTTCCAGACTCATAACTCGGCGTGAAACATCACTGCTGGTCGGGGTACATGCCGTTGATCTCAGCCTGTCGCGTTTGCAACACTGTTCGGCGCTTGACCTTGAGGGTGGGTGTCAATTCATTACTGGCCTGCGAGAACGGTTCGGCCAACAGGGCGAACTGGCGGGGCTGAGCGTGTCGCGGCAGGCTGCTGTTCACCGTCTCAAAACACTGCTGAAACAGCGCGCGAATAGTGGGATGGTCCAATACGGTCGGCCATTCGCCGCTCACCCCGTGCGTGTTGGCCATGATCTCCACAAATTCACGGTCGGGCACTAGCAGCACGGTCAGATAGGGACGCTGGTCGCCAATCAGACAGGCCTCTTCGATGAGGGGTTCTTGGCGAAAGCGCCCCTCAATAGGCTGCGGCGCGACGTTCTCGCCTTGCGAGGTGATGAGCAGATCTTTCTTGCGGTCGGTAATGGTCAGGAAGCCCTGGGCGTCGAGTGCTCCTATGTCGCCGGTGTGCAGCCAGCCCTCGGCGTCCAGGGCTGCGGCCGTGTCCTCCGGTCGGTTGTAATAGCCGGCCATAACGTTCGGCCCGCGTACGCACACCTCTCCGTCGTCGGCAATACGAACCGATACCTGGGGGAGCGGCGTTCCTACGCTGCCGACCCGGTTCCGACCCGGCGTATTGCAGGCCACGACCGGCCCGGCCTCGGTCAGGCCGTAGCCCTCATAGACAGGAATGCCGGCGCCATAAAAGAAGCACGTCAGGTCCGCGTTGAGCGGAGCGCCGCCTGACACCAGGAAGCGAATCCGTCCGCCGAGTGCCGCACGTAGCGCGCGGAACACCAGACGGTCGGCCAGACTGTGCTGCAGGCCAAGCGGAAAGGGCAGGGCGGTTCTATCGGTACCGGTGGCGGTACGTACCCGGCCGACCGATCGTCCAACCTCCAGCGCCCAACTCAGAATTTTCTGTTTCACAAAGGGCGCATTTTCTCTTTCGCCCAGCAGGTGCTGATAGACCCGTTCCAGCACCCGCGGCACACAACACAGTATGGTTGGCCGGACCGCGGCCAAGTCGTCGGTCAGGCTGGCGATGCCGCCGCCGTAGGCTATGGTGCCGCCGGCCCGCAGACTAGTGTAGAGCCCGCCGGTGCGCTCGAACCCGTGCGACAGGGGCAGAAAAGACAGGAGCAGATCCTCTTCGTTCAGCGGCAGGACCGCTGCCGCATCCTCGGCGTTAGCCAGCATATTGGTATGGCTCAGCATGACGCCCTTGGGTCGGCCGGTCGTGCCCGAGGTGTAGATGATGGTAGCCAGACCGGGGTCGGACACCGGCTGGGCGGGTTCGGTGCCGTGCTCGCCGCCGGCCAGCAGGTCTGTCAGGCTGAGGGCGGTGAGACGGCTCGGCAAGCCGATGTCCGGTGCGGAATCCGTGTCGAGATGGATGACTTGCTTAAGGCTCGGTACCTCGGACGCAATCTGGGCGACCTTTTGCCGTTGGTCATCGCCGGCCACGGCCAGCACGCTCGCCCCGGCATCGTTCAGGACATAGACCAGGTCGTCCGGTGGGCTGGTCAGGTAGAGCGGCACGTCTACCCCGCCCAGATACAGACAGGCCAGATCGAGCAGCGGCCATTCGGGTCGGTTGTCGGCCAGAATGGCCAGCCGGTCGCCCGGCTGAAAGCCCAAGGCCGCCAGCCCACGGGCGGCGAAGATAATCTGGTCGCCAAACTGCTGCCAGGAAATGTCTTCCCAAGAACTGCCGCGTTTGCGCAGAAAAACGCGCCGTGAACCGTACCGCGCAGCCCGGTCAAGAATCATGCTGGCCAGTGAGGTATCGCTCATGCTTCACCGCTCGCTACCGAAGAACTGAGTCCCGTGAAACTGCGTGTCAGGCCACGACCTGTTTCAGGAACTGGGCCAGGTCTGCGTTGAAATCCGCGGGACTTTCCAATTGGTAGAAATGGCCAATGTTTTTGAGAATCCTGATCTGAGCATTGGGGATATTATCGGCCAGGAATTGGTTGGCCTCGATCGGCGTGGCCTGATCCTCTTCACCGGCAAAAATAATGGTTGGCTTAGTGATATTCTTGAGTTGATCCGAAATATTCCACTGAAAGACCCCGTTCGGGTCGGTCGCGTTGGCAAAAAAGACCTGCTCGGTAAAATTGTCATCCACCGCGAAACAGGCCTTCATCAGGTCCAGAATTTCCGGCTTGTCCTGTTTGGTCTTCGCCGCGACCGCGCCCTCAATCAGGCCACCGAACGCACCGTTGAGGTCTTGCTGAAAGGCTTGCATGGCCTCGGGCGGCATGCCGGCCCCGAGGTTGGTTCCGCTGCTGATGATGGCCGTGCCCAAGACGCGGTCGGGAAAGTCGAGGTTGAACTGCATGGCAATCATACCGCCAATCGAATTGCCGACCAGGATGGCCTGCTCGTTGCCGGTAGCGTCAAGAATGGCGGCAACGTCCGCGGCCATTTCGGAAATGGCATAGCCGGCCTCGGGCTTATCCGAACGCCCGTGGCCGCGATGATCAACCGTAATGCACTGATAATCCCGGGCAAACGAGAAGGTCTGAAAATACCAGATATAGCCGTTGGTCGAAAACGGATGCAGAAATACAATCGGCGTTCCTGACCCGTAGCTTTCGTAATACACATTCACGCCATCTCGGTGTACATGCGGCATAGCGCCCTCCTTAGTATGGAATTCTCTCGGCCTCGCTGTATCACACCCCTAACGCCTTGACGAGGGTGTACGGGTATGTGAGAAAAACGGAGGAAGGCCGACCGGTACGGCGGGTGCTTGCCCAGAGTACGGTCGGGTAACAAAGCGCAAAGAAGGAGGACCGGATGGAGATTACAACGGAAAGCATTCATATCAATGTCGACGCGCAGACTATGAACGGCTATATGGCCCGGCCGGCTGACTCGACACCTCGACCGGCCGTGCTCGTCTTTATGGAAATTTTTGGCGTGAATTCCCATATCCGGGATGTCACCGAACGGGTGGCAAAAGAAGGTTATGTCGCGCTGGCGCCGGACTTCTTTCATCGAACCGGCCCCGGGGTGGAATACGGCTATGACGAAGCGGGCATGGAGGCGGGTATTAAACTCCTTGGCCAACTCAAAGCGGACGAAATGGCGGCCGATGCGTTGGCGGCCGTTTCTTTTCTCAAGCGCAAGAATTTTGTGATCGGCAATAAAATCGGAGCCATGGGATTTTGTGTTGGTGGGCATATGACCTATCTAACCGCGTGTGAGACCGATGTGGTCGCGGCGGCCAGCTTTTATGGTGGCGGGATCGCCGGAGAGCAAGGCTTTGGCGGTCAGCCGTCAACCGTAGGCCGGACCGGGCAAATCGAAGGCCGTATGCTGTGCCTGTTTGGCGGGAAAGATGCCCATATCCCCATGTCCGATGTGGATGCGGTGCGAGGCGCACTCGAATCCAACGATATTCCGCATGAAGTAGTGGTCTATCCCGAGGCCGACCACGGGTTTTTCTGCGATCAGCGCGGGTCGTATAATGAAGCCGCTGCAACCGACGCCTGGGAGCGGGTGAAAGCCCTGTTTGCAGAAGAACTTGGCTCGTAGTGGGCTGTTTATTGGTCGTTGTTTGGAGAAACAAGGGCGCACAATCGTGCGCCCTTGTTCTTTGACAAGAGAGAGACGTTTGACAAAAGGGAGAGTCATGATGGGCAGCCTTGATGGAAAAGTCGCGATTATCACCGGGGCGGGACGCTTGCGGGGTATCGGCCGAGCCGCGGCGTTAGCACTGGCCGAACTGGGATCTGACCTTGTTGTTACCGGAACCGGGCGCGATCCCCAGCACTATCCGGAAGATGAAAAAGCCGCGGGCTGGCGGGATATTGAGAGCACGGCCGAGCAGGTGCGGGCCGCCGGCCGGCGGTGTGTGCCGCTGGTTGCCAATGTCACCGACAGTGCGGCGGTGCAAGACACGGTCGATGCCACGCTCAAGGAATTCGGACGGATTGATATCCTGATGAACAATTCGGCTTTTGCGCGCGGGCCGGACCGGGTGCCGCTGACCGAACTCTCCGAAGACGTGTGGCGGAAAGTTCTTGATATCAAGCTCACCGGCAGTTTTTTGATGAGCCGTGCCGTAGTGCCGACCATGATTCAGCAGGGCCAGGGGGGCAGTATCCTGAATATATCGTCCATTGCCGGCAAAAAGGGCAACCCGAATATGGTGGCCTATTGTACTTCGAACTTTGGGATCCAGGGCTTTACCCAAGCCCTGGCCATGGAGTTGGCCGCGCATAATATCCGGGTCAATGCGGTCTGTCCGGGCATCATTGATACCTCGCGTATGGACGACCTCGGGCGGGAGGAAACCTGGAACAAAACGGTCCAGCAGTTGATCCCTCTGAATCGGCCCGGTTCCGATACGGAGATTGGAAAATTCCTGGCCTATCTGTGTACGCCTGAAGCCTCGTATATTACCGGCCAGTCCCTCAATATCGATGGTGGCGTGGTCATGTGGTGATACGTCCCGTGGCTGCTTGGGATTGGTACCCGGCAGAACGTGAAACTGGAGAGGGGACTATGCCTTACTGTCGATCAGCTTTACGCTCAGCATATCCCGCCGGGCATTAACGTGGTTGATACTGATTTGGACCGGGGTGCCGAGGGGGAGTGGTGGTGCGTTGTTAATGGGGACGAACAGCAGCGTCTCGTCCAACTCGATAAAGAGTCGGCGGTTCTGGATACGCACGACCTGGCCGCTGACGACCTCCCCTTGCTGGCCCTCAAGCAAACGCAGTAACCAGAAGCGGGTGCTCTCTCGCTCGCAACGGCGGGCATCGCCAATAGCGGCCTGGGCACTTGCGGCCACAACCTGAAGCTGGCTGTCCTGAAACAGGGCGGTGCCATGTGCAAGATGATGCTTGATCTGGTGATGCATCTGGAGATCCGTATAGCGTCGGAGCGGGGAGGTCGCCTGGGTATATAATGGCAGTCCTAAGGCGGCATGCGCCTCTGTCTGGGTGCCAATCTGAGATGGGGGCATCATTCGCCTGGCGGCATGGACATAGGCTTGCCGGGTAGGAAAATCGGAGCGGTCCGGAATCGTGTCATCTGGCGGTGGCTGGCCGATATAGAGCGCGGGGAGATGGTTGGCGTGGCAATAGCGAGCCGCTGTTTCATTGGCCATGATCATGCACTCGCTCACGAGACCTCGGGACGGTGAGTTATAGCTGAGTAAGGTCGTGGCGATTATTCCATCTCTGACTTTAACCTTGACCTCGTCTCCGTCAATCACAACGGCTCCCTGGGCGAGACGTTGCTCTTTTCGTTTCTGGGCGAGTTGGGCGAGTTGCCGCAGGGTCGAGCGATAGGGAGCCGTGCTGCCTTCGACTAAGGCCGCGTCCGCTTCAGCATAGGACAGGCGATGGGCCACCCGAACGATGCTGCGGGTGATGCGTTCGGGGTGGAGTTGCCCGGTGTGATCAATGTGGACAAAAAAGCTGAGCGCCCGTCTCTCCGCCTGCGCAACCAGACTGGCCTTATCCTCGCTGATAACCGGCGGCAGCATCGGGAATTTACCGCTCGGCAGATAAATGGTCGTCCCCCGCGCCAGGGCCGATTTGTCGAGGATGCTGCGCGGAGGAGCATAGGCCCCGGCATCGGCAATATGGATGCCGATGAGGAGCTTGCCGTCTTGCTCGGTCAGGCTGAGTGCATCGTCGATCTCGTTCGTATCCGCGTCATCAATCGTCAACGTCTCTAAGGCGGTCAGGTCTTCCAGAGCACCCTGCTCGCTGCTGTCTGCCGCGTCCGCCGAAAAGACCGGTAGAGCGTTCGCCGCTCGGAGGGCTTCCTCAGAAAAATGCGTCGGGATGTGATACCGCAGCAGGCAAAGCTCTTCATCCGGCTGCCAGATGCCGATGTGGACGAGCAACTGAAACGCAGCGTCCCAGGGTTGTCCCTTGCCCTGAAAGCCAATGGCCTTCAAGAGTTGTAGGGCTTGGGGTCGTTTGTCATATCCCTCGCCATATAAAGCCAAACCCTGGAGCAATGACAGAAATTGCCTATGGCCCGGGGGTGGTTCACCTGGGGGTCGGCCTTGGAGTTGCGCTTCCATCCAGGTGAGGAAGGTTTGCTGCTCCTGGGCCTTTTCGTGTTCTCGTTGCTGCTGAAGCAGGCGCTCTTCCACGCTCTGCATGTCTCGTGGAGCAAAGGAGCCGGCCTGTTTTTCCTTAAAATACAGAGACTGGCTCCAGAGGGCATCGAGGACCCCAGCCATGGCGAACGGCTCATCACCAGAAACAATGAATTCGGCCAGTTCTTGCCAGGTAAAGACGGCAGCAGGGTCCGCTTCCAACAGTTCCCACAGCTCTTTGAGGTCCGTCGTCTGAGCGTGGTGCCGTATGGTATCGCGCAGCTCGGCGAGGCGTCTTTTGCGATCTGCGGGAGACTGGTCGAGTGGTAACGTTGCCCGGCAATCAAAAAAAATACGGTCCCTGGATACGGTCTGTTTTTTGTCACCCTCCCCGAGGAGTTCCAGACTGCCTTTTCCTGAGGTGCTGATTTTTTGAACAACGCCGAGCGCAAGCTGCCCACGTTCACGATAAACAACGACGGATCCAGGCTGCATAAGAGTTTCAATCTTCTAGCGTATCGTAATGTGTGGGTTCCGAGTCGTGCAATAGGCGCTCTACATATCTGTTCGGATTGACCAGAGAAATACCCTCGGGGGCTGAGGCGAGGGGGGTATCGAAAAGAGTCGTATTCGGGCATGGATGTCTGCCTGTTGCCTGAACTGTTATACTGGCCGGACGTTTGGGTAATATTCTCATGAAGCGGGAGGCGTTGATGCGCGACTATGTTCTCTACCACGCCCATTGCTCGGACGGCTTTGGGGCGGCCTGGGCAGCCTGGAAGCGACTGGGCGAGACGGCAATCTATGTGCCGGTTCGTCACGGCGTCCCGCCGCCAGCCCTCCCGGACTGTGCTCGCCTCTTCCTGGTTGATTTTGCCTATCCGGCGGAACAACTCGTGCAACTGAGGGAGAGCGTTACCCACATCACCATTCTGGATCATCATAAATCGGCCCGGGCCGCGCTTGCGGATATCCGGGAGCGGCCGCCACAGTTTGAGGCTGACCAGGCACCACCGGGTCTGTTTGCGCTTTTTGACATGGATGAGTCGGGAGCAACCCTGGCGTGGCAGTATTTTCATCCCGGGACGGATTGCCCGGAACTCCTGCGCTATATTAAAGACCGAGACCTCTGGCAGCATGCCTTGCCGGGCAGTCAGGCCATCAATGCCGCCATTCGAAGCTATCCGTACGATTTTACGATCTGGGCGGAAAAATTAGCCGCGCCAGATGCCACAGCGCACCTCCTTGCGGATGGCGAGGCGATTCTGCGCAAACAAGCCCACGACATAGAAGAGCTGATGGCCGCGGTGATGTGGATGGAGCTGGGTGGCTACCGGGTTCCTATCGTCAATGCCACTGGGCATACCTCCGAGCTGGGTCATCGGTTATGCGAGGTATTCCCCGAGGCGGCGTTCAGTGCCAGCTATCGGGATACGGCCGAGGACCGGCGGGAGTGGAGTCTCCGCTCGGTGGGAGATTTCGATGTCAGTGCGATTGCCAGGCGTTACGGTGGGGGCGGACATCGGAATGCCGCCGGCTTTCAAACCGCGCGGCCGCCGTTGTTGGTTGAAGCCGATTGATTGCTGAGGACCGGGAATCCGGTCCTGCCGCGCTCCACCGGGCAACCACAGGGGGTTGCCCCTACAGAGGCAGGGGTGTTGGGCTCGGTATTCTACGCTATAGTGGCCGGACTTGAGCAGCGTTGGGAAACGCCCGGAACATCGATGCATCATGGCCGAGTTGAAAGTCAAAATCCTCAACAGCATGCAGGACGTGGGGCGGGAAGAGTGGGATAGTCTGCTCGGACCGGGCTCGCCCTTCCTCGAATGGGACTGGTTGGCGTGCTTGGAAGAGTCAAACTGCGTCCGCGCGAAAACCGGTTGGCAGCCTCAGCATTTGACGGTCTATGACGGAACGCGCCTGCTCGCGGCGTGTCCGATGTATCTCAAGGGGCACAGCATGGGAGAGTTCGTCTTTGACCACTCCTGGGCTGATGCCGCTCAGCGCGCCGGGATCAATTATTATCCCAAGATTTTAGTGGCATCTCCATTCTCACCGGCGACCGGGGTGCGGTTTCTGACCGCGGAGGGTTCCGACCGGACAGGGTTAATTCACATCCTGGGTAGAACCCTGCGTGAGGTGTGCGAACGCAACAATCTGTCCTCGGTACATGTCAATTTTTGCCTGCCGGACGAAGCCGAAGCCCTGTCTCAGGTCGGCTATCTCAAACGCCTGGGTATTCAGTACCAATGGCTGAATCATGACTATCAGACCTTTGATGACTATCTGGACCACTTCCGGAGCAAACGGCGCAACCAGATCAAGCGCGAAATCCGCGAGATGGATAAGCTCGGCATAGAGATCGAAGTGCTGAGTGGCGAGGCTATCCCGGATGAGATGTTTCCGGTCATGTTCAACCTGTACCAATCCACGGTGAACAATCTGTATTGGGGGCGCCAATACCTTCTCCCCGAGTTCTTTGACCTCCTGGCCCAACGTTTTAAGCGCAACCTGTGTTTTGTGATTGCCCGGCAGCATGGCGAGGTCATCGCCGGGACCTTTAACGTTCAGAAGAGCGGGGTGTTTTATGGGCGCTATTGGGGGGTGTTGCGCGAGCAGCGGCATATGCATTTCAACGTGAGCTACTATGCCGCCATTCGGCACTGCATTGAAGATGGCCTTATCCGCTTTGAACCCGGCGCAGGGGGTGACTTCAAGCGCCTGCGCGGCTTTGATCCCCAGCCGACGGTGAGTATGCACTATTTGGCCGATCCGCGTTTGCACGAAGCGGTCAGCGACTACCTGGCCCGCGAGCGGGATCACACCGACCAGGCCATAGACTGGATGTGGGAAGAGAGCCAACTCAAGCATACCCCATCGGAAAAAACATTTGTGTACGGCAGCCTGGACATCGAGGGCCCGCAGAAGCAGACCAAGAGTGAAGAGGCGTGAGGGAGGAGCAGACGTGGCACATGGACATGCGTTAGTGACCGGCGCGCTGGGTGGCCTCGGGAGCGCCATGGTGCGGCGACTCTTGGCCGACGGGTATTCCGTAGTGGCCTGTGATCGCCGGGCTGAGTTGGCCGATGATTGGCTCGAACAGATTCCGGCCGAACAGCGTGAGCGAGTGGCATTCCATCCCCTTGATGTGACCAAAGAAGACCAGGTGAATGAGTTGGCGCGGATGCTGAAGGACCAGGGCGTCCATATCGCCTATTTGGCGAACAATGCCGGCGTGAATGGTACCGGTGCGGTCTGGGCCTTGGAGTCGCGGATTTGGGAGATCGTGCTCCGGGTCAATTTGTATGGCACGTTTTATATGACGCGCGCGTTTAGTGCGGCCATGAAGGAGCAGGGCTTTGGCCGCATCGTGAATCTGGCCTCGCTGTTCGCCTATCATCCGGGCGAGGCCGAAGCCCCGTACGCTGCTGCCAAAGCGGGCATTACCGGCTACACGCGCTCGACCGCGCGTGATCTGGCACCCCATGGGGTGACCGTCAATGGGCTGGCCCCTGGGCTCATCTGGCATGAGGGCCTGAGGGGCGTTTTTCCCGATGAGATCTGGGAGCAGCAGCGAAAGAAGATTCCGGTCGGTCGCGCCGGTCGACCCGAAGAAATCGCCGCAACGGTGGCCTTCCTCTTCTCTGACGAGGCGGCCTTTATCACTGGCCAGACTATCCATGTCAACGGTGGGGAGTATTTGCCGGGCTAGCTACCGGACCCATTCTGCGTAGCGTTCGCCTGCGTTGACAGCCTGAGACGGGCGGCGTAGCATGATTCGATATCAATCCTAAGGTGTTGGGGGAGCTGAGGTGTCGGCTGAGAGGATGCACTGTGTTGAGCAGTGTATCGACCCCTGGAACCTGATCTGGGTAATGCCAGCGAAGGGAGCACAATGTCTCAACATTTCCATTGCCCATCAGTGTCGCTCATAAGGGACGCTCGCATACCTGCGTGCTGCCCTGTGTCCGGATTAGGCCAACGATATGGAAGGAGAGGGGTATGAAACAGGAATCTCTGAACGGAACACATCACAATGGGTCTACCTCGCACGACCGCCTCTCGACCACGCCGTTTCCAGCTTCGCGCAAGGTCTATGTTGAAGGAACGCACCCAGGCGTACGTGTTCCCATGCGTGAAATTACTTTAACCCCGCCGCCTGCCCCCCAGGACCAGAATCATGAAGCCGTTTCGGAGACCACTCCGAGCAGTATCACCGTGTATGACACGTCTGGGGCCTATACCGACCTGGCCGTCTCGATTGACATCCGCCAGGGGCTTGCGCCTGTACGGCAAGACTGGATAGTCGCCCGGGGGGACTCGGAAGAACTTGAGGGTAGCTCGTCAGACTACGGCCGCTTCCGTGCTGCCGACCGTTCACTCGCAGACATTCGATTTCCGCACCTCCGGCGCCCGCGACGCGCCCTGCCTGGCTGTAACGTGTCCCAAATGCACTATGCGCGTAAAGGCATTGTGACACCGGAGATGGAATATATTGCTATCCGTGAAAACCAGGCCCGAGAGCAACTGCGTGAGCAGGCCGAGGTGACCGGTAACGGCCTCAGTGCTGTCGCGCATCAGCACCCGGGTAATGCCTGGGGGGCCAGTATTCCCCAGACGATCACGCCTGAGTTTGTGCGTGACGAGGTCGCCCGAGGCCGCGCGATTATCCCGGCCAATATCAATCACCCCGAGTTGGAGCCGATGATTATCGGCCGGAATTTCCTGGTCAAGATTAACGCCAATATCGGGAACTCGGCGGTCACGTCTTCCATCGATGAGGAAGTCGAGAAAATGATCTGGGCGATTCGCTGGGGGTCGGACACGGTCATGGACTTGTCCACCGGTAAAAACATCCACGAAACCCGCGAGTGGATTCTGCGCAACTCCCCGGTGCCGATCGGGACGGTTCCCATCTACCAGGCGCTGGAAAAAGTGGACGGGAAGGCAGAAGAGCTGACCTGGGAAATCTATCGTGACACCCTGATTGAGCAGGCTGAGCAGGGCGTCGACTACTTCACGATTCATGCCGGGGTGTTGCTGCGCTATGTTCCGCTGACAGCCAAGCGCCTGACCGGCATTGTCTCGCGCGGCGGGTCGATTCTGGCCAAGTGGTGTCTCGCCCATCACCAGGAGAACTTCCTGTACACCCACTTTGAAGAACTCTGCGAGATCATGAAGGCCTACGACGTGTCCTTCAGCCTGGGCGATGGTCTGCGTCCCGGTTCTATTGCCGACGCAAACGACGAAGCGCAGTTCGGCGAGTTGGAAACCCTGGGCGAGTTGACCAAGATTGCCTGGCAGCACGAGGTCCAAACCATGATCGAAGGCCCGGGGCATGTGCCTATGCATCTCATCCAGGCCAATATGGAAAAGCAGATTGCCGCCTGCCATGAGGCTCCATTCTATACGCTCGGGCCGCTGACGACTGATATCGCTCCCGGCTATGACCATATTACGTCCGATATCGGAGCGGCCATGATCGGTTGGTTCGGCTGCGCCATGCTGTGTTATGTGACGCCCAAGGAGCATCTCGGGCTCCCGGACCGAGAGGATGTCAAAGCGGGGGTGATTGCCTATAAAATCGCGGCCCACACGGCTGACTTGGCCAAAGGCCATCCCGGAGCGCAAGCCCGCGATAACGCGCTCTCACAAGCCCGCTTCGAGTTCCGTTGGGAGGATCAGTTTCACCTGTCCCTTGATCCCGAAACGGCC
>JAJDZM010000012.1 GCA_022824615.1 Candidatus Binatia bacterium | reverse complement strand
CAGCTACAAAGTCCTCGAAGACTACGTCGGCTTTTACACCAACGGGAACACCTAGAGAAGCGGCTATGGCCACACGTTTACCCAAACCGTTTGCCGACCTCGAGGTGTTTGTGGCGGACTGGTCGCTGGCGACCCAGCGTGAGCGGGAACGGCAACGCGCTGCCAGCACCGCCGGAGAGCTCGCCACGCTGTACCAGGTCCTGCTGCCCCGGCTCGATGCCATGCTGGAATACTTGAACCAGTACGAACTGGACAAGCTCCCGGCCGACGCCAAGCGACTCTTCTACCTCAGCCTGTCGTTTGCCGAGATCGCCCCGTTTGTTGAGTGTTACAAGGGCGAGCCGCGGGTGCCCAACAGCTTTGACGAGTCCCGTTTTATTGCGGTCCACGCCGACCGCTTACCTTGATGGAGAGGGTCCACATGGCCGAAGTCGACGTCCAGCAACTCGCAGCCCGTGTCCAACGCCTGGAAGACATTGAGGCAATCAAACTTCTCGTCGTACGTTACGCCCAGGGTGCGGACCGGGGTAATGACCCCGATATCATGGTTCCCCTGTTTGCGGACACCGGAGTCTGGGACGGTGGGGAACGCTTCGGGGTCTACACCGGCAAAGAAGCCATTCGTCAGTTTCTGGCCGAGTCGGGCGCGTTTATCGGCTGGACGCTACACTATATGGTCTCGCCTGCGGTAGACGTGGACCCCGGTGGCCGGACAGCCAGAGCGTTCTGGTATTTATGGGAAACGGCGAATATGCCCAACCAGGAGAGCGGAGAAGACGAGGCCTTTTGGATCGGTGGCACCTATGAGAGCGAACTGGCCAAACAGGCCGACGGGGCATGGAAGTTCACCCGCGTGGCCCTCAATCTCAAACTGCTGAGCCCGTATGCGGAAGGCTGGGCCAGGAAACAGCTACCCTGAGAGAGGGGAGGCGAAAAGCCATGAGTATCGAAACCGCCGCCTATATTGCAATCGACCGTGCCAAAACCCTCCAAGAAGAGCCGTCTCTTGGCCATAACCGCTGGCATCCCGATATCGAGCCGGTCGCGGAAGTCGAGCCCGGCCAAGTGGTCGGCCTGGAAACACGGGATGCGTTTGACGGCTTTATCAGCCCGGCAACCACGGCGGCTGATCTACAAAACGCCAATCTCGGTGTCGTGCATCCGCTGACCGGGCCGGTTTATGTCAAAGGCGCGCAACCCGGCGATGTGCTGGAAGTCACCCTGGTTGAAGTTGAGCCTCAACCCTTTGGCTTTACCGTCCAAGTGCCGGGCTTCGGCTTTCTGCGCAACGACTTTACCGAGCCATATATCGTGCGCTGGACGATTGAGAACGGCTTTGCGACCTCCAACGACCTGCCCGGGGTGCGCATTCCCGGCGCGCCGTTTATGGGTGTCATCGGTCTGGCGCCCTCGCATGAACTGCTGCAACAGATCAACCGGCGCGAAGCCGACCTGGCCGAACGTGGGGGTGTGGTTCTGTTGCCGGAGGCCACAGACGCAGTTCCCGCGGATATGGGTATTGCCTCGACCGCCATGCGCACCATTGCCCCGCATGAGACCGGCGGGAATCTCGATATCAAGCAGCTCACCAAGGGGACGACCGTCCGCTTCCCCGTTTTTACCCCAGGTGGCTTACTCTCGGTTGGCGATGCTCATTTTGCTCAAGGGGACGGGGAAGCCTGCGGGACCGCAGTCGAGATGGGGGCCACCTGTTACTGTTCTTTCAATGTCCTCAAGGGGCTGGCCGCTCAGCATGATATTCGTGAGGTACAGTTCTACCGTGAGGACTATTATACGTCGCCGGAAATGGTCGCCCCCCAACGTTTCTTTGCGACCACCGGCCAGTCGTATACGCGTGACGGTGTGGCCCACTCCGAGGACGCCACCCTGGCAGCGCGCAACGCCCTGCTCAATATGATCGACCATCTGGTGAGCGAGCGCGGCTATACTCGCCAGCAGGCCTACGCCATTTGCAGCGTGGCGGTGGACCTGAAAGTCAGCGAACTGGTCGACGTCCCGAACTTCGTGGTCTCGGCGTTCTTACCGCTCGATATCTTCGTGTGAAGCTGACGGTGGAGGAGCAGTCGATGAAACATATCCGCCACGACTTCATGCAGACCGCCCGAGATCGAGCCAAAGCCGCCATTCAGGCCGGTCGCACCCAAGACGCACTGCAAGCCGTTGACGACATCTGGGAAGAAGGCCGGCCGATTCATGACTTGTATGGTGATATGTCCGCCGTTTTTCTCGACTACATCCAGGAAAAGCTGGGGGAAGATGCGGTGGAAGAAGCCTGGCGCTATGTGGGCGAAAAACTCTGGCGGCCGGTGCTGGAGGCTTATCGGGACAAAGACCCGGCCCTGCTGGCTGCAACCTATGCCATGTTTCTGCGTTCCCACGGCTACGACTTTACCTGTGAAGAAGACGACGAGAAGTTTCAGTTTTTCCTGCACTACTGTCCGAGCGGAGGGCGGATGCTTCAGGAGGGCAAAGCCGAAACCTCCGCGCGCCATCCCACCGCTCTAGGAGTGACGAAGCGGCCCCACGCCTGGAGTTTTCACCAAAAGGACGTCCTGTATTACTGCGGGCATACCAAGCTCTGGTTTGACACCCAGCCCAGGGAATGGGGCATGGATGTGTTCCAATCGGAGTATGGCGAGTTCAACGACAAAGGCGAGGTAGTAGGGCGGCCCTGCGCGGTCACGATTTATAAAAGAGCGAGGGATGGTGCTACATCTGGAACTCAATAGTAGAGTGGAATGCATTTCCGGATTGTCGGAGAAATTGCCAACGTAGAGACTATTGCCTCTGGGAACCGCATTCGAATACTCTCGTTTCTCAGAAAACAGTGCGGACCGGGGCGTTGGCGAAAGCTGAAAGGGGTCGCTCGGGTTCGGCTCTCTGACGGGACTCTACGCCGGGCAGAAATCCACTGGTTTGAGGCGCATGGAATTGGTAGAAAGAAAATAAGGATTAAAAGATTCTTGGATGGACCAGTATGGCTGCTCCGGTAAATTCCAGGCAAAAGTTTGCAATCTGCATCCATTCCGACGACGCGGACTTGCTGACCCCCCGTCGAGTGTATGAAGTGCTTCCTGACGAAAGCGCGGCTCAATCACAATACATTCGAGTCATAGATAACGAAGGCGAAGACTATCTCTACCCGCTAGAGAATTTTGTTTTCATAGATATTCCCCCGGCAGTTGAAGAGGCGTTGCGGCGGGCTTCCTGAGCGCTACGAAGAGCAGCGCTGAAATAATAATGGCAAGAGGCGACCATCTCAGCGTGCGGCGCGGCTGGTACACCCACCACGCGATTGATCTCGGAGACGGCTATGTCGTGCAATACGGGCGCGGTGTGTCAGATGGAATCAATGCCACGGTTCAGGTCAGTTCCTATGAAACATTTGCCAAAGGCCGTCCGATGGAGACCGTCGCCTCCCCGGCCTCGTATGAGGCGCATGAGATCGCGCTCCGGGCGCTGAGCTGCCTCGGTGAGCAGGACTATCACATCCTGTGGAATAACTGCGAGCATTTCGTCACTTGGTGCCGCAGCGGCCATCGCCAGAGTCAGCAGGTGGATCGCTTCACGCAGACCGCCTCCGAAGTGGTGACCAAGGTGGCCGTTGGCCTGGTCGCTACGGGCGCGGTCAGACTGGCGCTCAAGACTTCGTCCAAACTCTCCACCAAAGCCGCGGGCAGGGTGGCAACGACGCCTTGGCTGATTGCCGCGGATGCCGCCCAACTGATTGCCGAATCCACGGCGAGTGCGCTCGGGCGGGAGCAGAACGCAGCGAAACGCACCGGTCAAGCGGTCGGGGCCGGTACCTCGGCCGGGATAGGAGCGCTCACCGCCGGCCCGGTCGGGGCGGCGCTTGCCGTTGGCCTGTGGGCAGTCGGCGAAGCGGTCGGAACAGCGCTCTCGTCCAGGAAACGCGGCTGAAAAGGACAGGCATGACACACGAACCCCTGGTGTATATCAACGGCGAGTATAAACCCCTGAGTCAGGCCAATATCTCCGTGCTCGATCAGGGCTTTCTGCTGGGCGACGGCGTGTTCGACGTGGTCTCTGCCTGGCAGGGCACGATTTTCAAGCTGGACGAACATCTCGACCGGTTTTTTCAATCTCTCCAGGCCGCTCGGCTGACGACCGCCATGACGCGGGACGAATGGCGCCAGACGATCGTTGAAACCGTGCGCCGTAACGAACTGCACGATGCCACTATCCGTTTTATTGTGACACGGGGCATTGCCAAACAGGTGGTCGCCGACCCGCGCGATTACGAGCCGACCATCATTATCTGGGCGGCGCCGTATGTCTTCTTAGCTGATGAGGAAAAGCGGAATACCGGCATCCGTCTGTTTATCAGCCATTTACGCAGCTTTACGCCGGACACGCTCGACCCACGCTATAAATGTCTGGATCGCCTGCATTTTCAGCTCGCCAAAATCGAGGCGCTGGAGGCCGGCTATGACGATGTGATCTGGCTGTCCGCCGACGGCTATGTGAGCGAGGGCCCGGCCTCGAATGTTTTTCTGGTCCGACAGGGGACGCTCTACACCCCCGGACGACAGGTGTTGCGCGGCATTACCCGCCAGACCTTTCTCGATCTGGCCCGGGAGGCGGGTATCCCGGCGGTTGAGGGCGATGTCACGGCCTTTGATCTCTACTCGGCGGACGAAGTGTTTACCTGTAGCACGGCAGGCGGCGCCTTAGCGGTCCGGGAAGTGGCCGGACGCCCCTTGCGGGGCGCGGTACCCGGTCCGCTGACCCAGCGCCTCAATCGTCTGTATTGGCAGTTGCGCGAGGCCGGGACACATGGCACGCCGGTGTATGCCTGAACAAGTCGGCACGGCGAGGGGGCGGAGGCATGCCAAAGAAGAAAGTCGTGCATACGGCTGACAGCTTTGAGATCAGGAAGTCTCCTGGCCGTGGAAAGGGTGTGTTTGCCAAAGTCCGCATCAAGAAGGGCGAGACCATAGGCTATTACACCGGGGATATCATTCGTGACTGGCACGCGAACCGGGAACCCCACCGTTCCTCGCGGTATCTGATGTGGGTGTGCAAAAACCACTGGATTAACGGCGTCGGTCCACAATCGAACTACACGCGCTATATCAACCACAGCGACACACCCAACGCCGAACTGATCGTTTCGACGCGCTGGAAAACGGCCCGGATCGTCAGCCTGCGTACCATTCGCCCCGGCGAGGAAATTTTTTACAGCTACGGGGACGAGTATTGGGAGGCCATGGAAATCGATCCGCTCTAAAGAGTAACCCTGTCTTGAGCGATTGTATCCGAAAGTGGTACATTCCGGCCTAACCTTGATGAGTCACCGGAAACACGTCAGGAATAGGAGGGCATGATGGCTAATCGGCGAGAAACCGCAACCCTGGGAGCGGGCTGTTTCTGGTGTATTGAGGCGGTGTATTTGGAGGTCGAAGGCGTCGAGAGCGTGGTGTCCGGGTATACGGGCGGCGCGGTCGAACATCCAAGCTACGAAGCGGTCTGCTCAGGGACAACCGGACACGCCGAGGTTGCCCAGATTACCTTTGATCCCGCCATCATCTCGTTTACGGAAATACTGGAAATTTTTTGGCAGACCCACGACCCGACGACGCTCAATCGGCAGGGCAATGATGTCGGTACGCAGTACCGCTCGGCCATCTTCTACCATGATGAAGAGCAACAGCGCATAGCCGAGCAGTCGAAAAAAGAGGCCGATGCTTCCGATCTGTGGCTCAACCCGATTGTCACCGAGATCGTCCCGCTGACCACCTTTTATGTCGCAGAAGGCTATCATCAGAACTTCTATCAGCAGAATCCCTACCAGCCGTACTGCATGATGGTCATTCACCCCAAGATGCGAAAATTCCGCAAGGCGTTTGAAAACAAATTGAAAGCGTCGGCCTCGGCGGCCTAAAGCCCGCCTCATAGACGAGCGGGGTGTGTGAGTAGAAGAAAGTCAGGCGGAAAAGAGTACGAAGGTGGCAAAGAACAAGAAACCTGAGTCGGGTGTGGGGAAGGGAAAGGACAGGAGACGGGCAGCCAGTCGGGCGGCTAAAAAGAGCGCTCATGAATTTCGCGATACAATGGCGCCACCGCCGCCTCCCTCCGTTAGTGATACAGTGAAGCCCCCACCGTCCCCGAAGAATCCCGGGAAAGGAGGCCGTCGTGGAAACAAAGACAGCGACCGCTCTTGAGGACGAGCGCTATGGCCTGCTGTTCGGGGTGCGCAAGTCTATTCGGTACCACAGTCGTCGTCGCCGGTTTTTTGAACGAATTGAGTTGATGTCCCACTTCAGTTCCCTGGTGTTTGGGTCTGCCGCAGTGGCTGTGGTGTTATCAACCTATCCAAAAGAATATGCTGCGTATGCTGGCGCGTTCGTGTCGGTGATGGCCGCGATGAACTTGGTAATTGGAGTGTCGCGAATGGCGCGGTTGCACGAAGAGTTGGCCCGACGCTTTGTTGAGTTGGAGAAAGCTATGTCACTTGCCGGGGATGTATCGGAGCAGCAGTTGGCAGAATTTTATGGGAAGCGGCTGGATATCGAAGCCGATGAGCCCCCGGCCATGCGGATTCTGGATGCTATGTGTCACAACGAGGTAGCCCGCGCGGAGGGATGGGGGCCTGAGGAGTTTGTGCCCTTGCGCTGGTATCAACGCTGGCTTGCCCACGTTCTGAGTCCGGGAGAGCATCGTATAAAGAAATACGGGACTGTCGAGGCGTAACGGAACCGGCCCGGGCTGATACATATCTCGCCCTCCTGCGAACGGGAGGGGCGTTCCTACTGAGCACAAAAGACAAAACGAGCGGAGCGTGTGAGCAGCGGGGGAATCTATGAAAAAGATAGCTCTGACCTGCATCTTGTTTACTGCGCTTGCCACCTCTGGTGTTCCGGCGCAGGGGAGCGACACAGGCGAAATATGGCGATGCTTCACGGGGATTGACATCTTCAGGAGAAAAAAGGTCTCGGTCGAGCTGACTCGGAAAACAGAGGTGCCTGGACAGGTATCGGTAGCAGGAGTCACTTATTCCGCATATTTTCATATTGAAGGGCTTAATAGACGGTGGGATTTCGGTGAGGAAATGAATTACTCCTTTGTCATCACGCCAGATGGTAGAGGGGCTTATTACGATTTTTCGCTGGTTGAAGATGGCGAAACGACTGAGCCGAGCCAGCTATTCATATGCGAGTCGCCCTGAAGTCTCGAACCAGGGAATTCTTGAATCGGAAAAAGAGAAATGAACGAGGATTCAACAATCTGCTACATAACAACACACGAGCACAGTGGGAGATGCTACATAGGCGTTACTAAGCAAAAATTAAGCAGCCGAAAATCTGACCATGAAAGTCAAGCCCGGACCGGCTCTCATAAGTCAAGGTTCCATGACGCGATTCGAGAATACGGCAAGGATGCTTTTTCTTGGAAGGTTATTGCCGAAGGCTCTGAAGTAGCCATGCGAGCACTGGAACGTCTGCTGATTTATGAATGGGAAACATCCGACCCGAATAAGGGGTTCAACGAAAGAGGCGGGCATGACGCGCAAATACGCTATCAAATGCGTAAATCGAAGTGGAAGTCTTATGGGCCACCTTGGATGGAGATGGATATCCCCCTTCTGCCTACGGGTTGGACCCAACGAGATGTCGCTTTGTTGGACTTGATGAATGATATGAATTCCATCGTCAGTTACCTGGAGAAAACGCCGCTGTCCGGAGACCGATGTGCCGATATACAGAGATTTATTGAGCGGCTGCAAAAACGGATTGACCAGTTAGCCCCATCTGTCTAGCTACGCAACCGCTCGCTCTCTCGGCTCCCCACCAGACGTTAATAGTCAGTTTTTGCTTGACTCGCCTGCGTAGTACGGAAGCAATATAGAATATGTTTCGTCATCGCGTCTAAGGCGTTGAGAAACATAAATAAGGTCGCGCAAACAGAGGTTTGTTTATGGGCTTGTTCGATAAACTGATCAATCGGGCAGAGTCGCTTTCTACCCACGTTCAAGACGCCGTCAGTGAGATCAAACAGGATTGGTCTCTGTCGGATGTCGAGCAGAAGCTGGAGATGGCTCTTGCACGAATGGTAGTTCAACTGGCAAAGCAATCTCCCGATGCTGAGACAGAAAGCCAACTGCGAAATAACAACATGGCGATTCTTCTTGAACTTGCAAATGGTACGAGTAAAGCCGATCTCAATGTTTATGAGGAAGATGAGCGGGTTAATAGAGAACTCTCGAATCAACTCGACAATCTCGTCGAGTATCTCATGGATGAACGCCCAGATATTTCTCCTCTCGTCGATAATCTCCCGGTAGAACTCGCACCGATGATCCGTGAGATTGAAGGCATCTTGATTGAGATCAACGAGTTAGAGGAGGAAAACTCCCAGGTATCCGCAGAACGGCAGGCGCGTAGAGAAACGCTTGAGCAGGAATATGCGGAGATGGCTGAGAAATCTGACTATTCGGAACTTGAGAAAACTACTGCGCTGGCTGACTTGACCAAAACGATGAGCGTCGGGCGTTCAATTGTAGAAAGTCTCCACGATATTCATCGGCTGGAGGCTGAGGTTCATGAGAACCCTCAAAATCCCATGGGTTATGTGAATTTAGCGGAGGCGCTTATCCGAAGTCGGACGACAGAAAATATCCGAAAAGGAATCAGTGCCGTCTTCAACCCCAGGACGCTCGTCGTTGATGGAGTAGGCAGCATGATCCGTGGAGCAAAGGGGGGTATAGCGAAAGAGGTCGCACTTGCGAGAACTAGCCTGTGCCTGAGTAGGCGTTCCCTTGAACAAGACCCGATGGACTTTTGGGTCTTGGCCGCTGCGGGAAGGGCATACTTATTACTCGAAGAGCCTTTGTTGGCGGCTAAATACCTCAAAACAGCAGTATTGCTCAGACCGGATTGTGCAGATCTCTATTATTATTTAGCGCAAGTCTGTGCAGCAAAAGAGTCGATGAAAAATGCCATCTCATATTTGATCTATGGGGCGAAGCTTGGAAACCGCCGCTGTGCCGTCTCACTCCATGAAACAGTAGAAGACTTTGAGGAGGAGACGGCAGGGAGCCTTCACCATTCAATCGAACTCCGCGAACGTCTGATGAAAGTGATTGAAGAGCAGGAGAAGGGTGAAGAGGACATGGGACTTCTCGAACAGTTTCTTGAAGATAAGACAAAATCCTTTGGACGTCTTGGTAAACGCCTTGAGCGAGCAATGGATACGTTTGTTGGAGGCCGGGAGGAAACGCGATGATAGATGATATCATGGACGAAACAGTCGATAGCCTCTCAGACCTAGGCATTGATGCGGAAGATATCGGTCTCGACCAAGACGATTTGGATCAGATATTTGACCCGGAACTTGGAGCACTCGCGGTATTTTCCGAAAATGAGTTTGAGAATCTACTCCGGGCAATCGCCCGCAGTCGAAGTGACCTTGATGACCTGTCGGCCTCCATCACTGAAATAGATGATTACGTAGACAGTTTTGAATCTGGCCCGGAACGGCTGGGAGGACTTTTATCAAATATCAAAGGGATTTATGGAGAGCTCGAAGTCTGTGATCGCCTCAATGAAAGTGATGATGAAGTCTTCTACTGTCTCGCGTTAGACACGAGCAATCCTGATGTCGACATTTATGGATATGATGCGGAGGGTAACGTCGTACAACAAATTCAAGTGAAGATGACAGAAGACCCGGAGTCCATTCGGACGACGCTTCATGACCTTCCGGAAGGAGTTAAACTGATTTCCGGAGTTGAAATGACGGCGGAGTTTCCCGGTCAAGTCTTGGATGTATGCCTATCGGTGTATGAGATTGGCGAAGATGCCCGTGCTGCCATAGAAATCCTGAGTACTCACGAACCGGCATTCGACGACTTGGCCGCTTCGGTACCTTTCGCTGAGTATATTCGCGCAAAGGGCATCGCCTTCGTTTAGAGACATCATACCGAGAGACAAATGTTTGTTCCTTCACTCTCGTAAGGTTGCTGTTCACAAGACGTTAAGATTAAGAACGAAAGACAAAACGAAACCCCCCGTTATTACTGACGATCCGCCCGGCCGTTGGTGTCGCAAAATGGGCCGGAAGGATCAGCGCGTTCGAGTCGGCGTAGTGTTCAACAAATTTTTGGCGCGTCTGACGGGACTGCTCCGGGTCAAAGCAAAAGGCGCTGGAGACCTCCGGATACACGACTTGGAGCGGATGGTGTATCACGTCGCCAGACAATACGACGTGTAAACTGCCCCGCTCTATCCTGAGTATGGCGTTGCCCGGCGTGTGGCCGGGCGCGGCCTCAACCCAAATGCCCTTCTCAATAGGGTGGCCGTCGGTAATCAATTGAGATTGCCCTGCTTCGACTACCGGTAAAACGCTATCCTGGTAGGAATCGCGCAGCACCTGTCGAACCGGCGGAGGGTAGGGGTCGTCCGGGTGAGAAGTGTCTGTCGCATAGGCGTGCCAATGCTCCCATTCTTGTCTGGAAAAAAGATACGTCGCGTTGGGAAACGTTGGCACCCAACGGCCGTCAGCCAGGCGTGTATTCCAGCCGATATGATCGACGTGCAGGTGGGTGCAAAAGACAAAATCCACGTCCCCGAGCGTGATCCCCAACGCGTTGAGGTTTTCGACATAGGGTGTGCGTTGATGATGCCAGTCGCCAAAATCGGGCCGGTGTTTATTATTGCCAACACAGGTATCGACCAGAATGATGTGCTGCGGAGTCCGGATAACAAAGGTGTGCAGGCTCATCACCAGCAGGCGCGTTTCCGGGTGAAAAAATCGAGGGATAAGCCAGGCGCGGTGTTCGTCTGCGACCGACTCGTCCAAATCGGGAAGGAGCACCTGCAGGGGGTACAGAGGACCTTCCGACTCCACCAGCCGCTCAATGCGGATGGTGTCGGTGATAATTGGTTGCATAGTTGCCGTCCTTTTGAAACAGTGGCCTTTCTTGTGAAGGATACTCTACTCTTTCGGACTACTTTCTCCAACGTATAGGTCGATGTATGGCAGCCGGACACGCTGAAATTGCTGGAGCCGGCTTTGCCGGTCTTGTGGCTGCGATTGCCTTGGCCGATCGCGGTTGGACCGTGCGGGTGCATGAACGGACGCCGTTTTTGCGAGCCCAAGGGTTTGCGTTGACCATTCACGGCAACGGGGTGAAAGTCCTCAAGGCGCTCGGCGTTTTTGAGCCTGCGGTCGCGGGCGCCATGCGAATTAGCCGCCTGGAAACGCGAAACGCCCGAAACGAGACGACCCTGGCCCTGACGCCTGCCAGTGCGCTGTACCGCATTTCCCGCCAGCATCTGATTGCGACCCTGGCCGAGGCGGCCGAGCGGCGTGGAGTCGAAGTCCTGGTTAACTCTCCGGTCGTGTCTGCCAGGCCGGACGGACAACTAGTGTTGGAAAATGGCCAAGCCTGCAAAGCCGACCTGGTCATTGGAGCCGAGGGGGTCAACTCGCGGGTGCGCGATACTATTGGTGTTCGTGTCCGTCGCATCTTTCTCCAGGCGGGCGGCGCGTGCCGTATGGTCATTCCTCGGAGCGATGCCGAAAAAACGCTGGAGCCGGCGGACGAAGCGGTCAATTACGAATATTGGTCGGGCACGCGTCGTATCATCGCCAATCCGTGTAGTCGGGACGATCTCTACTTGGCCTTGAGTTGTCGAGACGCCGATGCCTCGGGCAAACGGACCCCGCTCGACGTCCCGTCCTGGCGGGAGGCGTTTCCGCATTTGGCCGCGGTCATCGAGCGTGTTGGGCGGGATACCGATTGGGAGCGGGTGCTGTGGGCGCGATTTCTTATTATCCAACTCTCACGTTGGTCTGCGGGCCGTGTCGCCATTGTGGGTGACGCCGCCCATTCCATGCCTCCGGATCTGGGACAGGGTGGGGGGACCGCCATGATGAATGCGTTGGCGCTTGCCGTCGCCTTAACGGAATCGGCCGATGTTGAGTCCGGTCTCTCCTTATGGGAACAACGCGAGCGGCCGTTGACCGAGCACACCCAGCGCGTGGCACGGATATATAACCATTCGACCCTGTGGCCGGAACGCGTGCGCACAGGCGTGTTTAAGCTCATCGGTCGAACGGCCTTTCTGCGGGCACAAGTGCAGCGAACGTCGAACCACACGCCGCGCGGATATCAGAACGAAGGAGGAGGCCATGTTTCTCGATCTCACGCCTGACCAGGAGCGTATTATCAATATCGCCAAGGAGCTTGCGGCCGAGTTTGCCGAACGGGCCGAACAGCACGATCGCGAGGGCAGCTTTCCGTTTGAGAACGTCGCCCGGCTCAAAGAGACCGGCTATACGACCATGACCACGCCGCGGGAGTTTGGCGGCTGGGAGGCCAGCCCGCTCACTTTTGTGCTGGCCCAGGAGCAGTTCGTCCAAGGCTGCGCGGCCACGGCCTTTGCCATCAATATGCACTGCAACAGTGTTGGCTTTTACACGCCGTTCATGACGCAAGCACAAAAGGAACTGTATCTGGGCAACGTCGGTCGCAAAAAAATGCTCCTGAACGGCTTTTATACCGAGGGCGGCGGGGCGCGCTCAATCATGTCGCCAGCCTCGACCGCGCGTAAGGTGTCAGGTGGCTATATCCTCAACGGCAAGAAGGTCTTTGCCACGCTCGTCCCGGCGGTAGATTATTTTGGCGTCAGCGTCTCGCTGGCCGACTATACCGGTCCGGATTCCGGGGGCTGTGTCTTTCTCCTGCCGCGCGACACGCCGGGTCTGGAGGTTGAGGAAACCTGGGATGCCATGGGCATGCGAGCCACCGGCAGCCATACCATTACCATGCAGGACGTCTTTGCCTCGCCTGAGCAGCGCATTGGTGAAGAAGGCCGCTTGTTTGAAGAGTTTTCTCAGGTCGCGCACTGGTATTGTCTGTCGTTTTCCGCCTGCTATCTGGGCATCGGTCAAGCCATGTACACCCACGTCCTGGACTACGCCCGGACGCGCAAGGTCCAAAAGACCGGCCAGCGGGTTGGCGACCTGGCCTGGAATCGGTTTGCCATAGGCGAAATGTACAACCGTTTGGAGGCCTGCCGCACGCTGCTGTATACCACCGCCCGAGAAATATCCGAGCAACGATCATATGGTGAGCGGCAGATTCCTACGGTTGAGATGCTCCGCACCTATATGGCCGAAAACATGCTGGAGGTCGGCAATTTTGCCACCCGTATCGCCGGCGGGCTTGGTTACCTGAAGGGCAGTCCGGTAGAACGAGCCTTTCGCGACCTGCGCTCCGCCCCGCTGCATACCCTGAAACGCGACGAGGTGCTGGAACTGCTGGCCGAAATGGAGTTGGGCTTTTAGGCCGTTTCCGAAGCTGGAATGCGGAGGAATTCTCTGAAGTTATCCCACTCCAGTGCGATGCTCCAATCGGTCGTTTGATTGAGTTGTTTCGCGCCGCCGGGAAGGAGTTTCCCGTTTCGAGCTTTGAAAGCGACATTCACAACCTGTTTGCCCATATTCTTGACCGCCTGTGCCGCTGGAACATAATCTTGATCCCCGGAAACGATGATGGCTAAGTCATAATTGTTACTTAACGTGACCATATCGACGGCAAGATTCACGTCTACGGTTTTTTCCTGACCAAATCTTTTCTGTATCAGATTGTAAGAAATAGAGCCTGAACGTCGAAATTCGATAGCTGAATGTTTCTTGGAAATCCCGTTTTGAAGGACGGTAAAGCCATCGAAACGAGAACGAATCTTGTTGTATTCCTCATCCAATTCATCATGTAATTCCCGTAGCCGAACAGTTTGATCGCTCTCGGAGCGGCCGGTCAACTCGTCCTTCAGGAGATGCTTGTTACGCTTCCTCCAACTGTGGATGCCTTCGTCGGTTCGATCTTTTTTGCGTAACGGTTTCGGGTAGGGATCGAAGCTCCGCGATACATACCAATAAGTGCGCAATCTTTTGCCGACGTTCCCAGTCGCCTCACGGACGATACTGTCGTATAGACCGGCCCAATCAGCTTCCTTTGGCAAATAGTCTCGCCTGTCAAAGGCTGTATACAGATCGCAGATTGCAAAACGGAGATTCTCGCCATCCACGAAGACACACACTCGCATGTACTATTCTCCAAACAAAAACGGGGGGCCGCAGCCCCCCGCCAGATACTCAATTGGCCCAAGCGCACTCAAGCCTTTGTTGGTAAGTCAGTAGCTAGAACCTTTATCTTTATAGGAAACTGCTGTCAAGAGGAGGCTGGCATATCCCATGACCCGTCTCACCGCACAAACGGCTCCGGGTCGAGAAACCGCTCCAGCACGTTGTGCGTAATGCGCGAAACATTATTGTCGTACTGATTGTGTGACAGACTGCCGGCCCAGGCAATCGAACTCGACGACCACACCGCCCCGCCGCCCTGGGTTTCATAGAACACCATATCCGCCCGGACCAGTTCGTTCTCGGTCCCGCCCAAGCCCGGTGTGGTGACCAGCAATTCCTCGCACACCACCAGATAGATATCCGTGTGACCGCCCTGGGAGGTTGCCAGCACCAGGGTGTGCGGGGGGGTGCCCAGGCGCTCGTCCGCCCGGTCGATTTCCAGGCCTGCGGCCCCGCCGCCGATCAGACCGAAATCGCCGATAACCTCGTCCTTGCCGATGCCCGCAAAAATAAAGGCCGCCCGCGCGTCAAAACTGCCCGGCAGGCGGTGATAGGGCGCCGAAATATCAAAGCCCTGGGCGCTAAACCCCGTGCCCAGCATGACCTGAGGAGCCCGGCCCTGATTGCGCCACAGGCCGCCATACTCGCCCGTGAAGCTATGATAGTACTCGCCCGGGTCGGCAGCCCAGGTCCGAATGCCGCCCTCGTTCCGCCGCACTTCCATGAGTCCCGGACAGTCGGGATGAAAGGCCACCCGCCAATACCAGCCGTTGGCCCCCATATACATGAGCCGCCCGCCCTGATTCTGATAGGCCTTCATCGCGTCCCACATCTGGAGGGAGTGGTACTCGGGATGGGTGCCGGACAGAATCACCCGGTAGGGCTTCAGCAGGGCGAGCCCTTCATAGTGCAAATCCTCATCGGTAATGACATCAAAGTCATAGCCCTTGGTCTCAAGCCAGTCGGTAATATGCGTGTCCGCATTAAACTGCCACAGGGAAGATCCGTCCCCGCCCAGCGCGGAGATATGCTTGGGTCGCATATTCAGAATGGGCCGCAAACGGGACGAATAACACACACCCGAGCCGTCCGAGTGGGAGTCATAGCACGAGCCGCCGTACTCGCGGTGTTCGTTGAGAAACAGGCTGTTCTTATCGAGTGGGGCCAGACGACCGCTGAGCAGTTCGATCAGGCCGGCGTTGGTGGCCATATGCTCGTTGGCATAGGCCATATAGCTGGCGGTGGGGAGCAGAAAGGCCAGTTTTTTTTCCTTGCCCTTGGCCGGTTTGACGACAAACGGAATATAGTCCTCTTCGCCGCCCGAACGCAGCCGGGCGGCGTACAGGCCGCTCTTGAGGTCGGCCGGAACGGTCAGTGAAAAGTCGACCTCCCAGCCGGCGTCATACACGTCGTCATCGTGGAAGTGGATCGCCCCGTACTGTTCCGGCGTCTGTTTCCAGTCCATGCTCTCGCCGTTCCAGTTATGGCCCTTCATGCCTCGCGCCGGCATGTTGACCGTCTCACCGTGCAGCCGATTGGGCGACGTGTCGGTCACCCGGGCCGAGCTGATATCCCGGGAAAAATCCCAGGCGCCAACCACACTCTGCTGGAGTTGGGCGGGGACACTGCGCTTGAGTTGTTCCATCTCGGCCCGCTCCAGGACGCGATTGGCCAGGCGCGGGCTGTCCATTTTGCCGTTGAATTTCTGGTCGAGCCGGCCGCGACCCGAACCCGCCCGCAGCGCGCCGAACATCAGCGCAGACTGATTGGAAGCCACGCGTTCGAGCTGGATTTTCTTGCGGACGCGGCCCGCGTCCGAGACGGTGGGATAGTCGGTCTGGGGTTCTTGATACAAGGTGACCCGCCGGGTTTCCGCGTCATAGCTTGCCGCCACAAAATACCACTGCCGGGCGAGGAGTTGTTTATTGGTGCTCACGACTTCGACATTGCCGCGTCCGTCGCCCAGTTGCAGGGCCAGCCGCCCGGCCTGCATCACCAGCGCAAAGCCCGAGCGCCGCCGGTCCTGCCATTTCGACACAATGGCCTGCGTGCCCTTGTCCGGCGTGGTCGGCCACAGCATGGCCTGGACGGTAAAGCTCTGGAGGTCTTGCAGCGGCGGGCTGTTCGAGATCAGCACATACGAGCCCGATTCGATCGTCTGGGAGCGGCCCTTATACGATTTGTTGGCCGGCGTTGGCACGACGTGTTCCCTGATCCCCGGACCCTCGGGATTCAGGTCGCCGCAGACCAGACGAACGATGTCGGCCCGATAGCGTGGCCGTTCGCAATTGACCATGAACTGAAGCGTTTCGCCGGGACGCGCGCTGATTTTGTCGGCGTAACCAGTAATTTTCATACGTCTTCCCCTTGCTTGTGCCTGCTCAGCTCTTTACGCCGGTATGCAGTTCCCAACGCCGCCGAAATATCTCTCGCTCCGCATCCGCGACCGAAGTGAAGACCTGGTCCTTGAGAATTCTGACCGGCTGGCCCCGTTCGCCAGTGAGCTGGCCGAGCGTCCACTCCTTATGGGGTTTGGTGCAGACGAGCACATATTTATCCCGAACCGGCTGGCCGCGAATGACGTTCAGCACGCGCTGTAAGGCGGGACTGTGGTGGCCGATCGGCTTGGCGTTGAATTCCTTGACCACGTCCTGGTCGTCCGCACTGATCTTGTAGACCGTATGCATGCGCCCCCTCCTTTGGCTGGCAGGTCAATACAGACGGAGACTAGCACACCGCTCTGTCACAAGTCGAGAATCGATCATGGTCTCCCCTTGACAGCATAAGGAATTCTCGGCATAGTACGTCTCCACGAAGATATAGACAGAATGTATGTAGTAGAGGAAGGTTGGTGGAAGTTTGCCATGGCCAGTATGTCTGACCCACGAAAATTTAACAATTCCAAATGGTTAGAAATTATAGCGGTCTGCCCCCTAGCCGCTGACCCGCCGCTGACCCGCCGCTGGCTGGGGGTGATCCTGCTGAGCCTGGGGCTCGTCGGCGGCCTGTTCGCCGCGCCGGCTGCCGCCCAGAGTTGTAAGACCACCGACCCCGCAGTGGCGAGGGTGACGTATATCGCCGACCTGACACCGGAACAAAGCGAGACCCTGGCCGCCGACTGCTCCATCCTGCTCGACAATATGGACGAACTGCTGGGCACGGACCCGGACCGGGGCAGCCTGAGTTGGGACGTAAACAGGTCCATGAGAGGGTGGACTGGGGTCTATGCAGATCGCAATGGGCGGGTCACCAACATCCGCCTCGACGCCAAGAACCTCACCGGGCGGATTCCGGCGGCGTTCGGCGACCTGGATGGGCTCACCTCCCTCAGCCTTCGCCTCAACCGGTTGAGCGGGTCGATCCCGGACCTGAGCAAGTTGACCAACCTCGGCCAACTCCTCCTCTCCAACAACCAGTTGAGCGGGTCCATCCCGGACCTGAGCGCGTCGACCAACCTCCTCTGGCTCTACCTCCACAACAACCAGTTGAGCGGGTCCATCCCGGACCCGAGCGCGTCGACCAAGCTCGAATCCATCATCCTCTCCAACAACCAGTTGAGCGGGTCCATCCCTGCGGCCTTGGGCAGCCTGCCCAAGCTCAAAAAATTGCATCTGGCCCACAACCCCGACCTCACCGGCGGGATACCCAGCCAACTCGGCAACCTGACCAGCCTGACCGACCTCTCCCTGTGCGGGACGGGCCTGGACACCACCGCCACCCTGCCGGCGGCCTTGGGCAGTGGTCTGACCGTGTGGTCGTGTGTCCGTATCGAGGACGCGACTGCGCTTGAGGGCACCAGTCTCAGTTTCTCCGTGGAGCGCTCGACCTGGCCGGTGCGGGGGCCGGCCGGCACGCGGACATTGAACTACACCATCACAGACGACACGACCACGAGCGCGGATCACACCGGCTCGTCGGGGAGTGTGACGATTCCGGCCAACACCGACACCACGACCGCGACGAGTACCGTGACCATCACCATACCTACCACCCACGATACCAATGACGAAGCCGACGAGACCCTGACCGTGACCCTGTCGGCGAACTGGGTAGGCTTGCACATCATTACTCCGCGGCGGTCTGTTGCCACCGGGACTATCCAGAACAATGACGGCTCTCCGCCCCCGCCGGTCTCATTCGCCTCGGCCACGGACAGTGTCAGCGAGGGGGCCGGGACACACAATGTCACGCTCAACTTGTCCCCACCCACCAACATCACGGTCAACTACAGTCTGTCGGGCAGTGCCAGCCGGGGCAGCGACTACAGTATCACCAGCGCCGGGACGCTGGCCGTGACGGCGGGCGCGACGACCGCCACCATCCCGGTGACAATCAGCGACGATGGGACAGACGAGCCGGACGAGACCATCGTGCTGACGCTGACCGGCGGCGACGGCTATACCCTGGGCAGCCCCCGCACGCATACGCTGATGATTACGGACAATGACGAGCCCGTGGCCGCGTTCGCCTCGGCCACGGCCAGCGCCAGTGAGGGGGCCGGGACGCGCAGCGTGCGGGTGAACCTGGCGCCCGTGCCGCATACCGCCCTGACGCTGTCCTACCGTCTGTCGGGCACTGCCGCCCTGGACGCGGACTACCGCATCAGCGGCGTGACGAGCTATGCCGGGACCCGCAGGGTGCCTGCCGGCGCGTCCAGCGTGAATATCCCGGTGACGATCATCAACGACGGCGAAGTCGAGGAGAGCGAGACCGTGGAGTTGACGCTGGACTCCGGCGCTGGCTACACCGTGGGCAGCCAGAATACGCACACGCTGACGATCAATGACTACCGGCCCCCACCGCCCCCACCGCCCCCACC
>JAJDZM010000185.1 GCA_022824615.1 Candidatus Binatia bacterium | reverse complement strand
GCGAAGACCCCGTTATCGTCGAGCATGCCGTTACCGTCGTTGTCCCCGCCGACTCGGAATTTCTCAGCGCCGTTGACCTCAGCGGGGCTTCAGTCAGCAAAGAGGGCAACAAAATTGTTGTGAGCGGGGTTGAGGTCACAGACAAAGACAGTGGCATGACCGCGACCGTCGATATCGACCTCAACTATAAGACCGGTCTGCAATCCTTTCAGATCACGGCAGCGCAAGGGCCTGCTGACCTGCATGTAGACGACATCCTGAGTGATGTCGCCCACGCCATTTTCGCCACCTATGACGCGCTGAATATGGCGGCGCACGACCCGAATGCGTCTCGGGGCGCGGGGGCGTCTGTGGACACCCTGTCCTCAGCGGTCTTTTCCTTGGTCGGGATAAGCGCTGGAAGCGAGGCTGATGCGATTGCCCTGCTGCCCGCCGTCCAGCATGCCTGGCGGGATGCGCGTGTCCCCTGGGAGCAGAGCGAGGCGTTTCTGTTTGGGCCGGTGGACACGGAAGGCCACGACCCCACCCTGGACTCCTGGCCGCTCGACGTCAATCGTCTCGAAGCGATCATCGCGTCCAGCGATGACATTGACACCTACGATCTTACTGGTCCTGACGAGGAGGCCGTCCAGGGCTTCCATGCCCTGGAATATCTGCTGTTCCAGGATATGAACGGCAACACCGATCCGGCCGCGATTGTGGCCGCCCTCCACAACGACGAACGCAGGAGAGCCTACCTGCGGAGGGTGATGAGTGAGTTTGCCCGCCATACCCAGGAACTCCGCGACAGCTGGGATCCCGATATGGGGAATTTCGTGGCGGAATTTGCCACGGCTGGCCACGGCAGTATGACCTACGACAGCGAGAGAGCGGCCATGCAAACGCTGCTCGAAGCCATGATAGGGATTGCTGCCGAGCTGCATGGCCCCAAACTGGATCCCCGAAATCCGGAGACTAATGCCCCGGACGCCGCTTATGAAGAGTCGCGCTACAGCAATAACTCCAGGATCGACTTTCTCAACAACGTGCGCAGTATCAACAACGTCTATGAGGGTCGTTTTGACCAGACCGACAGCACCTCGATGGGGGTGACGGATTTTGTCGCCAGTCAAAACCCGGCCCTGGACGCGGAGGTCCGAATGGCAATCCGTGATGCCAAGGCGGCCATTATCGCCATCCCGGAGCCCTTTGGACAGAGCATCACTGACCATCCCGATGCTGTCGCAAATGCTATCCAAGCCGCCATGGCACTGGAGACGAAGCTGGGAGAGGTTCTTGAAGCTGTCAACGCGGCGGATTTCGGCCACGACCACTAACCACACGAGTGCAGGACCAATGAGCCGGAGTGGAGCACCCCGCTCCGGCTCTCAGCGAACAGCTTTGCGTTAGGGAGGGCTGATGCAAATACTACGCCTTATACTGTTGAAACTGAAACCCCTTGTGAGCACACTTTGCATGATATTGCTGTTCGGACCTTCCGCTGCCAGGGCCACTATTACCGCGACTCTGGAAAACCCACCCGACGGGGAACACATGTCCGGTATTCATACCATCTCGGGCTGGGCGTATAGCGATACGGGCGCGCCGGTCAGTATCCGGCTGCGCATTGACGGCGAACTCCAGGAAGCGATTCCGTGTTGCGGGGAACGCAGCGATGTCCAAGCCGAGTTTCCGGACGCCCCTTTGGCCACCTCCTTCAGCCTGTTGTTCAATTACGGCCGGCTCAGTGCCGGAGTGCATACTATTGGAATCGAAGTCCAGGCCGCTGGTGAGACCGCAGTGGTTCTGGATCACGCTGTGGCGGTCGTCAAACCAGGGGATGTGGAGTTTGTGGAGACGATGGATATGACGGCCGCCACTGTTCGCATTGAGGACAACGAGTTGCTGATAGCCGATGCGCTTGTCGAGCATATCCCGACCGACCTGCGTCTCAAATATGCGACCAGCCTCCAGTCGCCGCTCATCGTTGAAGCCAAGCCGAGCGGAGCCGATGGAAGCCAGACCGCGGCCCTGGCCGGTGGGGCCACAACGATTTTTAGTGCTGCCAGCCAGGCGTTTGAGCTGCCGGCCCCAAACCTTGACGGTGAGCGTCTCCAGAAACATCTGGATGGAGATGCCGCTTTTGGAGACAGTTTTGTCACCGCTCCCGCCCCGGTCTTCAGCGGGCTGGGGCCCATATTCAACAATAATGCCTGCGATAGCTGCCATCCAAAAAACGGTCGCGGACGGCCGCCGCGGGACGGCGAACGCATGGCCTCCATGTTTCTTCGGGTCAGCCTACCCGGCACCGATTCCTTGACGGGCGGTCCCCTGGCCGTCTCCGGTATGGGCACGCAGCTCCAGCACCTGGCCAACTTTGGAGTGCCGCCCGAAGCCGATGTTGTTATCAGCGAAGAGTTCAGCGACGGCATGTTTGGCGATGGCGAGGCGTTTGAGTTACGCCGTCTGCACTTTCGGATCGAGAATCCTACCCAGCCGCTTCCGGATGCGGTGCTCACCTCACCACGGGTGGCTCTGCCAGTCTTTGGGCGGGGTCTGCTCGAAGCGATTGATGAGGGCACGATTCTCGGCTTGGCGGACGAGGACGATGCGGACGGCGATGGTATCTCGGGTCGGCCCAATTGGGTCTGGGACGTGGTGCGGCAGCAAACGGCGCTCGGACGCTTTGGCTGGAAGGCCAATAATCCAAACCTCTTGCAGCAGACCTTTACCGCCTACAACCAGGACATGGGCGTGACCAACCCCTTCCTTCCCCAAGAAAGCGCATTTGGCCAGATTCAGGATGACGGCTTGGCGGACGACCCTGAGATTGATCTGGAAACGGTTGATGTCGCGACTTTTTATGTCCAGACCCTCGCCGTACCCGCCCGCCGCAATCTCGACGATCCACAGGTACAGCAGGGAGAAGACCTCTTTCATGAGGCGCAGTGCACGGTCTGTCATATTCCGACCATTCGGACCGGCGTCTTAGCCGGAGTGCCGGAAGTGTCCAACCAGACCATTCATCCCTACACCGACCTGCTTCTGCACGACATGGGAGACGGTCTGGCGGATGGCCGGCCGGATTTTGTCGCAACGGGCCGGGAATGGCGGACACCCCCGTTATGGGGCATCGGCCTGACCCGGCGCGCCCAAGGTCACACCTTGTTCCTGCACGATGGTCGGGCGCGCAATCTCACAGAGGCCATTTTGTGGCATGGCGGGGAAGCCGAAGTCGCACGGGAAGCCTTCCGCTTGATGCCTGTGGATGAGCGTAAGGCATTACTCACCTTTTTGGAGTCGCTATAGGGATCACCATGCAGCGAACGAGCACACCGCAGACCCATGGAATACCAAGTTGCAGGGAGAAGGTTGCTTCCCCTGCCGCAGGCCCTGGGGTTTGACTACCCCTACCCCGGGGCCTGCTCTCCTCGGGCTGACGTTTCGGACTGGATGAGGAATGGTATGGTACGAAAAAGCGCATACTCCCGCAGACGGCAGACTGGCTTTCTCAGCGCCCGTGCCATACTCCTGCTCTCCGAATACAGCCTTATCGTCTTTCTCTTGTGGGCGGTTGCTGTCGAGCAGACCAAACCCACCCGACCACTAGTTTCTCAGCGACCCGAAGCTCCAGAGATGTCGCTCACGAGCGTGGCCCACGCGGCCCTCCCGTCTCATTCATCGCCGGGCCAACACATGCCCACGCAGTGGCAATGTCAGCCGGCTGAACTCCCTGGGCAATTTCCTGGCGTAACCCAGGTTGATCTGTGCCCCGACCCTGGCGTGCCCATTCAAATAGGCGCACTCCGTTTGCACGTCTGTCAGCGCGATTTTTTTCAGATTGCAGAGGCGATTAACACAGCCGAGGCCCGCTTACCCGCGGCTGAAACAGCGGTAAGGTTAAGCAAAACAGACCCGGACCATGACCCCCGAGAATAAAGGAGAACGACTATGTATGACACGCACCTGTGGCAAACGCCGGATAAACGCATCAGTGTTTCTTTGTGTTCCGAAGGCTGTCTGCACGTGATGGTGGGCCGAGCCATCATTAAAATGACCCCGGAAGAATTCTTTGCTCTGCAAGCCGTGGCCACCCAGGCCGCCCAGGATTTGCGGAAGCCGCCCGTCACGCAGCATGACTCGGTAGGTCATTAAGAGTGGTGATACGCTCGGAAGCGACCTACGGGCGACCCAATAACCAACGTTATACCCGTCAGAATGGGGGTGATGCGTTCAAAGCAATCCCGGCAATATGGCGCGCCGTTGCAAAGGATAATTCTCAAATGTCTCGTGATACCAAGTGTGGCGCCAGAGTGCCCTCGGCACCATGTTTGCAATTGTCCACAGGGCAAACGCGAGACCCGGCAGCGACCAGCTCAACGGCGCGAAGCCGATCCATTCGATTATTTCGCCCAAAAGATTGGGGCATGACACGAGATTGAAAACACCGCCGCGGGGAATGACGTATTTGCCACCGTTATCCATACGCAACCGCCAGAGACGATAGTCAGACCAGATATTCAACGCGCCGCCGCTTATTGCCAACGTCATACCGATGACAAATCGCGGGTCGGTCACCCAATCGTTGGCATAATCGGCGATGTATCCCATAAACCATCCCCATAAGCCGCCGTTGAGTACATTGAAAACTATGCCGGACACGCACAGCATGACTCGCATCTTGCTATCGCGTCGTGGAACAATCCACGGCCATATCAGCGCTCGATGGGTGTAGTGCGCGACCCATAGAGCGACCACTGTATTGCCGACAAAATGATGGTGCGGACTGAAAAAGTATATACCCGGGAAGGTAAGCAGCGCGGGCACCTCCATGACAAACCACCCCCAGCGGCTGTTGATACGAGGCCCGATACCCGTGCCCCCAACGCGCTCCACCGGGTCCCACTTCACCAAACCCGCGATCAGTGCCAACGGCGACAGCCCCACCCAAATCCCGGCGAGGACCTCAAATGCGGAGAATTCCCCGCTCACAAACCCATTCCCCGCTCTTTGAACCAATTGAGGGCATCGCGGATCGATTCTTCAAGTGGTCGAGATTCATATCCCAATTGTCTCCTCGCCGAGGACTCATCAACAGACACCGGACAGTCGCGCAAAAGGTCAAGCGAATTTCTCGAGTAAAGAGGCGGTTGGTCTTTCATCGCAGCATACAGTTGAATAAAAGGTAAACCCGCCAGAGCCAGAAAATAGGGCACGGCAGGGCGTGTCACACGACGCCCCAGAATGTGGGAACACAGACGCGCCAGTTCAATAATCTTTGCGTATCGACCCACAGTAAAATACACTTCACCATGACCTTCGCTCTGCCCCACCGCATTTGCGATAGCGGCCGCCACATCTCGCACATCGCTCCACCAGAATCCCTCATCGATGAGACACGGCAACCGCTTTTGCGCGATGGCGAGCAACATGTCACCAACGAGGGTCGGCTCCGTATCGCCGGGACCGATAAGACTCGAAGGGCAGATAACAGATGCATTGATCCGACCACTCCTCGCCGCTTCGAGCACGCTGCCATGCGCTTCGGTTTTTGTGACCGTATAGGGAATTTTGGAATGCTGTCCCAGCTTTGAATCAGCGTCTAAGACCCTTCCACGCAACGGGCTGAATGCGTGTATGGAACCGATGTACACCAGCCTGCGTACGCCGTTGCCAACACATGCTTTAATCGCGTTTCGAGTACCCGTCAGGTTGACCGCCCGGACCAAATCCTCGGGATCAGCGCCAATCGTCACAATCGCAGCATTGTGTACGACTACATCAGCATTTTGGAATGCCGAGTTCAACGATTCGACATTTCGAACATCAGCAGGCCATAATTCGACCCGCTTGCTCAGGTCATCGGGAAATTTGCGACTGCTGCCCTGGCGCGTAACGGCACGCACCGTATACCCGCACCGCAGCAAGGCGCGGCATATATGGCTCCCGAGAAAACCCGCAGCACCGGTCACGGCAACGAGGCGTTTGGTATCTTTGGGATAGTATGCCTTGTCGTTGGAATCAGACATCACCTATTCCTCCGTTATCGTTGGCGGCGCTGTTGGCCAATTCCAGGACGCGTGTCACTCCCTACGCCTTTCTCCAGACCGTGCAGTCCGAAGACTTGCACCGACAAATCCTCTACCCACTTGCGAACACATAAAAATCTCTTCAATAAACCTCAACATGTTACAGGGTCCATTTCAATATCCTTCGTCACTGAAAAGACGGGAACCCTTCAGGGGTGGTCTGGCCGGTCCTGGGTCTATGGGGAGGAGCCCCGGGGCTGTAGGAGGGATGCCCCGGGGCCAGCTGCAAGGCCCAACACCAAACCTTGCAGAGCGAAAACAACGAACCTGCGGCCCGTATTCGACTTTGCACAAAAAAAGCCCGCAGCGACGACGACTGCGGGCGCGAGGCTCAAGGGCCGTGGGCCTGGTGCAGATTCAGTTGAAATTGATATTCAATTTCAACTGAATATTTTTATCCTTCAGAGCGATATTTGTCAAGTGCCACAGTCAGAGGATGTGGGTGGGGATATGAAGGATGAAGTTCCTACCGAAAGAATAGCTACTTAGGCACCGATACGGGTGCGCGCTCCTCTGCCCGAAAACCTACTTCTATGTGGCTGCCGTCACAGTACGGCTTGTTTTTGGACTTGCCGCACCGACATAAATACAGGGGATCTTTTTGTCCCCGGTACTTCCCCCCCCTCCTGTCCATGAGGCTGGGTTCTCCGCGTACTTCATAAGGACCGTTCTTTAAGGCGCGGATCGTCACTTTTGCCATGCCCAGTCCTTTTCTTTTCAGCATTCTCGAGCCCACGCTATCATGCACGGGAATGCGCGCTAGGGCGGTTCTGCCTCGGTCTGCTCCAACGGGTGGCGTGTTGGAATTGAACCAGAGTTCGATAGCGGGCCCAGTAGATAGGGGCTTGTGTCTATAATTGAAATTGACTATCAATTTCATCTAGAGAGGACCGGACCTACCTGAACGAAAGCCCCTACTGCTAGTATCTTATGAAAACACTGGCCGACCTCGGCCCCGAAGAGCAGGGACGTATTCACTCTGTCACGGGCACAGACGGCATTTCCCAGCGGCTGGCTGAACTCGGCTTTACCAGCGGTCAGACCGTGCAGGTCATCCGTTTTGCGCCGCTGGGTGATCCCATGCAAATACGTATTCGAGGCTTTTCCCTCGCGCTCCGGCTCCACGAGGCCAAACGGGTCCGTCTTGCCGAACAATGAAAATGAGGAGTAGGCTACCCTAGTATATGCCTTGCCCTGCCGCTATGGATGTCGAAACACCAACCGCTTCGTCTGCTCGTACCACCGCCACCCCCGGTGCCGCTTCTTATCGGGTTGCGGTGATTGGGAATCCCAATACGGGCAAGACAACCCTCTTTAACGCCCTCACCGGACTCAGCCAGCACACCGGGAATTATCCTGGGGTAACCGTCGAAAGTGCACTCGGAGAGTTTCGTCAGAATGGCGTCCGGTTTCTCGCGGTTGACCTACCGGGAGTCTATTCGCTTGCGCCCCGCGCGCCGGATGAGATGGTAGCGGTCTCCGTCCTGCTCGGCTCCGGCGACGAAGCAGTCACGCCGGATGTTGTCCTGTGCGTGGTCGATGCCACGAACCTTGATCGCAATCTGTATATTGCGACCCAGATCATGGATATCGGGCTGCCCTGCGTCATCGCGCTGACCATGCTCGATCTGGCGGAAAAGCAGGGCCTGCATATCGATATTGCTGCTCTTGAGAAACGCTTGGGAGTGCGCGTTGTCCCGGTGCAAGCCACCAAACGTCGGGGGATCGATCACCTCCGTCAGACCTTGTGCGATACGCTCAACGCAACCGTCTCCCCACCCCGGCCCGTTATGTTTCCCGAAGCATTCACGCAAGAGGCCCAGGCGCTGGCCCGGCAACTCACTCAGGCCCATCCGACTGCCCGCTTCCCCCACTTTCTGGTTGAGCGGCTGCTGATCGACACCGGTGGCATGGTTGAGCAGGACCTCACCCGGCAATACGGAGCGCAGGTGCAGGACTCCGTCCAGGCGGCCCGCCAGCGTTTGGCCGCTGACGCGGTCCAACTCCCACAGATGGAAGTGGATAGTCGCTATGCATGGATCGCCCAGGTCGTGGCGGACGCGCGTCGCTCTTCGTCCAGCCTGGGCCGTGACCGGACCGATTGGTCCGAGCTGATTGACTCCCTCGTCACCCATAAGGTCTGGGGGCTGGTGATTTTTCTGACCGTTATGGGCGTGACCTTTCAGTCGATTTTTTCCTGGGCGCTGCCTCTTATGGACAGCATTGACACCGTCTTTTCGGCACTCGGCCCCTGGGTCGGCAGCGCGCTGCCCGAGGGCCCGCTGCAAAGCCTGATGGTCGATGGCGTAATCGGCGGAGTGGGCGCGGTTGTGGTGTTTGTCCCGCAGATTGCGATTCTGTTCGGTTTGATCGCCATCCTTGAAGATTCCGGCTATATGGCGCGAGCGGCCTTTCTGATGGATCGGGTGATGGCCGGCTTTGGACTGTCGGGGCGGAGCTTTATTCCGCTGCTCTCCTCTTTCGCCTGCGCAATTCCAGGCATTATGGCGGCCCGAACCATTGACAATCAGCGTGACCGGATTGCAACCATTCTTATCGCGCCCCTGATGAGCTGTAGTGCGCGGCTGCCCGTCTATGTACTGTTGATCTCGGCTTTTATCCCAGCCCAGACCGTATGGGGCATTTTTGGCTTGCAGGGGCTGACGCTCTTTTGCATGTATTGTCTCGGCCTGCTTGTTGCCCCCCCCATTGCCTGGATACTCAAGCGGACGCTGCTGAGTGGTGAGGCTGTGCCTTTTCTCATGGAACTGCCGCCCTTTAAGCTGCCGGCCTGGCGGGTGATCCTGTTTCGCATGTACGACCGTAGCATGGCCTTTCTCAAGCGTGCCGGCAGCATCATCCTGGCCACGACGATCCTGGTCTGGGCCCTCTCCTATTATCCGAATCAGGATATTGTCTCAGAGGAGTTTGAGACCCGCCGGGCGACTGCCACGGAAGCCGAGTTGGCGCTGCTTGAGAGTGAAGCGGCCGGCATTCGTTTGCGCGAGAGTTATCTCGGGCAGGCCGGACGGGCGATTGAACCGTTTGTTCAGCCATTGGGCTGGGACTGGAAAATCGGCATGGCCACGCTGGCGAGTTTTCCGGCCCGTGAGGTGATTATTGCCGCCCTCGGGACGATCTATAATCTGGGCGCCGGCCAGGATGAAGAGAGCGTCGAGTTACGCCAGGCCATGCGGGCGGAGCGCTGGCCGGACGGCCGACCGGTGTATACACCGGTTGTGGCGATTTCGATCATGGTCTTTTTTGCCCTGTGCTGTCAGTGCGGTGCCACCCTGGCGACTATCAAGCGCGAGACGAATTCCTGGGGCTATCCGCTCTTGACATTTGTCTATATGACGAGTCTGGCGTATCTTGGAGCGCTGGCGGTGTATCAAATAGGCAGTCGGCTGATTGGGTAACCCATGGATTTCCAAACGCTGCTGATATTCCCGGTTATTGTCGTGGCCATCTTATACGTTGGCCGCGTGCTCTGGCCCAAACATGAGAAAGCAGGCTGCGCCTCGTGTCCGCAGAATCGGCAGCGCGCGGACGATTACGTGTAAAGTGAGGCACGGCGGGACCGTCCCCTGCACTTTTGTGTTCCGGTTGTCCGTTCCTTCCAGTGGCTCCCAACCGCCATGAACACCCACCTCCGCCAAGCCACTCCCTTGGCCCTCTTCTGGTTTTTGATCATGGGGGCTCTCGGAGTTTTTTTCCCCTACTACGGCCTGTATTTACGTGAGAACATTGGCCTTAACGGGTTTCAGGTAGGTGTTGTCTTTGCCACCCTGCCCCTGGTCGGTTTCTTTGTTCAGCCCCTGTGGGGCATTGTTGCGGACCGGAGTGGGCTGCGGATTCGCGTCCTGGCTGTGTTGGCTGCGGGTTCGGCAGCCGGGTATTTCCTGCTTGGCTGTGTGGAGAGCTTTCTGGCTCTGGTGGGTATCACAGTTCTGTTCGCCTTTTTTTCTCGTGCCCTTATTCCCATGACGGTTTCGGTAAGCCTGGCAGTGTTACAGGGCAGTCAACATGCCTTTGGCATTATCAGAGCGTTTGGAACTCTCGGGTTTTTCTGCGCCGTGCTTGGCTTTCCGTGGCTGTTGGCCTCCATCCCCTCGCCGACAATCTTCCAGACAACACAGCTTGGTCTGCCGTCAGAACCCCAGCTTGGGATTCTCTTCCCGCTGGCCGCTGGTCTCACCCTGTGTGCAAGCGTCTCAGCGCTTACTCTTCCCCACCGTGGGCCGGTTGCGCTGCGCGCTCTGCAAGGCGAATGGCGTAGCCTCCTCTCTCAGGGCCCGTTCCTGCGCGTGACCCTGGTTGGATTTCTGGCCTTTTTCTTTCTCCATGGTCCGATGGATATCTTTCCCATTTATATCCGTGACCGAGGGGGCGATATCGAGACCATTCGCAACATGTGGTGTGTGATGCTTATCCCGGAGATTGTCTTCATGACCTTACTGGGAACGAGTGTCCGTCGCCTCGGTGCGCGTGGACTCCTGGCTGTGGGAATCGGTGCCGGTGCCATCCGTTGGCTTTTCCTCAGTCAAGTGACCGCCCTCCCGCTACTCTACCCGGTCCAGGTTCTCCATGCCCTGACGGTCACCGGGCTCTTCCTGGGGGGACCGCTCTATCTCGAAGCAACCATCCCACCCCAACTGCGCTCTACCGGCCAGGCTCTGTTTAGCATGATCAGTATGGGCTTGGGCGGGGGGTGTTCCAGCTTGATGACCGGAGCTCTCCTCGAACAAGCTGGGATTAACGCGCCGTATCTCGTCGGTGGGGCTGGCGCGCTCCTGTTGGTACTGCTGCTCCCATCTCTCCTCCCGTCCCTTCATCCTTCTTCGTTATCGCAGGACCACGGCTAAATTACTGCGGGATCTCGATGTCAAAGTCGCCGTGTGTGGAGACTCTCAAGATATGGCCGGGAAAGACGACAATCGTCGTGGTCGGTAGCTCGACGACGGACGGACCCTGTACCGTCATGCCGGGTTCGAGGGCTTGGCCCGCGTAGATATTCGTGTCGGTGAAACCGTCGTACTCGGGAAAGTAGAGCGGCCGCCTGCCCGACTTTGCCGGTGACGGATTGTCAGGACCCAGCGTCTGCTCTTCCAGCAGCAGCGACGGCAGGCGACCCGTCGCGGTAACCCGCCAGCCGTTCATGTCGACCGGCATATCGCGCAGGCAATAAGTGTAGAGGCGTTCGTGGCTATCGTGGAATGAGTTGGCCAAGTGTTCGATGTCGTCCTCGCCGAGCGGACCGCTCGGGATTGGCACGATGATCTCGTGCGTCTGGTAGGGATATTTTGCGTCGGCAAACCGTGTTGTCTTGATGTCCTCGGCCGCGAAGCCCTGCGCCTTGAGCTCCGCCCGGGCCTGCGCCTCCATCTCGTCGTAGATCGCGTTAACGGCACTGATATCCATGTCCCCGGTATTCATCGGTCGCGTCGTGAGGTAGGCGTGTCCGACATCGGCGGCGAGCATGCCGAACGCGCACAACCCACCGGCGATGGTCGGGCAGATGGCCTTGCTGACCCCGAGTTCCTGCGCGATCTTTGCAGCGTGCGCGCCGCCGGCTCCGCCGCCGACAACAACGGTATAGCCGCGCGGATCGACCCCGCGCATGACCGACACCGCGCGCATCGCGCCGACCATCTCGGTGTTGATGATTCGGTAGATCGCCGCCGCTGTTTCGACCGCGCTCATGTCGAGATGGTCGCCGATGGCCGTCAACGCGTGTTCGGCTGCTGCGCGGTCGAGCGTCATCCGTCCACCGAGAAAATTCTTGGGATTGATATAGCCGAGGAGCAGGTTTGCGTCGGTGACGGTCGGCGCCGTGCCGCCCTGACCATAACACGCGGGCCCCGGCGCGGCGCCGGCACTTTGCGGTCCTACGCGCAGCATGCCGCCGGGATCGATCCACGCCATGCTCCCGCCGCCCGCCCCGATCGAATGGATGTCGACGGCGGCCACGCCGAGCGGAAAGCCCGCGATCTCCATATCCGTGCTCATCGGGATCTCGCCGCCCGTAATCATGGACACCTCGAAGCTCGTACCGCCCATCTCGATCAGCATTTGATTTCCCTCGCCGTGGCGGTGACCGATGAATACACTCGCCGGCGGGCCCGCCGCAGGCCCCGAGCCGACCGCGAGCACCGGCCGCTTCTGGATCTCGGACACGCGTGCCGATCCGCCGGTGACCTGCATGATCAAGAGATCCTTCTGATAGCCGTTGTCACGAAAGAACTTGGCGATCTTGGTCAGATAGTCTTTGATCGCGGGACCGACGTAGGCGCTCAATACCGTGGCACAGGCCCTCGGGTATTCCCGGATTCGGGGCAGGATGTCGGTGCTCAACGCTGTATAGACGTCGGGCATTTCCTCGGCGAGGAGCGCCTCGATGCGCCTTTCGTGCGCAGGATTGATCATCGACCACATCAGGCACACGGCGACCGAGTTCACGCCTTCCTCCTTAAAATGGGCGAGCGCGCGCCGCACGCTGTCTTCGTCGAGCGCTTCCTCGACTTCGCCGGTATAGAGCATGCGTTCGGATACGCCCAAGCGCAGGTGGCGTGGGATCAGCGGCTCGGGAGGCAAGAGCTGGAGGTTGTAGCGTTCCGGTTTGTGTCCGTCGCGAAGGTACAGGATGTCGCGGAATCCCTCGGTGTGAAGGATCCCCATCTTGGGGCCACTGCGATTGATGATGGTATTGGTGGCGATGGTGGTGCCGTGGATGATGTGGTCGCACCGTGAGACGAATTGCGCGACGTCCAGGCCCTGTTGCTGAGCGAGGTCCCGTACGCCGTCGAAGACGGCCTGCTCGGGCGCCGTCGGCGTGCTCGGCGTCTTCCAGACCTCGAGGCCACCCGCCTCGGTCGCGAGGATGAAATCGGTGAACGTGCCGCCGATATCGATGCCGAGGCGCATGCCCATGAATGCCGGTTTCCTGGTCGTCGGAGCGGGAGTTAGAGTGTAGCGTCCGCATCCTCCGGCGGCAGCGGATTGAGCGCGTACTCGTCTCCCGGTCCGAGGAGGGAGCGGAAGTACGTCCCCGCATTCGGCCCGGGCGGATCGATGATCTCGATGGTCTGACCCACCCGCATCTTGGCGCGTAACGCCTTGGTGGCCGTTTCGTCTACCGTGAAGGTTTCCGGATCGAGCACGACACCGTAATCGTTGCGCGCGGTTTCGACGCTGATGAACTTGTCGCGCGCGTCGCGCGTGACTTTATCCGTCGGGCGATCGAGTGGATTGCCGTAACCGCCGCCACCGGTCGAGACCGCGCACCATATCTCGCCTTCACGCGTACGGAAGTACGATGACGCACTCACAATATACTTCTTGCCGTCCTTGTCCACGCGGTACAGCGCGCCACCGTCACCCGGCTTGCCACCGAACAAGCCGAACGGCGGATTGGACATGCCGTCGCCGTACCCATAATTGTCGATCTGGCCGGTGCCACGCGGCGTCACAAAGAAATTCAGGCCCGGACCGCCGCAATGCTTGCCGGCGCCCATCGAATCGGTACGGACCTGGTATTCCTTCACCACGAGCGGGAAGTGCAGCTCGATGATCTCGATCGGGGCAAAGCGCAGCCCGCCCACGGTGCCGGGCGTGACCAGAAACGGCCAGCCGTCGGAGGTTGCCGACGCGCCCCCGCCGGAGCTGCCGTTGAAGAGGATCACGCCGAAGGGTTTCTCGACGCCTTCGACGCGTCGGTCGATTCCGGTCGTCACACAGTTCGGCGTCACGTGTCCGCAACCGGCAACGACCTTCTCCGGGATCGCTTGTGCGAGACACTTCCACACCGCGTCGGTGATCGAATCGGCCGGCACAATGGTCGCCGCGGCAGTCGGTCCCGGCCATTCGGCGTTAACGATGGTGCCCTTCGGCGCCTTGACCTCGATGTGTTGCAGGCACCCCTCGTTATGCGGGATGCTGGGATCGATGCACATGAGGATCGCGGTCGACACCGAATTGCGGCAGGTCGCCCAGCCCGCGTTCACGCCACCGCGCCCCTGTGGATCGGAGCCTTCGAAATCGACGCTGAGCTTGTGGCCATCGATGGTCAGCTTGCAGCGAATCGCGATATCGGTGCGCCCGTAGCCGTCCGAATCGACCCAGGCTTCGGACTCGTAGATTCCGTCCGGCCAGGTTTCGAGCTCTTCGCGTGTGCGCCGGTCGGCGTACTCGATGATCTCGCGCGAGAAGCGCTTGAGCGTATCGGTACCCCAGGTGTCCAGGAGCTCCAGCAGGCGCTTCTTACCGGTTTTCGCCGAACCGATCTGTGACATCAGATCGCCGTAGATGAAGTCGCGGTAGCGGACGTTTTCCAACAAGAAGTTCAGGACATCCTTTCGCATCTCGCCGCGGTCGGCGATCTTCAAGGGCGAGATCTGCAGGCCCTCACTCCAAATATCGGTAGCGTAGGTCGGCACGCTGGTACGATACGCTGAGCCGACGTCCATGTGGTGCCCAGTCGCCGCCGACCAGAACAGATGCTCACCCTTGTAGAAGACGGGTGTGGCGAGCACGAAATCGCCCAGATGCGTATTGCCGTAATAGGCGCTGTTGACAAGGATCAAATCGCCGTCGTGGAGATCCTCGGGGCCGAAGAATTTCGCGATCTCGCCGATCGCGACGGGCTGCGCGTTGACGTGAATGGGCAACCCGTCGAACACGCACAGTGCGTTCGGCGAGATCTCCGCATCGTAGACCGCGCAGGAGAAATCCCGCGCCTCGGCGATGATCGACGACCACGCGGAGTATTCGAAGGTCAACGACATCTCCTTGACGATCGCATTGAGGGCGTTAAAGACCACCGCAAAGGTGGTCGGATCGAGTTTGCGCGGGGCGTCCTCGAGCGCCGCACCCGCCGTCGTGAGATCCTCGACGGTAGCTTCCTTCCTGATTGTGCTCACCGTACCGTCACCTGATCACGCAACACGGGTCGAGGGTTCGGGCAGTTGCTTGAAGGCCTCGAGCAACTGCTCAAGACTCCACACGGCACCCCAACCAACTTCGCACATCCTGATGGTCGGGGCGTGCAGCTCGGGTAAGGTCGTGCCGCAGCAGTCCTCGATCATGATGGCCTTATAGTCGCGGTACATCGCGTCCTTGGTGGTGCCGGCGACGCATTGATTCGTAAGCACGCCCGAGATGATCAGGGTCTCGACCGCGAGCCCCTTTAGGATCGTGTCGAGCTCGGTGTTGAAGAACGCACTCAAGCGCCGCTTGTCCACGATCCACTCGTCGGGGAGCACTTCGTACTCGTCGTATATGCCGTGGCCCCAGGAGCCGACGCGGAAGCCGCCGCCGTGGAGAAACGGCCGAGTATCCCAGAAGACTCCGGCATCGATCTCGTTGTGCAGGCCGTGGGTGGTCCATATCACCGGCATACCCTTGGCGCGAGCACCGTCCAGCATGCGCTTGGTCGGCTCAATGACGCGTTGCATGTGGGAGATGTCGACGCCGCTCTTCGCGTACCAGCCGTCGTCCGAAAGAACGTCGTTCTGTAGGTCGATCAGGACCACAGCGGTATGGCCGGGCACCAGCGACCAGTCGGGAGCATCATACGGTTGTCTTGACATTGGAAACCTCCTCTCAGCGAATATAGGGCATGACCTTGTTGGCAAACAATTCGAGCGACGCGGCCACCTTTTCGTGCGCCAGACCCGGGAAGTGCCACAGGCCCCACACCTCGTGGATATCGGGGTAATCTGCCTTGAGCTTGTTCACGCGTTCGATCGCGTGCTCGGGCGTGCCGACGATGTAGAGGTCGTCCTCCAGCAAATCATCCGCGTTGAGCTCGTCACCGATTACCTGGGTCACACCGCGATCCTTCGAATTCTGAAACCATTTGTCGTAGACCTTCATCATGTTCTCGGCATAGGGTTTCAATTCAGCCCAGGTTTTCTCGGGCTCCTCGGAAACGACGAAGTAGCGAAGGTGGCGCACGTCCCCCGGTCCCCAGCCGAGCTTCTTGCATTCCTCCGCGTAGAGCTTGGGGGATTCCATGCCTGGTCCTTGTGAGAGAATTCCGACGCGATCTCTCGCCGCACGGCGCAGACCGACGGGCGCGCGGGCACCATAGAGGATCGGGATATCATGCGCGGGCGGTGGGTCCGGCGTGATATTGGAGTATTTCCAGAACTCGCCATCATAGCTGAAGGTCTCACCCTGCCAGCACTTGCGAATGATGTCCACGCCTTCGCTCAGGCGTGATCCGCGCTCACTGGTCGAGATCCCCCAGCCGTCGTATTCGACCGCACGGTAGCCCTGCACCAGCCCGAGGCAGAAGCGCCCGCCGGACATCAAGTCGATGACGGCCGCTTCCTCCGCCACCAAAAC
>JAJDZM010000243.1 GCA_022824615.1 Candidatus Binatia bacterium | reverse complement strand
GATGGGCCTCTTTGACATAGGGTTCAGGGTCACCCCAGAAGAGGACGAGCAGGGGAACGGCTTCGGTGAAGCAGGTTTCAATCTGTCCCTCTTGCAGCAGAGGAAGAATGATATTGACGCCAAAGGGCTGCGTGGTCAGCGCACGGACCTGCCGGATTTGTTCCTGGATATAAGGCGCGGGCAAACCACCCATACCCAAGACGCCACACCCGCCGGCGTTGGACACCGCAGCCGTGAGCGGCGGCCCGGCCATCTCACCGCCCATGCCCACGGAGAAAATTGGATAGGTGATTCCAAGGTCCTGGCAGATTGGCGTGTGTAGCATAGCGATCCTCAGAGCGGGCGAGAACGTAGGGGTGTTATCTCCGGGCTCAGCCGCAGGTTGTTTCGAGCAGCGCGGCACAGACCTGATAGGGGTCCATATTGGCGGCCGGGCGGCGATCTTCCAAATAGCCGCGTCCCTCGTTGGCCGTGGCCATCGGAATACGGACCGAGGCTCCCCGGTCACTGATGCCGTAGCGAAATTCGTGGATGCTGCACGTCTCATGCAGGCCGGTGAGGCGTTCTTCGTTGTGGGCACCGTACACGGCAATATGTTCCTCGTGTCGTTTTTCCAGCGCCTCGCAGGCGGCTCTCACTACCCGCAGGCCGCCCTCCGCGCGCATGGCTTTGGTGCTGAAATTCGTGTGGGCACCCGCGCCGTTCCAATCGCCTTTGATCGGTTTGGGATGCAGCGTGGCATTGACCCCAGAATCTTCGGCGATGCGATACAGCAGCCAGCGGGCGATCCATAATTGATCCGCCACCTCAGGAATCCCCAGAGGGCCGATCTGAAACTCCCACTGTCCGGGCATGACCTCGGCATTGATGCCGGAGAGGGCTAGCCCAGCTTCCAGACAGGCATTCATATGAGCCTCAACAATTTCTCGACCAAAGACCTCATCGGCACCAACACCGCAATAGAACGGTCCCTGAGGCGCGGGATAGCCACCCTCCGGCCAACCCAGGGGCGAGCGGCCTCGGAAAAACGTATACTCCTGCTCAATGCCGAACCAGGGTTCGTGGTCTTTATACTTGTCTTGCAGCTTCACCAGGTGGGCTCGCGTGTTGGACTCGTGCACGGACCCATCCGGGAGCCGCACCTCGTTCATGACCAAGATATTGTCGCCGCGACGGATGGGGTCGGGTGCATAGTAAATGGGGCGAAGCAGGCGATCGCTGTCATGCCCTACGGCCTGCATGGTGCTTGAACCGTCGAATCCCCATAGAGGAATGTCCTCAAGACTGCTAATGGGCCCATCAAGTATTTTTGTTTTTGAACGTAAGGTGGCAGTCGGCTTGTTGCCGTCTATCCAGATATACTCGGCTCTTATGTGACTCATTTCACGTTCTCCTTTCTTCAAGGGACCCTTGTTGAAATAAGTAACTGATAGTTACACTCTTTCCCTAGCCCAACTCTATGGAAGTGTAACCAAGGCGGAGAGCAAGTTCAATTATGGGGCGGGTTTATCTCCCAGAACATTGCTCCTGCATCCATCTACTCCCACAACGGTCCCGGATAGACCGGCTGGGCCTCGGCCACTGTGCGCGGCCATACGATTTCCTTGCGGCCCTTCTGCCACTGGGTGACCAGCATGGGATGAGCGGTCTGGCGGCCGGTCTGCGCGTCAATAGCATACGGCCCGTAGAAGGTCGTACACCGCAGACGACTCGCAGCCGTGCGCAGGGCGTGTTGGTCCACGCCGCCGACTTCCTCGACGCAGCGCTGAGCAATGACGCCGGCGGCATACCCCTGGGCGGCCGGATAGTCGATGGGCACGGTTGCGCCCTTGAGGTAATGGGTCAGAAATTCACTTTCTGACGGACCGCAGTCCACCCCGTACTCCACTTGCGGCTCCCACTGGCTCGGCGCCAGAAATCCGTCCGCCCGCTCGCCGAGCTCAGCCTTAAAACGCGTAATGGCCGCCACCACCAGCCCGGCGGCCTTGAGCCGGGGCCGCAGGTCACACAACTGCCGGCCCAGCCGCAGGTCGTCCTCGACGCGGCCAACGCTGAGCAGCCAGTCCGGCGGGTCGTCCTTGAGCGGGTTGAGCAACGGGCTGAAATCATCGAGACCGGACCGATACAATTGGTGGCTGGTGAGCGTCAGGCCGTGCGCTTGAATCCAGGCCAGTGCGCCGCTGGCCATATCGGTGGCAAAGCCGGTTTTGGCGCTCAATAAGGCCACCCGTTTTGCCTCAGGGTCGAGCGTTGTCAGCAGTTCGAGAATGGCGCAAAGGTACTGAGACGCAGGACTCAACAGACCCACGACCCAGGAGAGATTACACTCGAAAATTTCGTCGGCCGACCCGCTATGGTTCCATAACACCTGCTGGGCGGCCTCGGCCGTCTCTGCGGCGGCCAGGGTCAGCCCGCTGCCGTAGGGCCCCATCAGCAGATCAACCTTATCGTCGGCGATCAACTTCTCGGTTAGACTGCGGACTTTCGTCTCGTCGCTTTCGTCGTCTTCGACAATCAGAGAGACGGGGAGTTTTCGATTTTCGGACCCGAGCCGCATCCCACCGACGGCGTTCACATCGCGGATATAGCACTCCAGTCCTTCCAGGACCTGACGCCCAAGCAGGGCATAGCGGCCACTCAGAGAAATGGCGATACCAAGCGTGACGGAGTCTCGTGTCATAGTCCACCTAGTATTTCGCAATGACCTCGCGGCTGAATTCTTCGATCATTTCGCGGCCATTGTTCACCACCTGAATGGCTACCTGCTTGAGGCCGGCAGCTTCGAGCGCCTTGAGCCGGGCAATGATCTCTTCGCCCGTCCCCGTCAACGTCATCCCACGAATCAGGTCTTCGTTGCAGTAGCGTTCCTCCCCCGGCTTGAGGTAGATCAGGTGGCCCTCGTGGACTTCGAGATAGCGCCGGTCTTCCGGTGTGTGCATCTGCGCGACATAGTCGGCAAAGCCCTGATAGAGGGGCTCCATGGCGGGCGGCATATTAGCCGTGACCGCGGACTGCTCCCACAAGGCGTGGAGGGCCACAATGGCAAACGGACCAACCCGGTCCATGACGCGCTGCGCGGCCGCCGACTCACCCGGTTGCAGCACGCAGGCTGTGGTCAGGGCGACATTGGGCAGGTCGTGGGCTGAGCGTCCAACCCGAGCCGCGCCCTTTTCGACCACCGCCAGGTTTTTGCGTAAGGTGTCCGGAGAGGAAATGGTCGTAATCCAACCGTCTGCAATCTCTCCGGTCAGTTCCAGGGCTTTCGGCCCGTTGGCCGCAAAGTGAATCGGAATCGGATCTTCCAGATTGATATAGCCGTGGTCTTGATGCAGGAAACGAATCCAGCGTTGGCGAGACCCATCGCCTTCGTTGTCTTGAAAGAGCACCTCTTCTCCCTTGAGCAGGCTGCGGCACTGCTCGATATAGTGGCGTATGCTTGTGAGCGAGACCGGCGGGAGGCCCATGGTATTGCGTCCGGTGAATCCAGTTCCCAGCCCGAGGATGACCCGACCGGGCGCGAGCTGATTGATGGTGGCAATGGAGTGGGCGGTCACCGGAGCGATACGATTACTCGGGATAGCGACGCCAGTCCCCAAAACAATTGTAGCGGTGTGCTCCGCGGCAAGCGCCATGCACGCATACACATCGCTATAGATCATCTGTGAGTCGTACAGCCAGGCATGGCTGAAGCCGTTGTCTTCAGCCACAGCAATATCTTTCCACGCATCTGGTTTAGCCGGGTAGGCAATGGCAAATTCCATGGGTGTCCTCCTGTATTATGTTGATGGTCCAGAAAAGAGTTCACGTGTCAACATCTACATGTCTACCAGCGGGTACGTTTACTCTTTTTCCATATAGGTCAAGAGCTCGGGCAAGCGATGAATCACCAGGTCGGCCTCAACCGTCCAGGTCGGCGTTCTCCCGTTGGTCAGGAGGACCGTCATGGCACCCGCCGCCCGGCCGGCCTCGGTATCGTGCCGAAAGTCTCCTACCATGAGCAGGGTCTCCACGCGAACACCCAGGCGGACGCTTGCCAGCCGGACACAGGCCGGGTCCGGCTTGGGAGTTGCGTCCTCTCGGGCAATCAGGACGTCGACACGGATACCCAGGTGCGCACATACCGCGGTGAGCGAAGCCCGACTGTTGCGGGTAATAATGGCGACCGGCAGGCCGCGGGCCTGGAGCGCCGCTAAGGTCTCCTGCGCGCCGTCGTTCCAGGCGACATGATTGACCCCGTCTTGTTCAAACGCCTCAATAGTGGCAAAGGCTTCGGACCGTTGGCGCGGCGGAAGGGAGTCGGCCCAGTGGAGGATATCGCCCTCGGGCAGGCCGAGTTGGGCTCTGAGCCGTGTGAAGTCCAGATAGGGCCGCGTGAGTGTGCTGTCGAGATCAAAGGCAATAGCCCGCACAGGACGACGGTCCGTATGCGACTTGGACAGCCGGATAAAGTGCGTCACAACGTCATATTCAGGCGGCCGGGCGCAGACCATAGGAGACGATTTGTTCCTCAAACGCCTGGAGAACGCGCACGCGTAATTGGTCCCAAAAGTCTGGCGTCAGAAAATGTGGTAACTGGACGTGTAGATTCTGTTCATAGACCCGAGCGGGCAACACATAATCGTCCAGCGTTGCGCCCTGCTTCCGTTCCAATAAGAGCCCCCGAAGATAGGCACGCTGGGTTGCATGCTGCATATCCTCACGCGTGACCGTCACTCCGTACAGGTCCTGGAAAACGGGTTCAATTATCTCATCAGGCGTTCCGGCAAATTTGCAGAGTCCAATGACATCATCCCGGGTGTAATAAATGCCACGCCGCACAATGGCATCGACCCAGTAATCAAGGTCGGTCTTCCCTTCGGTCACGAGCAGGAGGAAGGTCCGCATCCCCATATGGCCGCCCGCAATAGCGAACGGATAACCCGGGTTTGTTTCTGGCAGATAGGCCGGCAGCTCCAGGCCCTTGCAGTGCATGGCATAGGCAGGTTCGCCCAGTTGCTCGGACAGGCGTTTCACTCCGCGTCCGATCTCAGGTACCCCACCGGCTGCGGCCTGAACAATCACGTGACGGGTGGCTGCGAAATCGCCAAACGATAGACCACCCACAATCGGCTGCTCAGGATGACGGGCATTATAGTCCATAATATACCCTAAGGTGACGCCCAGACTAATCGCATCAAAGCCAACCTGATCGACCAGCTCGACAAGTTCGAGAGACTGCTCCGGATCATATATGCCGAGGTTCACCGTCAACAGGTCCAGGGGCTCATAATCAAACTTCGTATAAAATTTTCCAGGCTTGCGCCGTCCGTTCTCTTCGCGCACGGAGTAGATATTTTTATGGCAGGCAATGCCGCACTGAAAACACGACTCGTCTTTAATACAGTAAGCCCCTTCCATCGAGTCCCGATACAGGGGCACAGGCTGCTCGGTGCCCTGTGGCCAAAAATTCTTCTCGGGTAACGCCCCGACCGGATGCAGGCCAGCGACATTACGCCAGGTCCCACCGTTACCGCCCTTCCTGGCATCGCGATAGTTGACTGATCCCGGGCCTCGACTGATCTCTTTATTCGCCGCGAGCAGGGCGGGAGAGAGCTTACCGCGTGTCCGGTCGGGAGCCTGGGCGACAATAGCGATCAGGTTTTTAGATCCCATGATACTGCCCATGCCACCTCGACCGGCAAATCGCGGCTTACAGTCACGGGAGTGGATTTGATTCACCGTACTGCAGGCAATAGACGCGTAGCAGTTCTGTTGCCACTGTTCTCCGGCGGGGCCAATGACGGCAACGTGCGCATCCTGGTACCGATCGGTCAGGGAGAGAATTTTATCATGGGTGGTCATGCCGGTGATGCTCCGCGCATCTTCGAGCGAGAGGGACAGACCAGCGTCGTTGGTATGGCGTATCAACAGCAACACTGGACGCGTCGCCCGTCCCAGAAAAATGACTTCATCAACACTGGCAGCCAGAACTTTTGTGGCGAATTTTCCGGACGCCGTCGCCCACATGGCAAAGGGCTTGCCGTTATTGGCGACTTTCAGCGGACTGTAGGCGGAGAAGAACACGCGCAAGCCCGTCATCAGCGGTGTACCGGAGAACACCCCCAGGTTCATCACCAGCGGCGCGTCCGGAGCATAGGCGTCCTCAACGTCATAGTGTTCGAGCACGCGAAACGCGCGCCCCATACCGCCCAGGAAGTCGTCCAGATCGCGGCAGGGAACGACCTCCTGCTGAATATGCTCGTGTCCGAGATCGATAATGAGCCGACGGAACTGATAATCGGTCACGTCCTTTGTTGCATGTGTCACGTTAGTCCACATATGAGCCTCTTTTCGTTGAGGGGAGGGGACAGAGATCACGCATAGCAATGGGGTTCCCGCCTGCTCCGCTCCCGAATACCAGACGGTGAGCACGGTATGTCCCCTTTTGGAGTGCTGCTCACCTCCCCTGGGCGTATGACTCTGACTCTTGTCTTGGCACCCCTCTGCTCTTTGGTGCTGACTCGAGAAGTGGCATCGGAGGATGGGCCGGGCCTTTGCCCGCAGACGACCACCTGGGGTTTTCGTCCGGCACACGCCTCGGCTCCGTACTAAAAAGGAAATGAGAGCAGGCTGGGGGATACACGGTATCCTCAGGGACCGGCGGTCCGCTCCCGCACTGGGGGCAGACGGCGGAACGGCGGGATCGTCTCCAGACCGAGTATCCCAAACCAGGCAGACACGATAGCGCAACGAAGAGCTGAACGAACTGCCCCACCAACAGCAGCAGTCCCATACTTGTCACGCCGAATCCCCATAAGAGACTTTCAATGATGAGAGAGCCACGCCTGGGAGGCTGCGGCGGACCGCTCCAGAAACAGGCCGGGCACAGGAGGTAGAAAGGCGCGGGGGTCAGTTGCTCAGCAGTCGGTCGAACAACTGCGGGAAGCGAGCTCATCGCCTCATCTCTCAATGCTC